>JAABPV010000028.1 GCA_011391865.1 Desulfobulbaceae bacterium | reverse complement strand
CCTGCCGTTCATTCGCCTCTTCCCGGTTGAGCTTGAATCCTTTGGTAGAAATTCTGACCGCCCTGAACTGTGCGCTCGCTCCTTCCTGTCTGGCTATCGGCTCAATATGAACGACCACATGAACTGTCTCAGGAAAGAGCGTCCGATACTCTTCGGGAATGGCGATGATGCCATTGCGCGCCACGGTTGCAAAGGCTACAGTTTCCATTTGTCTCCTTGCTTCCTGTCATCGCTGTTTGAAAGTTCCATACTGGTTATGTCGGTTGGATGTCACTGGTGAGTTGTCAGGCAACTCACCAGTGAGTTACCAAGGAAGACACCAGTCAGTTCCCAGGTAACACACCAGTGTGTTCCTGCTGAACGCACCGGTGAGTTTGCCTGCTGTCAGGCACGGCGGGCTGTCTGTCCGCCGCTGTTGCTCATCCTAAAAAGCTCTGCTGTCTTTGTCAAGGAAATGCTGGGCTTGCTGGCCACAGAAGACGGAAGGCGGGCGGGGCTGCTGCGGGGCTGGGTCGGCAGGGGTAAAATAGGAGGACCTTACGCGCTCCACAGCTTCAGTGCCTGCTGATAAACCTGTGATTTGGGCAGGTCAAGGTCAGCTGCGATCTGGCGAGCAGCGTCCTTGAGTGAGCTGCCTTGCTCCCGGTGCCAGAGGATCAGCTCATCTAAGTTGTCCGGCTTTTCTTTCTCCCCTGTAGCAGGCTCACAGCCGGTGACGATCAGTACCATCTCGCCCTTAGCTCTGCCCCGCAAGGCAGCGAGCAGCTCGGACAGCAGCCCGGAGAGATGCTCCTCATGCAGCTTGGTCAGCTCGCGGAACACTTGGGCTGGGCGGTCGCCAAAGACCTCCAGACAATCCTCCAAAGCAGCCTCGATGCGGTGTGGGGCCTCATAGAAGACTAAAGGGCAGGGCAGCAGCTTGAGTGCGGCGAACTGCTTCCGCCGTGTGCTTGGCTTTGCTGCTGGAAAGCCGCCGAAATAGAAGGAGGTGCTGTCCAAGCCCGCCACAGAGAGGGCGGTAGCCAAGGCCGAGGGGC
Organism: Desulfobulbaceae bacterium; assembly: GCA_011391865.1. GTDB lineage: Bacteria > Desulfobacterota > Desulfobulbia > Desulfobulbales > Desulfobulbaceae > Electronema. Next base: position 33,848 of record JAABPV010000028.1, on the reverse strand, counting down.
CGGCCACCGGTAGTACGCTGAGTCCTGCGGCCCTCGCAGCCCGCACCACCGCTGCTCCAGGGTCGGAAAGTCCGGGGGTGCCAGCGTCAGAGACGAAGGCCACATCTTCTCCTGCGAGCAGCCGCGCAACCAGTGTGGCGGCCTGCTCCTGCTCGTTCTCTCGGCGGCAGCTTACCAGCTTGGCTCTGATGTTCATGTGAGAGAGGAGCTTGCGCGTGTGCCTGGTATCTTCGCAGGCAATCACGTCGGCTGCGGCCAGCGTCTCTCTCATGCGCTGGCTGACATCTCCCAAGTTACCAATGGGCGTGGCCACCACGTGCAGCGTGCCGTGCTCTTTCGTCATTTACCCCTCTGCTGTTTGGTGAAGAAGCTGATCCAGAACGAGCTATGCTCCAAGGCCCAGTCCTTGGGCGGCAGATGCGGCAGCGCAGCCAGATGCTGCAAAGCAGTCTGCTGATCAAGCCGCTCATACACCCGCACCCAGAAGCAGCGGCGTTCAGGATGCACCTCGCAAAATCCTAAGTGACTACCGCCGCAAGGGCCATTGGTCAGCCGCTTAGGACACCCGGCTTGCGGACAGAGAAAGGCCGAGCTGGACAGGGTGCAGTCACCGCACATGCGGCAGTTGAACAGCAGCCTTTTAATGCAGCGTTCAACTTGGGTCAAGGCAGCGGCCCTGCGGCTTCCTTGGGCGCAAAACAAGCAGATGCGGCCAAAGAGCCTACTGGTGAGTTGCTGCTGAAATAAGAGGTGATGACTGAGGGAACGCAGCTTGACCAAGCCGCGCTTGCTACCGGGCGTGAGCGGGACAGCTTCCCCGCTGCGGCCCGCCTTGTCTTGGTAGAAGTACCAGGTCTTGTGCAGAGGGAAATCGCAGGGCGGCAAAGAGGGCGCTGCTTCCTTGTCCCACTGCTCAAAGCGGTCCAACATATAGCTGACTTCCTCGAAACGCAACCCGCTGCCGCCGAGATGCACACCTCGACAGCCGCCGCGTTTGCAACGGACAATCATCGCCGCAGCACGGTCAAGGCGGGCCTGCTTGTCACCAGTTGCTTCCTCCCGTTCTATCTGTTTGAGCAGTTCCGGGGGAAGCAGCACGCCGGGCACCTTGCCTGCGGCCATAGCCCGCGCTGTTGCCAAGGAAGGAATGAAGACATTGGCCAGTACCGGCAGGCGGACATGCTCGCGCCGGAGCAGGGTCATCAGCTCTTCCAGCTTGCGCAGATCAAAGCCCAGTTGGCTGACAATGAAGTCGGCTCCAGCCCGGACCTTGCGGAGTAAGTTGGCAAACTGCCAAACCTGTTCGGCCTCTGTTGCCTTGAAGGGAGAAACCACGCAGCCCTTGAAGAGGCGGAGCTGCGGCAGCTCGTGACTTAGGATGCAGCCAGGCTGCTGGCCGCTCTCCATCTCACGCATGAGTTGCAGGGTCTGAATGCTGTCAAGATCAAAGACCGGACGCGCTTGGCCGCAGTAGCCGGGTCTGGGGAAATCGCCGCCCATCACCAAGAGAGAACGCAGGCCCAGACGCTGGTAGAGGTAGATGTGGCTGACTATTTGACTGCGGTTCTTATCCTTGAGAGAAAAGTGGATCAGAGGCTCGATGTTCAATCGGAGTAGCTCGGTGCCAATGGCCGCTGGAGCCAAGGCAGCATTGCCGCCCGGATTGTCTGTGACGGACAGGGCCTTAATTCTTCCGTCCGCCTTAACAGCGCGGGCGAAATCCAGCAAACGCTCAACCTTTTTGCCGCAGCAGCCTTGACCTGGAACCAGCTCATAGGTGAAGGAGAAATCGTCAGAACTGTTCAGCGCGGTGCGGAGCATGGCTCAAGGGTGAAGAAGATGCTGCAAGAGGTGAAACGGGAACAAACGTACTGCGGAAGTTGCGGCGGGATACTGCGGAATCTTTGGTGGAGCTAAGCGGGATCGAACCGCTGACCTCTTGAATGCCATTCAAGCGCTCTCCCAGCTGAGCTATAGCCCCTCCAAACGGGGACTATGATATACTTGATCAGGTCTGATGTCAAGCGGCAATTAGCAGAGTCGGCAAAAAAAAGGGCAGGCTCCCCGTTGCCGGAGAGCCTGCCGCTTTCTTGTTCAGACAGTGCTGCGCAGAGGCAGACGGCTTGCTTACATCATGCCGCCCATGCCGCCGCCCATACCACCCATGCCGCCGCCCATGCCGCCCATGCCACCGCCGCCAGCCGCGCCTTCTTTGTCAGGCTCCTCGGCGATCATGCACTCGGTGGTCAGTAGCATTCCAGACACGGAAGCTGCGTTCTGGAGCGCGGTACGGGAGACCTTGGTCGGGTCAATGACACCGTCGGCAACCAAGTCGCCATACTGCTCGGTGGCAGCGTTGAAGCCGTTGGAACCGCTCATCGCCTTCACCTTCTCCACAACCACAGAGCCTTCCAGCCCTGCATTGGCCGCGATCATGCGCACCGGCTCCTCAAGAGCGCGGATGATGATCTGCTTGCCCAGCTTCTGCTCGCCTTCGAGCTGGAGTGCCTCTACCGCCTTGATGCAGCGGACAAAGGCCACGCCGCCGCCAGGAACCACGCCTTCCTCAACTGCGGCGCGGGTGGCGTTGAGTGCGTCCTCAACACGGGCCTTCTTCTCTTTCATCTCAACTTCGGTGGCTGCGCCGACATTGATCACGGCCACGCCGCCGATCAGCTTGGCCAGACGCTCTTGCAGCTTCTCGCGGTCGTAGTCAGAGGTGGAGTCGTCAGCCTGGGTGCGAATCTGCTTCACCCGTGCGGCCAGCTTGTCCTTATCGCCGTCGCCGTCAATGATGGTGGTGTTATCCTTGTCAATCACCACGCGCTTGGCGGTGCCGAGGTCGTTGAGGGTGACGTTCTCCAGCTTGATGCCGATGTCTTCGGTGATAACCTGGCCGCCGGTGAGAACAGCGATGTCCTCCAGCATGGCCTTGCGGCGGTCGCCGAAGCCCGGAGCCTTGACTGCGGCCACATTCAGGGTGCCGCGCAGCTTGTTGACCACCAGCGTGGCCAGAGCCTCGCCATCCACATCCTCAGCGATGATCACCAGCGGCCTGCCCATCTTGGCAACCTGCTCAAGAATCGGCAGCATGTCCTTCATGCTGGAGATCTTCTTCTCGTTGATGAGGATCAGCGGGTTGTTCATGCTGACTTCCATCCGCTCCGCATCAGTGACGAAGTACGGGGACAGATAGCCGCGATCAAACTGCATACCCTCAACTACATCCAAGGAGGTCTCCATGGACTTGGCTTCCTCAACCGTGATCACGCCCTCTTTGCCAACTTTGTCCATAGCCTCAGCAATGATGTTGCCGATGGTCTTGTCATTGTTGGCGGAGATGGTGCCAACCTGAGCGATCTCGCTCTGCTCTTTGGTCGGCTTGGAGATCTTCTTCAGCTCGGCGACAACAACCTCAACGGCTGCGTCAATACCGCGCTTGATCTCCATCGGGTTCGCGCCAGCAGCAACCATCTTCACGCCTTCGGTGTAGATGGCCTGAGCCAGCACGGTGGCGGTGGTGGTGCCGTCGCCGGCCACGTCGGAGGTCTTGGAGGCGACTTCCTTCACCATCTGCGCGCCCATGTTCTCGAACTTGTCTTTCAGTTCGATCTCTTTGGCCACGGTCACGCCGTCTTTGGTGATGACCGGCGCGCCGAAGGACTTCTCAATCAGGACGTTGCGGCCTTTCGGTCCGAGGGTGACTTTCACGGCGTTGGCCAATATGTTGACACCGTTCAGCATGGACTCGCGGGCCTTGGCACCGTACTTCAACTCTTTGGAAGACATTGCACTTCACTCCTTGTATAGCGTTGCGTTGATGACGTTTGGTTGAACAGCAGGCTGGACGCGCTTTTATCCCTCAATCACGCCGAGGATGTCTTCCTCGCGCATGATCAGGTATTTCTGGCCGTCTATCTTCACATCGGTGCCGCCGTACTTGGAGAACAGTACGCGGTCTCCTGCTTTGACATCCACAGCGACGCGCTCGCCTGCGTCATTCCGCTTGCCTGCGCCGACAGCAATCACTTTGCCCTCGGCGGGCTTCTCTTTGGCAGAGTCGGGGATAATGATGCCGCCTGCGGTTTTCTCTTCTTCTTCCAATCTCTGGACCAGAATGCGGTCATTCAGCGGACGGATATTCATGGACAATTCCTCCTGATGCAAATGTTTTTTGATAGGGACTTTCAGGCCGACGCGCTGCTGCGTGGCATCGGCTCAAGTTCACTTGCTTGGACAGGACTTGTTCCTGTCATCTTGACTGCGCGAAACAATAGGGATGGGGCGGAGAAAATCAAGGGGGCGGGGGAGGAAAAATACACTTTTCTCTTTAAATGTTGCAATTACACAAAAAAAGCGAGAAGGCCCTCCGGCGGAAAACTACCGTTTTGTCTCAATTTCACAGCAAGAAGGGGGCAGGGACGATTTTTTGAACCGTCCTGCGGCAGGCAGATTGATCAACTCAGAAATTCAGCAGAAAACGCTTCCGCAGTCCGCCGCCAAGCGGCAGCGGACTGCGGAAGCGCGAATCAAGAGCACTGAGAGTTCCCCCTCAGCTCGCCTTCAGCATCTCCGCAATTCTGAAAGCCATCTCCAGAGACTGCTCGGCGTTCAGGCGGGGGTCGCAGGCGGTGCAGTAGTTGCGGCGCAGGCCCTCGTCGCTCAGGCCAGACGCGCCGCCGGTGCATTCGGTCACGTCGCCGGTCTGCTCGTCTTTGCCGGTCAGCTCAAAATGCACGCCGCCGGGAATCGCGCCCTCGCTGCCGCAGACCGCGAAGAAGCTTTTCAGTTCGGCGAGGATGTCCTCGAAGCTGCGGGTCTTGCAGCCGCTCAGGGCCTTGCGGATATTGCCGTGCATCGGGTCGCAGCACCAGAGCACATTCAAGCCCTCGCCCTGCACCGCCCGAATCAGCGGCGGCAGATACTGCTCCACCTTGCCCGCGCCAAAGCGGGTGATCAGGGTCATCCGGCCTTCCTCGTTGTCCGGGTTTAGCCGCTGCACCACCTTGACGATCTCTTCCGGGTTGTGGCCCGGCCCGACCTTCATGCCTAGCGGATTGCGCACGCCGCGCAGAAATTCGACATGGGCGCCCTCAAGCTGGCGGGTGCGATCGCCGATCCAGAGCATGTGGCCAGAGCAGCCGTACCAGCGGCCCCGCACCTCGTCCTCAGAGTCCTCGCGGGCGAGCGACTCCTCGTAATCCAAGAACAAGGCCTCGTGCGAGGTGAAGAACTCCACTTCCTTGATCTGCGGCATGTCGGTGTGGATGCCGATGTTCTCCATGAAGGTCAGCGTCCGCTCGATCTGCCGGGCCACGCTCTGCTCGTAGGAACCGCCGACCGGTGAATTTTTGACAAACTCCTGATTCCACTTATGCACGTTGTGCAGCGAGCTGAAGCCGCCTTGGGCAAAGGCGCGGAGCAGGTTCAGGGTCGCGGCGGAGAGATAATAGCCCTTGAGCATCCGCTGCGGATCGGCCTTGCGGGCCTCCGGCGTGCCGTCCACCGAGTTGCACATGTCGCCCCGGTAGCTGGGCAGCTCCATGCCGTTGACCATCTCGGTCGGGCTGGAGCGCGGCTTGGCGTACTGGCCAGCCATGCGGCCCACTTTGATCACCGGCCTGCCGCCGCCGTAGGTCAGAATTGCGGCCATTTGCAGCAGCACCTTGAGGGTGCTTTTGATGTTCGGCGCGGAGCAGCGGGCGAATTCCTCCGAGCAGTCGCCGCCTTGGAGCAGAAAGGCTTGGCCCTTGGCCGCCTTGGCCAAGTGCGCTTTCAGGTCGCGGATTTCGCCCGCAGCCACTAACGGCGGCAGATGCGAGAGCAGTTCTGTGGCTTCACGCAACTCCGACGCAGGCCATTCAGGCTGCTGAAGGGCGGTTTTGCTTTTCCAGGATGATTTGTTCCACGTAGTCATATCTATTTATAATGGTTGAAATTTATGGCTCTTTCTGAAGCTGCTCGATAGTGGTCAGCCATTGGTCAAAATGAGGGCAGTTCCGCCGCATGACTGGAATTCCTATGCTTTCAGCAATCGTCTTGCCCATTGCAATCTTCCGGTATCCGTTCGTCAAAACGGCTATTCTCTTGGAAGGCGCAGTTTCCGGGCGGTCATTGATTTCTTCCGGGCTGCCGCATTCGGCAAGAATTTTTTGAATAATCTTCGGATCAACACTGAGTTCTTTTGCCAGCACAACGGGATTGCTGAAGAGCAGAGCTTCAAATTCGTGCATGGAAATGTACGGAATGAAGCGACGGTTTGCATTATTGCCGCCGAAGCTCTCAACAACTTTTTGCCGCGTTGCCTCTTCCAACAGCTCGGCTTTCTTGGCGGCGGAAAGCACAGCTCCGCTCTTTACTTGCCTGCTGACTTGCTCTTTTCCCGGCCAATCAGAATCAATTCTGAAGTAATCAAGCATCGTTGACACGTAAATATCAGGCCGCTGCTTGAGGAAATTGCCGATATAGCTCTTTGCCCGCTCAAAGCGGATGTCGCCGCCTTTATGTCCGCTTTTGCCAATCAATGAAGCATGTAGAAAAATGCCTTTCATCGCCATGTTCGGCGCAAGAATATCACGCACAAAGGTCTGCTCGGCTGGCCCTTCCGCGATGATGACAACCTCAATCCGTCTCATGCGCAGGGCCTCCTGCAACAATGCCTCTGCGCCAAAGGTCGCCCAAAGAATACTCTTCAAGCCAAGCGGAAAGCTCTTGCACATTCAGCCGCTTGAAGATGGATGCGCCTTTTTCTCTTGTGACCACCACCACATCTTCCGGCTGGAAACAGTCAACCAAGGATGGAGACTGCGTTGAAACAATTAGCTGTGTTCTTTCTGCCGCTGCTTGAATCAGTTCCGCCAATATTTCGATGGCGTAAGGATGCAGCCCCAATTCCGGCTCATCAATGATCATCGTTGACGGCGGATTCGGCTGAAGCAATGCTGTGGCAAGGCACATAAAACGCAGAGTGCCGTCAGAAAGATGGATTGGCCGCAGCGGATAATCAGAGCCTTTTTGATGCCAGTTCAGCCGCACCTTATCCTGCGCTGGTTTGAGAATAAAATCACCAAAGAATGGCGCAACCAGCCGCACAGCATCAACGATTTGCCGATAGGAATCAGCGTTATTTTCTTTTAAATGATATAAAAATGGAGCGATATTTGCTGCGTCGAATCGGAGATATTCCGTGTCGTCAACGGTCTCCGAACGGCGCATCGGCGCGTTTTTGCTGGTGTCATGAAAGTGATAAATTTTCCAAGAAGATATCGCTTCATAAACATAGGAAGATGCGTTGCGTATTCCATAAAACCCGGCGTTATCTTTATCTATAAGCAAGACAGGAGCATTGCTCCAATCACCAATCCTTCTCCATGGCTTATATCCTCCTGAATAATATCTTTCCTCTTCATTGATAATAAATAGTTCTTCTGTGGTGTGAACTAATTTGAAGCGATAACCATTTTGTCCAAACATTGTTTCTACCTCTATCTGAGGCGTAACCTTCGGCCCATTGAACAAAAAAGCATCACTGCCATGGCCTTCGGTAACAACATAAGAGTGCAGGCTTGTATTGGTAAGGCCGGGCAGCGGCAGTTCCATCATGGCACGCAGCAGGCGGAAAAAATCAATGAAATTGCTTTTCCCCGCCCCGTTGCCGCCAATCAGCACATTCAGTTTCCGCAGTTCAAAATTCTCCAGCGACTGAATGGACTTGAAGCCTTTGATGGTCAGCTTGTCTAACGATTGCGGCATAAGAATCCTTCACGCTCCCACGCCGAAATTCCGCAATGCCGTGCGGAACGAGTTGAGCGGGCTGAAAATAGCGTCGCCGAGCAGGATGGTGTAGCCGAACCAGTGGTAGAAGGTCAGCGGCTGGCCCATCACCCAGACCAAATAACAGAGCAGGACAGTGGCGGCCACCAGCCCGATCACGGACGTGATCACGTCCAGCATGAAAACCGCCAAGCCAATGTCGCCGGATTTGAAAAATTCCGCAAAAAGCACGAACACGCCGAGGCCGATCAGGACAAAGCCCGGCACGCCGTCTAAAGGAATCTCCATAACCTGCGTCACCACGAGATAAATGATGACGAAAAAGGTCCAAGGAACTTTGTTGAAAAAAGATGCCGAGCCGCTGCTGGAATTCATAAAGCCTTCCTTGTCGTGCGTTGTTGCTGTGGTGAACTGATTAAGCCATGACGCAGCTTTCTTCGGTGGCCGGGTCAAAGGAAACCGCCATTGCCCGCACCGGACAGCCGGTGACACAGAGACCGCAGGCTGTGCATTTCTCCGGCTCGAAAACAACCGTCATTTCAGGCTGCTGAATATGCAGTGCGCCGACCGGACAAATGCCGGTGCAGGCCCCGCACTGAAAGCATTTTTTCTCATCACGATGCACCCGCCCGGCAATGCGCTCCGCCTTGACCCCCAAGCTCCTGAGGTATTCAAGGGCGGAATTGATGTTCTCCTTGAGGCCCTTCATTTCCAGAATCAGGTAGCCGTCGCGCTGGGGCAGGATTTCCGCCTTGAGGATGTTGAACTCCACATCGTAGTGCTTGACGAGCTGGCAGATCACCGGCTGGCTGGAGTTCTCTTTCGGGTAGCTGAGGAGGAATATCTTAGTCATTTCTGATTCCTTGGTGGTGAAGGTTGATCTGCCTGAGCAAAGCCTCCGGCTCTGCTTCCGTATCCAGCCGGAGCAGCAACTCCGGCGGCAGCTCATCCGGCTGGGTAAAGCTCTCGCGCTGGCGGACAAATATCTCCCAGCGGCCATCAGAGACCGCGTTGGGGTCTTTAGCCCGCAGCTCAAGGCGGCGTTTGGTCTCCGCTTCCGAGCAGGCGCAGAGGATGAAGAGCGGCCTTGCTCCCACTCTCTCCGCCAGCCGGATGACCTCGCTGCGGCCTGCGGCGATGCTGTAAGAGCCGTCCACGATCACGCCTGCCGCGCCGTTTTGCAGTGATTCTTCGGCCCGCGCCAGCATGGTCTGATAGGTTTTGCTGCTCAGTTCCGGCGTGTAAATGCCCTGCCCGATTCCGTCCGGGCGGCGTTCGGTCGGAGCGATGCCTGCCAGCTCCTTGCGCACCCGGTCGGAGTTGAAGTACGGTAGGCCACGTTCAGCGGCGAAGCGTTCGGCCAGAAAGGATTTTCCCGACGCGATCAGGCCGAAGAAGATATAAATCGTCCGCTCAGACGGCATAGCTTTCCGCAAGGGCGAAATACTTGGCCGCTGCCTCGGTGCAGCTTGTACGCACCGCCGCGTCCACTGCCGGGTCGCCTGCGGTGAAGAGACCGATCTTGCCGCGCACGTAAGCCCTATAGCATTTATAGAAGTTGAGCATTCCGCGTAGGCCGCTGTCGCCGGAGAGCTGGCAGAAGCGGTCAATGCAGTGCTCGGACAGATCGCGCAGGCCGTGAAAATCCAAGTCCATAGCCAAAAAGGCCACATCGCTGGCCACGTCGCAGTAGCGGAAGCGCTGGTTGAACTCAATGCAGTCGAAGATATAGACTTTATCCGCCAAGCAGATGTTGGCCGAATACAAATCGCCGTGGCAGTCGCGGATATAGCCGCCCGCAATGCGCTGCTTGAAACGCTCCTCATCAGCAAGAAACGCTTTCGACCACGCCGAGATGCGGTCAAACTGCGCTTGACTGAGCGCGCCTTGGCCGATGAAGCCGAGCGTTTGCTCGAAGTTCTCCAAGATGTTGACCGCCACCTTGTCCGCCAAGCCGAAGCCGTCAATCTCCACGCTGCGCTCCGCCTGCTGATAAAAGGGAATCAGCCGCGCAACCACCGCGTCCACCTGCTCGCGGCCCAGTTTGCCCGCTTTGATCAGACTGCCCATCATGCCTTCTTCCGGCATCCGGGCCATCTTCACGCCGTATTCGAGCACCTCGCCAGCACCGTTGAGGCCCTCCGCCGTCACCGTGACCAGATCAAGATAAATCTCCGGGCAAAGGCGGCGGTTGAGCAGCAGCTCCTGCTCGCAGCAGTGCCGCCGCTTCTGCAAGGTGGAGAAGTCGAGAAAGCCGAAGTTGACCGGCTTCTTGAATTTATAGACAAAGTCGCCCGCAATGAGGACGAAGGAGATATGCGTCTGCACTAACCGCACATCAGCGGCAGGATGCGGATAGGCTTCTGGGCGCAGCAGCGCGTCGACAAAGCCGGGCAGGTTCTGATGATTCATGAGGTTCGCTCCAATATGATTCTGCGGCGCAGGATTGCCGCCGGAGTCTGCATTTAAATACGAACTGACGGAAAAAGAAAGTCCGCAGTGGCCTGTGGGCGATTTTTTTGCAGAAGAGGCAAAACTCAGCCGCCCTTACACCACCTTCACATCCAGCACATCCACCAGTCTGCCGCCGTAGCTGTTGCGGATCATCTCCCACAGCGCGGCGTAATTCTGCACAGTGATCTCCATGCTGGACACCGGCGAACCAGTATAGCCCGGCAGGATGTATTCCCCGTTCTGCGGCACGATTACCGCTGCGCCTGCTGCGCCGCCTTCCTGCATGTCCAGCAAGGAGAACAGCATCCGCTCCTCTTGCAGATCAAGAACGGCCTGAACGCGCAGCCGCGTGTCCGCGCTAGTCAAGCCGCCGGTGATGCTGACATATGCGGCGGCAGCATTGCCGGTGAGAATGCCGGTCCAGCTGCTGAGGCCATACACAGTCAGCGGCGTGCGCAGCATCCGCTCATAGGTGCCGGTGCGCGGCGTGCCGTGCGGCGTATAGCGCGTGGTGACAGAGATGGTGTACTCGTTGTTCCACGGATTGCTTTGCGCAGGAATATCAGGCATGAGCATGACCGCGCTCTTCGAGACTAAGTTCAGGCGCGTCTGCACGGCGCGACCGCTCTCCGTGCCTTCGATCACGCATTCACCGGTGCCTTTTTCCGCGTCAAAGGCCAGATCTTCGCCGGTGAGCCGCAGCACGCCGTCCGGGTTGAGCACGTTGTCTAACTTGAGCAGCGTGTCTTGCGCCGTGTTGATCAGCGGCAGCTTCTTGTCCCGCGACAGCCGTTCCAGCTGGGCCGAGTGACGGACTTCAGCGACAAAGGGTGGCGAGGCGTAAATGCGCACTTGCAGGCACTCGTCAATCGGCGGCGGCGCGTCATCCGCGCTGTCCAGCCTCGCTGTGAATGAAAGGCCGTAGGTGAAGCAACCCTCCTCCGTCACTTGCTCGCCATTGATCAGGCTCTGCCGGACAACTTTGTTGCGGATAGTCAAGATGGTACGCAGCTCCTCGGCACTGTAGCTGGGCAGCTCCGCAGTCATGCGCTTAGCCACCTCGTCGCTGTTCAGCACATTCCTCGGCACGAAGAGCATCTTGTAGGAAATGGGCGTGGTGAGCGCGTTGACTGTGGGCCGCCATTGAATCGTTGCCATGTTCTGTTTCCTTATCTTTTAACTGGTTGAGATGACGGAATGAATGCTGCATCACATCAAGCATAAATCGAGACGGCCTCGCTGTCAAGAGCTTTCTCTTGCCACCGCATAATCCGTGGCCGCAGGAAAGCATCGCCCGACCTCGTAACAAAGCCTCGCTCGATCTCATGATACGGCATCGAGCGACCGAAAAAAAAGCATCGGGCGATGCTTTCCGTAAAGATCGCTCGATGCTTTTTTGGATGCCGCAGCGAGAGGCGGATGAAATCAGGCTGGCTGGCAGTGAAACCGCTTGTGTTTTTCAACAGAAGATGTTACATGTGTATGTATGAAATATTATAACGATTCGCTTACCCTGTATCAAAACATCTTGTGCACCGGCTATATTCTTAAGGCGAAGCTAAACCGTATTATCTCCATGAAGCGTCTTAAGCAGAGCCTACGCAGCAGCGAGGAGCTGGGCGATAAAAAACAGATAATGACGACACTGAATAGAATCAGCTATATTCATGTTCAGCAGGGCAACTATGCTGCCGCCTTGGAGCGTCTTGAGCAGAGCCTGCGCATCAGTCAGGAGCTGGGCGAAAGGAAGCGTGAGTGGAGGACACTGAACTGCATGATCTCTCTTCATGGGGCACTGGGTAATCATGAGGCTGTCCTCCGCTGCCGTGAGCAAATCCTGAGCAAAGCTGACAAAAAACTAGGACTGAATGGCGTGAGTGTCGAATTGCAAGACATGTTATGGAACAGCGATGTTGAACAGTGGAAATCGCACATGCGCCTACAGGCTGAGTTCTGGGGCAGAGACCTGTCAATGATGTTATGAGCCAAGCAGCAGAGAACAGTGCGCGGCACTAATGGACACAAGAAGGAGGAATAGCATGGAAAAGATTCTGCATCTTCATATTGAGAAGCTGCCGGAAGGGGTTTATCTGGCAACTTCAGAGTCTGTGCAGGGGCTTATCGCTCAGGGACGGACAGTTGCCGAAACCTTGGAAATCGCCCGTGATGTGGCGCGGAAGCTGATGGAGGCCCAGCACGAGGAAGAGCTGGCCGCTTTGCCCGCAGTGAATGATGCGTTTGATTATCCACTGATCATCGGAGTCTGACATGGGCAGGCTTTCCGGCTGCAACTACCGGCAAATCATCAAGATACTGAAGCGGCTCGGCTTCGTTTTCAGCCGACAGGCGGCGGGCAGCCACGAAATCTGGCATAACCCAGAGACTGGCCGCTACACAACCATTCCAAATCACTCTGGCGATATGCCTGAAGGCACGCTGCGGGCTATCTTGCAGCAGGCCGGGATTGATGCGGAGCAATTTCTGGCGCAAAAATAATGCCCTTCTGCAACTAACGCATGACCACTGATATCGTAAGCCTTCCTCAAAGCCGCCTGCACCGGCTCTTTGACCGCAACTTCCTTGACTACACCGCCTACGTCATCCGCGAGCGGGCCATCCCGGACATAGACGACGGCCTGAAGCCGGTGCAGCGGCGCATCTTGCAGACGCTGCGCAACATGGACGACGGGCGCTATCACAAGGTGGCCAACGTGGTCGGCGAGACCATGAAGTTGCATCCGCACGGCGACCAGTCCATCTTCGCCGCGCTGGTCAATCTGGCCAACAAGGAGCTGCTGATAGACCGTCAGGGCAACTTTGGCAACACCTTCACCGGCGATCAGGCATCAGCGGCCCGCTACATTGAATGCCGCCTCACGCCGCTGGCCCGCGAGACGCTGTTCAATCCTGACCTGACCGCCTTTGTGGATTCCTACGACGGCAGAATGCAGGAGCCGGTGACGCTGCCTGCCAAGCTGCCGCTGCTGCTGCTGCTGGGCGCGGAAGGCATCGCGGTGGGCATGGCCACCAAGATCATGCCGCACAACTTCGGCGAGCTGCTGCAAGCGCAGATAGACTGCCTTGATGGCAAGGACTTCACGCTCTACCCGGACTTCCCCGGCGGCGGCATTGTGGACGCTTCCAGCTACGAGAGCGGCAATGGTCGCCTGCGCTGCCGGGCGCGGCTGGAGCTGCGCGACGACAAGACCATCACCGTCACCGAGCTGCCTGCGGGCCTGACCACCGAGGCCCTGATTGAGTCGGTCGAGCGGGCGGCCAAGGCGGGCAAGATCAAGATCGCCTCGATCAGCGACTACACCGCTGAAAAGGTGGAGGTGGAGATCAAGCTGCCGCGCGGCATGTACGCCCAAGACGCGCTGGACGCGCTCTACGCCTTCACCGACTGCGAGCTGAGTGTTTCGCCTAACTTAGTGCTGATCAAGGACAACATGCCCTGCATCATGGGCGTGGAGGAGGTGCTGCGGCACAACACCGAAAAGCTGCGCCGCGACTTGGAGCAGGAGTTGCGCATCGAGCGTGGCCGCTTGGTGGATAAGCTCCACGCAGCCACGCTGGAGCAGGTTTTCATCGAGGAGCGGCTGTACAAGCAGATTGAGGAGGAAAGCAGCTCCAAGGCGGTGAACGACGCGGTGCGGCAGGCTCTGGAGCCGTTTGCCGAGCGGCTGATCCGCAAGCCGGGCAAAGAGGACATCGAACGCCTGCTCGACATCCGCATCAAGCGCATCTCTCGCTATGACCTTAACAAGCAGCGCAAGGAGATTGAGGAGCTGCGGCGGAGCGTCGTCACTATTGATAAGCACCTTGAGGATGTGACGCTCTATGCGAAGAAGCATCTGCAAGGTCTTTTAGACAAATACGGGCCGATGTTCCCCCGCCGCAGCGAGCTGAAGGCATTCGACCAAGTGGATGCACGTGAGGCGGCCCTGAGCAATTTGCAGCTTGTCTATCAGCGCGAGTCAGGCTTCCTTGGCTACAAGGTCAGCGCGGAGGAAGGCAAAGACGGCCTGACCGCCGCCTGCTCGGAGCTGGACCGCATCCTCCTCATCTTCCGCGACGGCCTCTACAAGGTCATCCCGGCACCGGACAAGCTCTTCGTTGGCCCTGACCTGCTCTGGATGGGGCCGGTGCGCAAGGAGCTGGTCTTCAACATCATCTACCGGGCCGGTGCACTCAACCTCAGCTATGTCAAACGCTTCCGCACGCCGAAGTTCATCCTCAACAAGGACTACCGCCTCTTTGAGGAGCACAAGCGGTCGGTGATTCAGCTGCTGCTGGTAGGAGAGAAGGGCTTGCGGGCGCGAGTGAGTCTCGTGCCCTCAGCGCGGGCGCGGAGTAATGCGCTGGAGATTGACTTTGACGAGCACCTGATCAAAGGCGAGGCGGCGCAGGGCAAGCGGGTCAGCGAGCGGGCCGTGCGCAAGGTGACGGACATCACTGGCCAGCCGAAGCAGGAGCTGCCTACGGTGCCGGTGCTGCCGGGGTTGGCCTGACAGACACGCTCAGACCGCAAAGAGCCGTGTCGGCTGTTCCTGTCCAGCGATCTCCACGCTGAAGGCGGGCGGATTCTGCCCGAACTCCTCCTGCATCCGCGCCGCCGCCAGCTCCGGCAGATTGTTGGTGCTGCTGAGGTGGGCCAGCACGACCTGCCGCAGCGGCGTGTCTGTCAGCTCGGCCAGCAAGCGGGCTGCGTCGTCATTGGCTAAATGCCCCTGATTGGAGCGCACCCGCTGCTTGATCGGCAGGGGATAGGGGCCGTCGGCCAGCATCTGCGGATCGTAATTGGCTTCCAAGATCAAGGCTTGGCAGTGCCGCGCCCGCTGCCGGATCAGAGCGGTGATTTTGCCGGTGTCGGTGCAGCAACAGAGGGAGCTTGCGCCGTCGGAGAGCGTGAAGCCCACCGGGTCGGCGGTGTCGTGGGAGATGCGGAAGGGGTGGACATGCAGTTCTTGCAGGGCGAAGGCACAGCCGGTCTCGAACTCGGCCCGCTGATGCAGCCTTTGCAGCTTGGCTTCGGCGGCGCGGTGGGTGCCGATGTTGGCATAAACCGGCAGACCGAGCTGCCGCGACAGCACGCCAGCCCCGCTGATGTGGTCGCCGTGCTCGTGAGTGAGGAGGATGGCGGCGAGATCTTCGGGAACACGTCCGATCAGCGCGAGGCGGCGGCGGATTTCCTTGCCGGAGAAGCCAGCATCAATCAGCACCGCTGTGAAGCCGGATTCAACAAGGATGGAATTGCCTCTGGAGCCAGAGCCGAGGACGCAGAAATTCATGCGGAGGAGAAAAGGGCAGGGCGGGGACGGCGCAAAAAAAAGCAAGAGGCCAAGTCCTTGCGGAAACTCAGCCTCCTGCTTCAGCCACAGATCAATGACGGGCAGCGGAACTTAGTGGTTCATGGCCGTTGTCTGCATCGGCGGCTCTGAGGTGCAATCGCCCTTGGTCGTCACCAGCACGCCGACTTCGCTCACTGTCACATGGTCGGCTACCGCGCAGCCGCCCATCATACTGGCAGCCCGCGCCGCCGTAGCTGACGGCCCGTAGGCGGTGCAGGTCATGGACTCGCCTGCTGCCAAAGCAGCCTTCTGACAGCTCACTTCCTCAAAACGCTCATCCACAACCCGGACGTTGACTAATTTCACATTGCCGGTATTAGTGACTTTGTAGGCCCAGCCGTTCTTTTTTTCCACATTCTGCCCGCCGCACTGGCCCAGCTCCGCCGTGCTGATGGCGATGTCCGGCGCAGCGGCAGCCTGCTGCGCGGAACCGCCGCAGGTCGTGATCTCCTCCGCCGAACCTAAACTGGAAGCAAACAGCGTGCAGCCCAGCAGCAACGGGCCGACAACAGTAAGAAATTTTCCTTTCATAATAATCTCCGAAGATTGAAACAGGAATGCAGTGCCAGCCGGAAGCGGCCCTGCTGTTCCGGGCATCGTCGGCTGCTGCTGAACTCTTCTGCCTTTAAGATACCGCAAAATAGCCTGCTTGTCAAGCGTAGAGTACAAAAAATTTTACCCGTAAAAAAAATTGTCCAAACGCAGGCTTTACCGACGCGGCGGACAAGCAGCCGAAGCCGGTCGGCCAGCGCAAAGAGCATGATTCATGCGGGGGAGAAGGGCGGAGCCGGAGGGAGCGCGGGGGCAATCCTGTTTGACTTCTGATTTCAGTCATTATACAGTGAAGACATGCGGGCTTAAACCACCCTTCTGACGCGGCGCAGTCCGCGCTTCCTTTGTTTTCCGCCGGGTTATGGACAAAAAACTGCACTCCTACCTCAAGCATCTCCGCTGCTGGTGCGCGGCAGGTTTTGTTTTCTGGACGCTCCTGCTCAACGGCTCCTTTGTCTTTCTCTCGTACAGCGAATGGCACAATCTCAAATTCATCGGCAGAGAGATCGGTCTGACCGCCAGCCGCAAGGATTACATCTATCAGATATGGAATTCCGGCCACGGCGGTGTGCTGGCTGCTACTGACAGCACAACGCTGATCAATCCGGCCAAAATGACCCGCGAAGCGTATCTGCTGGAGCAGGAACGCTTCGGCATCCGGGGCAACATCACCAGCCTGCGGCTGATAGACAAGGACAACCGCCCTGATCCGTGGGAAGAGGCCGCGCTGCATCGCTTTGAGGAAGGAGCGGCGGATGTGGCGGAGATGATCAGTAAGGACGGCCAGACCTACATGCGGGTCATGATTCCTGCGGTCATGGATCCGTCCTGCCTCAAATGCCATGTTGAAAACAGCTATCCGCCGGGCAGCATCCGGGGCGGCATCAGCGTCACCCTGCCGATGGAAGAGACAGTCACGCTCTTCAAAGATCAGTTCAAAACCAGCCTCTTCTATCATCTGCTGATTTACCTGATCGGCACGGCGGGGCTGTGGCTGTTTTATTCTCAAACCAGCAGGCAGTTCACCCGCCGGGCGGAGGCGGAAGGGAGGCTGTCCGTGCAGGAGCAATATTTACGCGGCATTGTTGACAACATTTCTAACGGCATCGCGGTTTATGAAACCGAGGACGGCGAGAGATTCCGGCTGAAGCGGGTTAATCCTGCTGGAATGCGCATCGCCCATGTTGACGCGGGCAGCGATTTGGCGGGCCGCAGACCTGAGGAGATTTTTCCCGGCTTCGCCGAGACCGGCTTGGCGGAAGTCTTCCGGCGGGTGGCGCAGAGCGGCGCGCCGGAGAATCTTTCGGTCTCCGCCTGCATTCAAGGAAAACGCGGCAAGGGAGAGGAGGTTGCCTTGCCCTGTCTGGAATATTATGTCTACAAACTGCCCACCGGCGAGATCGTCGCGGTCTACGAGGACGTGACCTCGCGGAAGAAGGCCAGAGAGCAGCTCATCCGCAAGACTGAAGAGTGGGAGAGCACTTTTGACGCGATCCCGGACATCATCACCTTGCAGGACAAGGACATGCGGATCATCCGCGCCAATCAGGCGGCTTTTGAGTTTTTCCATCTGCCGCCGGAAAAGCTGATCGGCAGAACCTGCCACAGCCTTTTCCGGGGCAGCGGGCAGCCCTGCGAAGGCTGTCCCGGCGTGCGGGCCATGCAGGATTTTCAGAAGCACTGCGGCGGCATCGAGCACAAGAACATCAGCCGCTTCTTCAATGTCTGCGCCGCGCCGGTGCTGAACGCGGCAGGCGAGTTTCTCTATTTTGTCTACATCGCTCACGATGTCACGGACAAAAAAAGGCTGGAAGAGGAGCTGTTCCAAGCCCAGAAGATGGAGGCCATCGGCACCTTAGCAGGCGGTATCGCTCATGATTTCAATAATATCCTCGCCGCCATACTCGGCTACACCGAGCTGGCCCGGATGGAGTTGCCTGAGGGCAGCAACGCCCTCAACGATTTGGAGCAGGTGATCATCGCCGGCAACCGGGCCACCGAGCTGGTCAAACAGATCCTCACCTTCAGCCGCAAGAGCGCGCACCAGAAAAGGCCGCTGCGGATTCACCTGATCGTCAAGGAGGCGGTGAAAATGCTGCGCTCCTCGCTGCCCTCTTCGATCAGCATCAAGGCGGAGATCGACGAAAAAAGTGGCCTTGCGCTGGCCGATCCCACCAGCATCCATCAGATTGTCCTGAACCTCTGCACCAACGCCTACCACGCCATCGGTGCCAAGCAGGGGAATCTGGAGGTCATCCTCCGCCGCGTTGAGCTGACGGCGGCGCAGCGGGAGGACAGGCCGTGGCTTCAGTCCGGCTTTTACATCGTTCTCACAGTGCGGGATGACGGCAGCGGCATGGACGAAAAAACCAAGGGCCGCATTTTCGATCCTTATTTCACCACCAAGGAGCCGGGCGCGGGCACCGGCCTGGGTCTGGCTGTCACGCTCGGCGTGGTGGAAGACTGCGGCGGCTTCATTGAGGTGGAGAGCGAGCTGGGCAAAGGCTCAGTCTTCCATGTCTATCTGCCTGCGCTGCCGGAGGAGACAGACGGGCCGCCGGAAGAGGCGGGTGAAATGCAGCTGCCCAGCGGCACGGAGCGCATTCTGTTTGTTGATGACGAGCCGTCCATCGTCCACATCAGCCAAGCCATCCTCAGCACGCTGGGCTACTCGGTGGTTGCCGAGACTTCCAGCACGGCGGCCTTGGAGCGGCTGCAAACGCGGCCGGAGGCATTTGACCTGCTGATCAGCGATCAGACCATGCCTGGCCTGACCGGCAGCGAGCTGGTTAAAGCCGCGCTTCAGCTGCGGCCTGATCTGCCGGTGATACTCTGCACCGGCTATACCACTGCCCTGACCGAAAAGGACGCGCTGGCCTTGGGCGTGCGCCGTTATGCGATCAAGCCGCTGAACACGACCAAGCTGGCCGCTTTGGTCAGAGATGTGCTGGACGAGGCGAAAGTTCAGTCCTGAGCCGCTGGCAGGTCGACATGCACGGCAGTGCCTGCTCCCGGTGCAGACTCCGCCCGGATGCAGCCGCCGTGCTGACTGACGATTGAGGCGGCAATGGTCAGCCCTAAGCCCATGCCTTTGACCGCGCCCCGCGTTTTGGTGGAAAAATAGGGGTCAAAAATTTTGGGCAGATCTTCCTTGCGGATGCCCCGGCCATGGTCGCTGACCGTGATGCGGACGTAATTTCCAGCCTTGACTCCGGCAGCCTCGTTGCCGGCCAGCTCGATGTTCTCCGCGCTGACCGTGCTCCGTCCGCCTGCCGGAGCCATCGCCTCGGCGGCGTTGCGGAGCAGCTCCCGCAGCATCTGAGCAGTCTGGCCGGGATCGGCATGAACTGGCCAAAGACCCTCCGGCAGGCGCAGATCCACTCCGGTGCCTGCCTCCTCGCAGGCGGCGGCGAGCAGCTTGGCGGTCGGCACAGCCTGCCGCTCCGGCGGCGCAAAGCTGGAGAAAAGCAGAAACTTGTGGGCCAGCTCCTTAGCCTCCGAGGCTGAGGAGACCGTCTGCCGGAGAAATTCTAACGCCTGATGCGCCGGATGGAGCTTCATCATCGCCAGCTCAGTGCCGCCGATGATGGCCATGAGCAGATTGTTGAAATCATGCGCGATGCCGCCGGCCATCAGCGAGACGGTGTCCAATTTCCGGCTGCGGATCAGCTCCTCCTCCATCTGCTTGCGGCGGGTGATGTCCACGCAGTATTCAATCACCCGCGTGATTTTGCCCTGCCGGTCCGTCACCGGACAGGCATGAATCTCCATGATCCGATCTTTGCCCCAAGGATCGGGCCAGACATGCTCCAAAGTCACCGGTTTGCCTTGGGCAAGGACTTCCTCAAGGGGACAGCGCAGGCCCTGTTCGGAACAGGGGCAGCTGAATCCGTGCATGTACTGGTAGCAGGTTTTCAGATGGTCGCGGCCAGCGGCCTGGCTGCCTGCGGCCCGGTTGGCGGCGAGGATGCGGCAGGTGGCCGCATCGATGACTGCGAAGGGATGCGGCAGGGAGTTGATCACCGTGCTGAGGAAGCGGTTCTGCTGAAGGATTTCCGCGCTGCGCAGCTCAATTTGCTTTTCCAAGCTGTCGCGGTGAAGGCGAATTTTTTCCTCCGCCCGCCGCCGCTCTTTGATTTCCTTGGTCAGCAGCTCGTTGGTGTGGCGCAGCTCGGCGGTCTGCTCGCGCACGTGCTCCTCCAGCATGTTCCGCTGCATGACAATCGCGGACATGGCTTGGCGGTGCTCAACGGTCAGCCGCCATTTTTCCAGCAGGGCACTGGCTGACTGGCGGATTTCAATCGCCTCAAAGGGCTTTTTCAGGATCAGCAGCTTGTCGGCGGAAAGGAGGACAGAGCTGATTTCCTGCCAAGAGTAGTCGGAATAGGCGGTGATGATCACAAACTGGAGCTGATAATCCTCCTGCTGAAGCCGCCGGATGGTTTTGAGGCCGTCCATGCCGGGCTGAAGCCGCATGTCGACATAGGCGAGCGCGTAGGGCCGCCGCTCCTGCCGCCCGGCGCGGACCATGGCCACCGCCTCCTCGCCCCGGAACGCGGAGTCGATCAACAGCGGCGGCGGCTCCTCAGCCGGAGCCTTTCTGCCGATGATGTCGGCGACCAGGCTGTCCAGCTCCAGCGACTCGCTCTGCTGGAGCAGTATTTTTCTGATATCGCGGTGAATTTCAGGATTGTCGTCAACTATCAGTATCCTGCCGCCGCCGTCGTTTCTTCTCATGTCCCTCTCCCGCCGCTGTCGGCAGCTCCAGCCGGAACCGTGCGCCGCAGCCTTCGCCTGGACTGAACGCGGTCAGCGTCCCCCTCATCTCCGCCGCCAAGTTCGCCGCGTTGTGCAGGCCGAAGCCGTGGCCGTCCTCCTTGGCCGTGAAGCCGAAGGCGAAGAGCCGCTCCATCACCGCTTTGCTGATGCCCTTGCCGTTGTCTTCCACTTCCAAGGCCGCCTGCCTGCCTTTGACGGGCAGCAGCCTGAGGATGATCTTCCGCCCGTCCGGCCCGGTGCCGTCAAAAGATTCCGCCGCGTTGCTGATCAGGTTGCCTGCGATCTGAAGAATCTTGTGCCGCTCGCCGCGCATGACCGGCAGAGGCGCGTAACACCGCTCCACAGTGATTTTCCGGTCGGCGATTTTCTGCTCGAAAATCTCCAAACTCTCCTCAATCACCGAGGCCAGCTCGAACTGCTCAATCAGCCCCTTACCTCTGGCTGCGTCCTGCTGAGTGCGGATGATCTCCACCGCCCGGCGGACATGTCGGAGCTGGCAGGCCGCCTCCTCCACCATCTTGGCCTGCTCCTTGAGCAGCTGGCTGGAGAGGCTGGCGAAATACAACGGCAGCTTGCGGCCTCTGGGGTCGCTGCTGAAAAAGACAGCCGGATCGTCTTTGTGCTCCTCAATCAGCTGGACGATCTCCGGCAGGGTGGCGCAGCTGCTCTGCCGCGCCATCTCGCCCAGCCGCTCTGCCGAGACAGAGACGCTGTTCAAAGTGTTGCCGACATTGTGCAGCACCTCAGTGGCCACTTCGGCCTTGCCCGCCATCCGGGACGTGTCCAGCAGCTTTTTCAGAGTGCGGACATGCTCGACCGCCAAGGCGCAGACCCCGGAAAGATGCAGGGCGGCGTTCAGATAGGAGCGGATGTGCTGGGGAAAAGCGACCTCCTCCACCAGCACTACGGCGGCGGTCTGCTCGTCCGCGCCAATGCGCAGGAAAAAGCTGTCGCCGTTCTTGTTCAGCTGATGCTGCCTGTGGCTATCTGAATAGAACCGCTCCGCTGCCTGCCGCTCCTCGTCGCTCAGCTCCAGCCGCTCCGCCGCCAGACCGTTTTTGCCTGCCGGAATGCAGCATATCCGCCGGGGCGCGAAGAGCATGGTGAACAGCCCGGCAATGCCGGCAAGCACCTCCGGCTCAGAGTTGGCCTTGACCACCAAACCGAGCAAATCAAAGGTCATGGCCGCCTGGGCGTTCTGCTGCCGGGCCAGCTCCTTCTGCCGCTCCAGCTCCTGCTGCCGGTGCTCCGCCGCGATTTTGGTCAGCAGCAGGCCGTGATATTCCAAGCCCACCGGCACCACCTCGGCGGGCAGCCGGAGAAAAGCGGACAGCTCGTCCAAATGCCAACCTGCCATCTCGTCCGTGCCGGTGTCCAAAAGCACCAAGCGGCTGATCTCCTCGCCGAACAGCTCGTGCTGCACTTTGAGCCGGTCTTCGCCGCAGCTGGCCAGCCGCTGATGCCAGCGCGCCAGCCAGCCCGGAAGGATCAGGCCCGCGCCGCTCTGACGGAGATGCCTGACCATAGTCGGGCTGCACAGAAAATGGGCGCACTGCTCGGCCCGCCGCACCCGGCTGCCGCCGAGGTAGAGGTTCGGGGCGAGACAGCGGGAGCCGATGATTTCGGCAAAACCCGGCTTGATCTCCCGGAGCAGCGCGGCCAGTTCTTTCCGGTCCACGAACGGACGACCGCAGCGGGCAGGAAAGTCTCTGACCTGCGCCTCGGTTAGATTCTGCGTCCGCACTGCCGCTTCAGTCTCAGGCCGAAGATACTCGCAGACTAAAAAGCAGAGCGATGCAGGGTTTTTCACCGTTTTTGGCCCAGCCGCCGCGCCGCTTCGGCGATGGCCAGCAGCACCTCGTCGCTCACCTGCCAAGGAATTTCGCCATGGTTATCAGCAAGGATGAAGCCGCCGCCGGCAGCGGCGGCAAGTGCCTGCCGCACTTTCTCCTCCGCCTGAGCTGGTGTCCAGCGGCGCATCTCAATGCCGTTCAGATTGCCCGCCACTGCGATTTTGCCCTTACAGGCCGCTTTGACCTCGGTCAAGTCCTCCAAAACAGAAGCCGACAAAGCGACCGCGCCGACAGCGGCCAGCTCCTTAATCATCGACAGGCAGCGGCCTGACCCTATGTGCATGACGGCAGGGCCGCTGAAGCGGCTCAGGCAGTGCCGCGCCGCCGCCAGTCCGGTCTGACAAAAAATTTCCGGCGGTATCATGTCCGGCGAGGCCAGCGGGTCGAAATAACAGATCGCCGTGGCACCGGCACGGAATTGGGCATTGGCCCAAGCGACGCAGAATTCCTGATTGACCGCCATCAGACGGCGGAGCAGGGCGGGCTGCTCGTAGATCAGCTCAATGTAGGATGGGAAGCCCATCTGCATCACCGGCAAAGAAAAAGGCGCGATCACCACACCGATGATCGGCACCTCGCCGCCCGCCCGCTCCTTGAGGCCCGCGATCACCTCCAGCGTCCGGCGCAGACAAGGGATGTCTTCCGGCACTGGGGCGGTTAAATCAAGGATGTCTTCTGGACGGCGGATGAACGGCGCACCGCTGTTGGGCGGGCCGTCCTCATACCAAATCACCTCGCCGCCAAAGGCTTCAATCTCCGCCGCAGCGTAAAGGAGGGAATAAAAGCAGTCGTGGCCGTACCTTGCCCGCAGACGGAGCTGTCCCTCAATCACGTGTTCAGCCGTGGAAAAATAATCCCGGATGCTCAGATCCAGTTCCTTAGCCCCGTGCATGGTCAGCAAAAGAAAGAGCGGAGCACGGTCCGGCTCGCGGTGGCTGAGGGCGGTCAGCACCCGCTCCATCGAAGTCATTTCCGTCGGACACATCAGGTCAGCTCCGCCACGCAGCGGGCCACTGCCCGCACCGCCTCGGCGGCGTTGCCACCTGCCGCGTCCGCGCCCACCTCGCGCCACAGCTCCGGGTCAAAGCGGAACGGCGCGCCGCCGACAATAATTTTCGCCGGAGAACCGGCAGCGTCGAGCAGCTGGCGGACTTTTCTCACTTGCAGGGCGGAGCGGAGCATGAGCGCGGAAATGAGGACGATGCCGACCTGCTCGCGGACGACCTGCGCGGCCAGCTCCTCGGCTGTCAGCCTGCCCCAGTCGCGGACAGCGCAGCCGCTGGCCCGCAGCGCGGCGCAGACAATCATTTTGCCCAAGGCGTGATAGTCGTCAAGCAGGGCTATGGCGATTTTCGGACAGCGGATCCGCTCCGGGCTGGAAGCTGGCAGCATTTCCTCCATCAGCTCCTCGCAGATGCGGCTGCTCATGTACACTTGAGCCAAGGCGACACCGCCCCGCTCCCAGCGTCTGCCGATTTCCTCCAAGGCGGGCACCACCAGGCACTCCACCGCCCTGAAGGGACTGCCCTGCGCCTCCTTGAGCAGCATCCGCTCCGCGCCGAGACGGTCAAGGGCGAGAAGTCTGCCCGCAAAAAAATCAACGCCGCTGTCCGCTCCAGTCATGGCAAAAATCCTGAAGAAAAGATACAATGGACTGCCTTTGAGCTGCACGGGCCTATTGTACCGCTCCGGGCGGCTTTGGTCAAACCTGCCGCTGCATTTTTGAGTCAACCCAAAACGATTCTGCCGGACAAGGCGGCAGGGCCGGAGGGACGAAAGCGCATGAGTCTGAACACCACCATCCTCGCCGCACGGAACGGTGCCGCCTGCGCGGGCAAAAAGCATGTTTTTTGCGGCCTGCTGGCCTGCCTGCTGCTGCTGAGCGCGGCCTACGCGCTCTCGGCCCTCTGGATGTACCAGCAGCAGGATGCCGTGCGTAAGAGCGATTGGCGGGCGATGCTCAGCGGCCTGTATGAGCGCCGGATCGAGGAAGAAACGCAGACCCTGCAAACCCTTCTCCTGACACTGAGCGAAAACCGCGAGCTGCGCCAGCTTTTCGCCGCCCGCGACCGGGACGCGCTCCTCCGCGCCGCCCGCGCTTTTGAAGAGCACTTCCGCCAATACGGCAAGATCACCCATTTTTATTTTCATCTGCCGGACAAAACCTGCTTTCTCCGGGTGCATCAGCCGGAGCGGCGCAGCGACCTGATCGACCGCTTCACGTTGAACCAAGCCGCCGCGCAGGACAGGCAGGCTTCCGGGATTGAGCTGGGGCCAATGGGCACTTTGACCCTGCGGGCGGTCATGCCGTGGCAGGACGAGCAGGGACAGCTGATCGGCTATGTGGAGCTGGGCCGGGAGCTGGCGACTCTGCTAAGCGTTTTTGACAATCTGGAAAGCGTTGACGGCTACCAGCTCACGGTGCTCAAAAAGCACCTCCTTAGCCGACTGGATTGGGAGCAGGGCATGATCATGCTGGGCCGGGCTGGGGACTGGAACGCTCTGCCTGACCGGGTGATCATGCTTGATCAACTGCCGCAGCGTCATGTCGGCTGCGGTCATCCGGGCCAAGCGCAGCAGCCCGGCAGCTTGGCTTGGACACTGCTGCGCAAGCTGCTGCCTAGTGCCATGTTCTGCATGGAGCACAGCCTGCCGCTGCTGGACGCAGGCGGCAGGAAAATAGGCAGCCTGCTTTTTGTCCGCGATGAACTGGACAAGCTGATGACCGTCCGCAGGCTTAACAGCCTGCTGCTGCTTGTTCTGCTGGGTCTGGCTTCCGGGCTGCTTCTGATTTATTACGTTTTTCTGCACAGGATGGAGAACCGGCTGACCGAGTCCGGTGAAGTGCTGGAGGATAGCCGCCGCCAGCTCGCTTTGGCCTTGGAGATGGCCGGGCTGGGCATGTGGGATTGGCGGCCCAAGAGCGGCGAGCTGCTCACCAATGACATCTTCTTCACGATGCTCGGCCATGCGCCGGATGCCTTTCCCCGCAGCAGCCAGCTCTGGCAGGAGCTGATGCACCCAGATGACTTCGCCGCCATCGGCGAGGCAGTGCGGCCCTTCCTTGACCGAGACAACGGGCGGTGCCGGGTGGAATACCGCTTGCGCGCCGCTGACGGCGGCTGGCGCTGGATTCAGTCCTTGGGCCGGACGGTGGCCCGTGACAATGAAGGCCATGCCCTGCGCCTGATGGGGGTGCACATCGACATCACCCGCAGCAAGGAGGCCGAGGCGGAGCTGACCGAGCAGCATCAGCGGTTAACCACGTTCATGGAGACGCTGCCGGACGCGGCTTTTTTGAAGGACGGAGCAGGCCGCTGGCGGCTGACCAATGCGGCGGCCCGCAAGCTCTTTCAGGTCGAAGGTTTGGACTGGCAGGGCAGAACGGACAGCGAGATCGGCAGAGCGCAGCCCCTGCTGACGGAAGTGCTTGCCGCCTGCACAGCCAGCGACCAGCGGACTTGGAACAAAGGGGCTATGCTGATTGAGGACGAGACGGGCGTGGACAGCAGCGGCAAACCTCGCCTTTTTGAAGTGCGCAAGATGCCGCTCTTCCACCCGGACGGCAGACGCAAAGCCTTGGTGGTCATCGGCAGGGATGTCACCGAGCAGCGCAGGATGGAGCGGCAGCTGGTCGAGGCCCGCAAGGAGGCGGAGGCGGCCAGTCAGGCTAAATCGCAGTTCCTCGCCAACATGAGTCATGAAATTCGCACCCCGATGAACGCGGTGATCGGCATGGCCCGGCTGGCCATAGCCACGCCGCTCACGCCCAGACAGCGCAACTATCTGGAAAAAATTAGCTCCTCCGCCGAGCTGCTCCTCGGCATCATCAACGACATCCTCGATTTTTCCAAGATTGAGGCGGGCAAAATGGACATTGAGCGGGTGGATTTCAGCCTGCGCGAAACGCTGGACAGCCTGCGCGGGGTGTTGGGCTTCAAGGCGGCGGAAAAGGGGCTGGAGCTGGTCATTGAGACGGAGCGCGGCCTGCCGGACAGCTTTCGGGGCGATCCGCTCCGCCTCAGCCAAGTGCTGATCAACCTCGGCAACAACGCGGTCAAATTCACGCAGCAGGGCAGGGTGCTCATCCGGATCGAGCTGGCTGATCTGACTGGCAGCAAGGCCGCTCTGCATTTCTCTGTCGCCGACACCGGCATCGGCATGACCCCGGAGCAGCAGCGGAATCTTTTTCAAGTGTTCAGCCAAGCGGACAGCTCCATCACCCGCCGCTACGGCGGCACCGGCCTTGGTCTGTCCATCAGCAAGCGGCTGGTGGAGCTGATGGGTGGGGTGATCGGCGTGGAGAGCGTCCACGGCCACGGCTCAATTTTTTCCTTTGTTCTGCCGCTGGAGCTGGGCAAAACCGCCGCGCCGGAGTCTTTGCCGGAGCAGAATGCGGACGCGGAGCAGCTACGGGGCCTGAAAGCCCTGCTCGCTGAAGACAACGAGATCAATCAGGAAGTGACCATCGCCCTGCTTCGGCGCAGGGGCATCGAAGTGACTGTGGCCTGCAACGGCGCGGAAGCCTTGGACGCGCTGCGTAAAAACAGCTTCGATTTTGTCCTGATGGACATTCAGATGCCGGTGATGGACGGCTACACCGCCTGCCGGGAAATCCGTCGGCAGCCGCAGCATAAAAATCTGCCGGTGATCGCCCTGACCGCCAATGTCATGTCCGGGGATCAGGAGAAAAGCAGGCGGGCGGGCATGAACGGCCACATCGGCAAGCCCTTCCGCGAGGAGGAACTGCTGGCGGCACTCTGCCGCTTGATTAGCCCAGACCGTCCCCGCGTCGCCACGCCCCCGCCTGAGGAGCCGCAGAAGAAGAACGGCAGCTTTGCAGGATTGATCGGCATTGACGCGGAAAAGGGACTGGCTAACACCATGCACGATCCCGAATTTTACCGCCGAATACTGCGGCTTTTCCGGCAGGATCAGGCTGATTTCGCCGGGCGTTTCGCAGCAGCTTGGCAGAATGGCGACGCAGCCAGCGCGTCCCGCCTTGCGCACACCTTGAAAGGCGTGGCCGCCACCATCGGCGCGGCAGCCTTGCATGAAACTGCCGGCCAGTTAGAGAAAAGCTGCCGACATAGCGGCGGGAACACGGAGCAGCTGCTTCAGCAGACAGAGGCTGAGCTGGAGGAGGTGCTGCGCGGGATAGATCTTTTTCTGGAAAGCTGACGCTGCCGGTTCAGCGCAGAAAATCGAAAATGTAATTGCTCGCCGCAGAGATAAGAAAAAAGCAGAGCAGTGCTTTAATGGCTTTTGCCGGAAGATGCTTCTGGCAGCGCGCGCCGAAATACATGCCGCAAAAACCGCCGATGCCAAAAAGAAAGCCAAGCCGCCAGTCCGGCGCGACCGACATGCCGGGATAAAATCCAGCCAGCAGCTGATAGATGACGACTCCGGCTGCTGAGGTGATAAAGGTGCCCATCAGCGAGGCTCCGGCCACGGCATGAACCGGCAGCTGAAAAAAGGCGATCATGAAAGGAGCGATGATCGCGCCGCCGCCAATGCCGTAAATGCCACCGATGATGCCGACAATGAAGGCGAGCAGGATGATCCACGGCACGGAAAAAGAAAATTTTTCGCCCGCAAAGCTGAATTCTCCTTTACGGAGGGAGAGGCTGCTTTCTGTGACAGTAAAATCTGCCGAGTGCGCCGCAGCTGCCTTCCGACTGAAGAGGTCAGCCAGCAGCTTACCGCCGATGCTCAGGAGCACCAGTCCGGCGAAGAGCTTGAAATTGCGCGGATCAGGCAGATATTCCAGCCGCACCCACGCCCCGATCAGCACGCCCGGCAGCGTGCCGACAACCACTGCCCCAGTCAGCGGCCAGATCATGCGCCGCTCTTTAGCGAACCGCCACACGCCGCTGGGAATGGCAATGACGTTGAAAAGCTGATTGGTGCCGCTGACCGAAGGCGCGGTGTAGTGCAGTACGCTCATCTGGAAGGGCAGCAGCAGAAACGCGCCGGACAGCCCACCCATTGAGGCGAAGAAGGACACGACAAAAGCGGTCAGCGGCGGCAGGAAAATCCACGTCCGCACACCGGAAGCTGGGAAGGTGACGTAGAAAAGATCCGTCAGCATGATTTGTTTACGACGTAGGCAAAGGCCCATGCACTCTGCCGAGCTGCTCCTGTGCGGCGCGTAACATGCGGAACAGCTCGCGGCTGTGGCGGGGATTGCGGCTGACAGCGAAGAAGAAGGCCAGCCGGGCCAGCTCGCCTGCGTTCGCGCCGGGCAGCTTAGTCGCAATCTCAGCCGCCAGCTGTGACCGCCAGTTTTCGCTGAAGTCCTCCTGCCGCTCTTTGGCCCGCTGCTTGGCGGCAAAAGCCTCCTCAATCAGCGCATCGCGCAGATGCTCCAGCTCATGTTGCCGTTTTTTTCGCAGCAGCGCGTCGCCCTTGCGCCCGGCCAGAAACTGGTAGAGCGGCTCCGGCGACTCCTCTTCGCGCAGCAGCTTGGTGATGTGCTTGAGCAGCCGTTTTCTCGCTCCGTCGTGGTTCATCCCGGCTGCCTCCTTGAGCTGATCACGCAGCTCTTCTCCGGCAGGCAGCCCGTCCAGCACAGTGGCGGGCAGAGCGGCCAGCTCCTCGACCAGCTCTTCCAGCTGTTTGACTCTGCGTTTTTGTTCAGATCTGCTCAGTTCCATGTTCTATCCTTCTGCCGCGCAGCAGGGAAAGCACTTTGTCCCAGATGCGGTCCGCCGTCTCCTCCTTGGAAAGCAGCTCCAAGGTTTCCGACGAATCTCGCGTGATCAGGGTGACTTGGTTGGTGTCCGCCTCAAAGCCGGTGTTGCTGCCGAGGATGTCGTTGACTACGATCAGATCGGCGTTTTTGGCCAGCAGCTTGCGGCGGCCTTCTGCCTCATGACCGCTGCTTTCCGCCGCAAAGCCTACTAAGAGTTGGTCAGTCCGCCGTCTGCTGCCCAAGGCGGCGAGAATGTCGGGGTTAGCAGCTAAAGACAGCAGCGGCTCCACGGAGGTCTTTTTGATTTTCTGGGCGGAGAAGGCAGCAGCGCGGAAATCTGCCACTGCCGCCGCCTTGACCACGATGGAGGCGGTCTGAGCGTGACTACTGACCGCCTCAGCCATTTCCAAGGCTGTGCGCACCGAAACCACATTCATGTCAGGCGGCGGAGCCAAGGCGACCGGGCCGGAAACCAACGTGACCTCGGCACCGCGCCGCCGCGCTGTTCGCGCCAAGGCGTAGCCCATCTTGCCGCTGGAGCGGTTGCTGAGAAAACGGGCCGGATCCAGCGGCTCTTGGGTCGGCCCGGCAGTGATCAGCACTCGCTCGCCGGTCAAATCCTGCTTGACCAGCAGAGCGAGCAGTGCCTCGCGGGCCGTGTCCCATTCGACCAGCCGACCAGCACCCTCCTCGCCACAGGCCAGCCGCCCGCAGTCCGGCTCCGCAATCCGGTAGCCGTATCCGCGCAGCGTGGCAAGATTTTTCTGTGTAGCCGGGTGGGCTAGCATCCGCGAATTCATGGCCGGGCAGATCAGCACTGGCGCGGCGCAGGCCAGAACCGAAGCCGAGAGCAGATCGTCAGCCATGCCCTGCGCCAGCCGGGCGATGGTCTGGGCTGTGGCCGGAGCGATCAGCACTGCGTCCGCCGCCGCAGGCAGGCTGATATGATCCATGCCTGCGGCAAACATGTTTTCATGCACCGGATTGCCGGAAAGCGCAGCAAAGGTGAGCGGGGTGACAAATCTGGTCGCGGCTGCTGTCATCACCACATGCACCTGTGCGCCCTCTTTAGCCAAACTGCTCACCCAGCCTGCGGCCTTGAAGGCGGCAATTGAACCGCAGACCCCGAAGAGGATGTTTTTGCCCCGCATCAGAAAGCCGGCAGTTCCTGCTCCTGCTCCTGCTCCTGCTTGACCGCAGGCTCGCCAAAGGGATTCAGCTTGACTGCCGCTGTTTTGTCAATGGTCACATAAAGGGTGAGGCCGGTTTTGCCGAAACGGCCCTCGGAAATGATGACCATGCAGGTTTTATGCGGTTTGACAAAGGCGAACATGATGTCGGTGGACGCAGCCTCGCCAACTAATTTCCATTTCGCATCCTGCATGGAGTTGATCATGTAGTCCTTAAGGGACATGGCCTCTACCGTGCCGGCATAATGCCAGACCCCACCGTGAAAGGATTCGGTCTTAATAGCCATCGAGCGGGCGCGGTCCCATTCCATTTCACCAGGCAGCATGATGTCGTGGATATCGTCGGCGAACCCGGGGATCGGCGGCAGGCCGCCGTAGTCCATTCGCATCGACGAGGAGGGCAGGATGCAGCCGGACAGCAGCAGAGACGCGGCAGCAAAGGCGAGAAACAGAAGTTTTTTCATGGGTTGTTTTCTCCGAATTCGTGCAAAATGAAGGTTTCCAAAGGCTGCCGCAGGGACTGCTGATTTCTGTGCAGGGGATGGCCGAGGGCGAGCACAGCGGCCAGCTCGTGCTGCCCGCTCAATCCCAGAGCCTCGTTGACACGGTCTTTGTTCGCCAGAATCTGCCCCAGCCAGACCGCGCCCAGCCCCAGCGCATGAGCGGCCAGCAGCATGTTCTGGATGCAGGCCCCGGCAGCCTGATGATCTTTGACCCGATCATACATCTTTTCCTGATCAAGGTAAACGGCAATCAGAACCGGTGCCGCTCTGACAATGTGCGCGTATTTGGTCAGTTCCGCCAGTCGCTCGCGGAGACTGCTGTCGCGGATGACAACGAAACGCCACGGCTGGTTGTTGAGGCCGGAGGGTGCCCAGATACCTGCGCTGATGATCTGCTCAATCAGACTATGCTCCACCGGCTCGGCGGTGAACTCCCGGACGCTGCGCCGGGTTTTGATGATTTCCAAGACAGTCTGCTGCATGGGCATGGAGAAGTTGAGATGGACGGAAGCTGTGTCCTCAAGGTATACTGAACTGGCCAGATTTTCAGCAGGAATATTCATGAGAGGCGTTTTTTCGCAACTTCGCCCCGTCATCCGCCAACACAACAGGAAGAGTCGGCCTGCCTTTGGCCGAGGATCACCCGGAGATGATTCTTGCCGCTACATCGCCTTAGATGTGGTCAAACTGATGCTGCGGAAGCGTATTCACGTGGCTGACTCGCGCATCCTTGTTCTCGGCCTGACCTTTAGGGAGAACTGCTCGGCGATGTCAAGCATGTGCTGGAAATGGGCATGGCGGATGGGAGTTTGTGAACCTGTTTAAGCGAAAGGGGCAGACCGGCAGTCTGCCCCTTTCCTTTTTTTCGCTTTTGCCCTTCGCCTTAGCGGGACATCATCGGAGCATCTTCTTCCTTCATGAATGAGGCCCGCACCCAGCAGCTACGGGTGACTGCGCCCGTGGTGTAGATGTCGCCGCTGAGGCTGTCGCCGCAGCCGTAAACTCTGCGGACAACATAGCCCGGCCTCGGCGTGACGGTGAAGCTCGTGGTCTCGCCGTGCAGCACCCTCTGCACTCTGCGCGGCGAGATGGAGCCGTGGCGGCCCGCCGACGGAATCACGAGATGCTTCGGAAGCCTTTTGAACATGGCGGTCACGCTGCAATTGCGGATTATCGGCCCGGTGGTGTAGGTACTGCCGTTCAGGCTTCCGTCGCAGCCTTCAACTTTATCGATGACGTAGCCGGTGCTCGGAGTGACCTCGAAGCTGGCGGTGTTGCCGTGTTCAACGCTCTGCGGCCAGTGCTGTTCTCGCCGGTCATTGACCGGCTTGCTCCGGCGCGGCTGGCGGACTTCATTCTGCGCGAACGGCTGCCAGTGCGCTTGCAGCTTCAGCTGCACACCCAAATCTGGCTGGAAGTTTGTCGCGGCTTGACAATTACTTCTTTCCGCCGCACATTGACGTTGCTTCTACAGAAACTCGTGCCGCAGTCCTCGACGCTTGTTGCTTGATGCTATCGCCTTCAGTTAAAATGTGCAGCCCTAAGCAACTGCAAGAGGGCTGCACATTATATTATAGAGCAGGACAGCTTACGGCGTGTACGTCTCAATGGTGGTGGTTCTATTCTTCCACTCACCAAGCTGGCCAGAGCTGGAGCTTGACTGCCCAAGAGAGATATTCATGCCTCCATCGCCAGTAATTGTGCCTGTGGCTTTAGCATCACAATAGCTGCCGCTGCCGCTGTAGTTGTAGGTTGCTGTTCCCCAAGGCCCAGAATAAGAGGAACGATCTTTATACTTGCTGGTTGAGGTGTAATCTCCCAAACAAGTCAGATTGGCATCAACAGTGATGTTCTCAGGCCATGAATTCCAATACCCACTGGAGTCTGATCCATAGCACTGCACCGCTCCTGTTCCTTGCACTTGAGCATCTTGTTTTGACATGTTTAATGTGCTCAGGTCAATATAACCATAGCAGCTCTTGTAGCTTCCATCGCACCAATTGTATGAGTACGAATAAAAATACCCGCTGTTGCTGGTTGAGCGATTATACCCGCTTTTGGAAAGCAATTGAGAAAAATCGAGACTTGTAGATTCCCAACCACAGTCTGTGCCGTTTCCTTCGTAAACATAGCCGCCTTTGCCGGACTCAGTATATTTGCTTCTGGACGTAGTTTCTGCCTGAGCAGAAGTCGACATCATTACAGCACCTGCAACAACAGTAATCACGACCGTTCGCATCAGCACAGCACTTTGAACACTTTTCATAATCCATTCTCCTGTTAGTTGCCAATTTCAGCAACGGTTGTATTTTATGTGCAACTATTGCACATAAATAAATGGTAAAACTATTTGATTGCAATCACGATTAAGACTAAATATGGAGCAATCGACCCAAAGGGGTGGGGCCTGCGACCACCCGCATTGCCTGCTGTTAATTTCCGCCGCCTGCCGGAGGCGTTTCCGGCGGCACGCTCGGATGATAGTCAATCTCGCTGGCGCGGGTGCCACCAGCCATCTCGTACTCATTACTGTCCTTGCCGTACTTCACGCCCACCCCGGCCAGCATCCGGGCGGACTGGGCGCGGAGCTGCTTTTCCCCCGCCTTGAAGTCGTTGCCCGCCGCGTCGGCCTTGGCCAGCTTGGCGTTGTAGGTGTCGAGCAGATTCTGCGTCGCCGCAATTTCAGCGTTGAAGGCGGC
>JAABPV010000027.1 GCA_011391865.1 Desulfobulbaceae bacterium | reverse complement strand
GGCATCGGTGAGTGATGATTTCTTGTATCATCACCCTATACTAACTCATCACTTGCTGTTTTGCCACTACCCTTTTTGGCTTGATCAACGCCGCCTGTCTGACTCCCTGAGCCGCCAGCTGCAAACAACCTTGCCCTCTCTTCTGCCGGGGAGTACAATACAGCTCCAGAACACCGGCGTGCGCTGCTGCGTCCGCCGGTTTTTTCTCGCAAATCTCAAGCAAGAGCCTGAACGCCATGTCCGCCGCCCAGCAGGAAATTCATTTTGACGAGATCATCAGCCGCTACCGTTCCGATCCTTATCATTATATTGATGTCTGCGCTGTGCACACCGGCACGGTGCGCTTCCTCGCCAAGGAGGACAGCCCGGTGGAGGGTGTTTCCGGCGAATGGCAGCACAAGCTAGGCACGCCGCTCTATCAGATCGAGCGCGAGCGCAACACCAAGGTGATCAGTGCCAAGACCGTCGGCACCGTTGCCTCTGTGCGCCAAGAGCTGGACGGTCAGTTTGTCGAGGCGGGCGAGAAGCTTCTGACCATCCGCCATCCGCTGAAGAAGAAAGAGGTCATTGAGGCCATTCTACAGGAAGTGCTCTTCATCTTCCGGGCACCGGAGCGGGCGCGTTATTATTTCTCCTTGGACATCCAAAACCGGATTGATCAAAAAGGGGCGCGTTCGATTTTCATCAAGCCCGGCGACGAGATCATTACCATGTCGCTGATGAAGCGTGACACCCCGGTTTATTACAGCGGCGAAGAAGGTCTGCTTCACTCTGTCTATTTCAATCCCGGCGAGAGCGTCAATCAGGGTGCGCCACTGATCGGCATCTGCCCGGAGGAGAAGTTCCCGACAGTGCAGAAGGTGATCACCCGCGTGAAGGCAGAGTGGGATTAGCATCCCTTGCGGCGGACGAGGTGCTGGATCAACGGCGGCGGCATTTGGCCGCGCTGGACAGCTTTCCATTCTCCGCAGAGGCTGCCGAAAAAATCCGCCGCTACGGCGCGCCGTTGGGCTTGCTGCTGGAGCATCACGCCCAGCTTGACCGCTGCATGAGCCGTCTCCAGCAGCTCATGAGCGAGGCAGAGGCTGACGGCGGCTCGCTGCCCGCAGGCACAGTCGTGCTCGCTGACAGCCTCAGTCAGTCGCTGGGCCGCTTTGAGCGCCACTGGCACGCGCCGCCCGGCGGCATCTGGCTCACCGCTGCCTGGCCGGATGTCCTTGTGCCGGAGTTCAGCCGCCTGCTGCCCTTTGCCGCCGGGCTTGCCTGCTGCCGCACAGTCAGGCTTTACGGCCTTGATGCCCGCCTGAAATGGGTCAATGATGTGCTAGTCGGCGGGCGAAAAATAGCAGGCGTTCTCTGCTCCACTGTTTATCGGCCCAACAAAGACCGCTGGCATTGCATCGGCATTGGCCTGAATGCCAACAATCAGGATTTTCCCGCCGATCTGCAAGCCAGCGCAGTCAGTCTGGCTGCGCTGCTGGGCGGTGACGTTGACCGGGCCGAGCTGGCAGGCCAGCTGCTAGCAGAACTAAGCTGGGCTATCGGCCTGCTGCATTACGACGAGGAGCTGGCCCTGCGCGAAGGCCAAAGCTGTGAGGATGGGCGGGAGTCCCTGCTGCTCTCCGCGTGGCGGCAGTTGAGCGACACCGCAGGCCGCCGGGTGGAGTACGGTTTTGATGTGCAAAAGGAGCCGCTGTTCCGGGCGAAGGCTGTCGGCCTTGATCCCTGCGGCGGCTTGGTCATGGAGCTGGAGGACGGCGGCAAAGTGACGGAATATTCCGGGGAAATTGTTTACTTATGAGCGCGGTCTATCATGCCTGAACTGCCGGAAGTTGAAGTGACCCGCCGGGGCCTGCTGCCGCATCTGCCGGGCCGGACGGTCACTGCTGTGTATTGGTCAGGGAAGCGGCTGCGCCAGCCCATGCCGGTCAAGCTGTTGAAAGAGGCAATTTGCGGCGGCGCAGTCGCCAGCCTTGACCGGCGAGCGAAATACCTGCTCATTCGCATGGCTGACAGCAGCGTGCTGGTCGTGCATCTCGGCATGACCGGCAAACTGGGTATTTATTCGCAAACAGCGGCACCGAGAACGCACGACCACCTCTGCTTGAGTCTGGACAATGGCACGGAGCTGCGCTTCAACGATGCCCGCCGTTTCGGTAGCGTGGCGGTCTGGCCGGGCGCAGAGGCGGCGCGGCTGGAAGAGGCGTTCAGTCGCAGCCAAGGGATTGAGCCGTTCGGCCCCGATTTCACCGCCGAAACGCTGGCCCGGCTGGCGGAAGGGCGCAGGCAGCCGGTGAAGCTCTTCCTCATGGATGCCAAGCTAATCGCCGGGATTGGCAACATCTACGCCAACGAAACCCTCTTCGCCGCCGAAATCCATCCGCAGGCCCCAGCAGGCAGCCTCGGCCTTGCCCAGTGGCGGCGCATCGCCGCCTGTGCGATTGACATCCTGCGCCGGGCCATTGCCGCAGGCGGTTCCACGGTCAGCGATTTCCTCAGCTCCAACGGCCAGCCGGGCTGGTTCCAGCTTCAGCTCGCGGTTTATGGCCGCCATGGTCAGCCCTGCGCCGCCTGCCAAGAGCTGATCCGCAAAGAGGTCATCGGCGGGCGGGCTACCTTCTTCTGCCCGCGCTGCCAGCCGCTGCCAGCGGCCCGATCAGCCGGAGACTGACTAACTCCGCCTCGTCGCCGCGCAGGTGCAGAATGGCGTTGGGCGGCTCCAGCCCTTGCGCCGGACGCGCCCGCAGCCGCCCTTCCCCGTCCACCCAAGCGACCGCGCCTTTCAGCACCGTGCAATCTGGCTGCAAGGCAGGCGCAGGGCCGTCCAGCCGTGCCCTGACAAAGCCGCCGAAAATCTCCTCCCCTTGCAGCCGGGCAAGAGCTGGAACGATCAGCTCATGAAAGAGCAGGCGCACCGCAGGCGGCGGGCCGGGCAGGCCGAAGAACGGCAGCCTGCCGCCCAGCAGGCCGAAGAGCGTCGCCCGACCGGGCCGCAGCCGCAGGCGGTTATAAACCGGCTCGCCGCCAAGCCGGGCAAAGACCTGCTCGGTGAGATCAAACTTGCCCGGCCCCATGCCGCCGGTGGTGATGAGCAGATCCGGCTGATCACGCTCCACGATCTCGGCCAGCAGCGCGGCAAGGCTGTCTGCGTCGTCCTTGGCAATGCAGCAGCGGAGGCAGACGCAGCCCTGCTCCTCCAGCAAGGCTGTCAGCAGCACGCCGTTGCCAGAGATTTTTCCGCCAAGCGGCAACACCTCCCCGGCCTGCATCAGCTCGCTGCCGGTGCAGACCATCACGGCCCTCGGCTGTCGGCGCACCGCGACCTCTTCGCAGCCGTCCTCGGCCAGCAGACGAAGATGATTCGGCATCAGTCGGGTTCCAGCCGCAGCAAGTAGCTCGCCGCGCCGCACTTTGCAGCCTTGGCGGCGGATGTGCTGCTGCCCATGCGCCAGCTCCGCCAGCGGCACACGCACTTGGCCGCCATTTTCCTGACAGATCTCAAAAGGCAAAACCCGCGCTGTCCCGGACGGTGCCACCGCGCCAGTCATAATGCGGAACGTCTGCCCCGGCGCGAGCGTGTTCGCTGCCGCGCAGCCAGCGGCTATTTCTCCGGCTATGTGAAAGACGGCGCAGGCTTGATCAGTGAAGAGCGGCTCGGCGGCCACGGCAAAGCCGTCTCTGGCCGACTGATCGCAGGAAGGGCTGGGGCGGCTAGCGAAGAGATCAGCGGCGCAGACCCGTCCCAGTGCCAGACGCAGCGGGACGCGCTCCCCCGCCAGCGGGGCAAGCTGCGCGGCAATGGCGGCGCGAGCCTCGGCAAGGGAGAGTTCGAGCGGGGGGACAGGTGCCTTCACAATCTCCCCGGCTCCTGCTTATTTCACCAGATTGCCGATTCTTCCCCAGCGGACTGAGGCCAAGCGGTCAACGGAGAAAAGGTTGTGCTGCACGTCCCATGACCAGTAAAGAATGAAGGCCTTGCCGCGCACCGCGTTCAGGTCAACAAAGCCCCAGAATCTGCTGTCATAGGAGTTGTCACGGTTATCGCCCATGACAAAGAGTTTGCCTTCCGGCACAGTCACTGGGCCGAAGTTGTCGCGCGGGCTTTCTGAAGCGGAGATCACGCGTTCATCCTTGATCTGCCCGTGATCATCAGTCAGTGGCTTGCCGTTGATGAAGACCTTCTTGTCTTTAATCTCCACAGTCTCTCCGCCCACCGCAATCACCCGCTTGATGTAGTCCAGCTTGGGATCTTCAGGGTATTTGAACACGACGATGTCGCCGCGCTGTGGCTCCTTGATCGGGATCAACACCTTGCCGGTGAAGGGCATTTTAATGCCGTAAATGAACTTGCTCACCAACAGGTGGTCGCCGATTTGCAGCGTCTCCAGCATCGAGCCAGAGGGAATCTTGAAGGCTTGGACGATGAAGGTGCGGATGAAAAGGGCGAGAACAATGGCAATGACTATCGCCTCAATGTACTCGCGGATGACCGATTTGCTTCGGTGCTGCTGCATGGCGATACCTCGCATGAATAGATAAAGGGAAGTCCTGCCTGCGTTGCGCCGGGACGGCCTGCTCCGCCCGCCGCACCCCAGAAGAAGTATCCGAAAAGCAAACAAACTTCAAGCGGCAACTGCGCAGGGCCGCAGTTTGCATGGAGGGAATCCCCCTGCGCTCTGCTATAATGGCCGAAACTGCGCGGTCTGCCGCGCCCGTATTGACCACAAAGGAGGAGACCTGATGCTGCACTACGAGATACCCGCCTCGCTGGAGGCCGACATCCGCCGCTTTGAGCAGGACTTGGCTGAGTTCCGCGCCGGGCGGCTGCACGAGACCGCCTTCACTGCCAAGCGCGTGAAGATGGGCGTTTATTTGGAGCGCAACTACACGACCTACATGTTCCGCATCCGCTGCGCAGGCGGCATAATCACGCCGCAGCAGCTGGCCGCCGCAGGCGAGCTGGCCCGCAAATACGGCGACAGCCGGGTGCATGTCACCACGCGGGCGGAAATCCAGCTCCACGGCGTGCCGGAGGAGCACCTTGTCCTTGTCCTGCGGCTGCTGCGCGAGGCCGGGCTGTCCAGCCTTGGCGGCGGCGGCAACACCATCCGCAACATTGTCGCCAACCCGGACTCCGGCATCAGTCCTGCGGAGGTCTTTGACGTGCAGCCCGCTGCCGTGGCCCTGACCAGCCGCATGTGCGCCGAGCCGGACAGCTGGGACATGCCGCGCAAGATCAAGGCTGGCTTCACTTCGCGCCCGGACGACGCGGCCTTCATTTTCGTGCAGGACATCGGCTTCATCGCCTGCCTGAACGCGGCGGGCGAGCGCGGCTATCAGCTTTATGCGGGCGGCGGCTTGGGTGCGCGGCCAAAGGTCGCCGTGCTTCTGCAAGAATTTCTGCCGGAGCCGCAGGTCTATCACGCGGTCAGGGCGATCAAGAACCTCTTTCACGTCCACGGCAACCGCAAGAACAAACACCGCAGCCGAATCAAGTTCCTCATCCATGAGGACATGGGCGAGGCCGCTTTCCGCAAACTCTACGAGGAGGAGTTCGCCAAGGTGCTGGCCCAAGGTGCGCCGGGCTTGCAGATTATACCGATAGACAATGAGGACAGTAGGGGCGAAAAATCTTTCGCCCCTACTACAGCTGGCCAAGGCTACGACCTCTGGCGCGAACGGCATGTGACCGCCCAGAAGCAGGCGGGCCTCTGCGCTGTCCGCCTGCCCTTGCTGCTGGGCGATCTCTCGCCGGACGACTGCCTGCGCTTGGCCGATTTCCTCGGCTCTTTTGGCGAGAACACCCTGCGCTGCGGCACTGATCAGAATCTCTACCTGCGCAACATCCCGGAACAGTTCCTGCCGAATCTACATAGCGTGCTTGCCGCCTGCACGACCCTGAGCGGCAAGCCGGTGATTTACGCCAGCCTTGTCCCCTGCACGGGTGCACAGACCTGCCAAGTCGGCATTAACCGGCCACGCCCGGCAGCGCAGGCCATCTTTAAGGCCTTGGACAAGGTGGACTTCCGCCTACCTGACAACGTGCAGATCCGTATCAGCGGCTGCCCCAATTCCTGCGCCAACCACTGGCTGGGCGACCTCGCCTTTCACGGCAAGGTGCGCCACGTGCAAGGCCGCGCGGTGCCGACCTACAACGTCCTTGGCAACGGCGGCCTCAGCCAAGGCCAGCTCAGGCTGGGCGAGGCGGTCGGCTGGGTGCATTCCTATGACCTGCCGCGCTTTGTGGTTGACGCGCTGCGTCTCTGCGCCGCGCATCCAGTGGACAGCTTCAACAGCTGGTGGCGCGACGGCGGCAAGGAGGCTATCGCTACTCTCTGCGCGGAGAAATACAACCAGATTCCGCCCTTTGAGGAGGACAAGAACTACTACTTTGACCACGGCGCGGAGCAGCTTTTCTCAGTCAAGGACTTAGGCCGGGCTGAGTGCTCGGCGGGCATGTACGACATGATTGAGGTGGATGAGAAGGAAATCAAGAAGTTGCTGCGCACGCTGGAGAGCAACAGCACCGCCGAGGCCGTGCTGCGCGAGCTGGTCTTCCGCTCGGCGCGGATGCTCTTGGTGACGCAGGGCGAGGAGGCGCGGAGCGAAGAAGAGGTGGCGCAGCTTTTTACCAAGCATTTCATAGACAGCGGCCTTGTCAGCGCAGAACACCGCTTGCCGGTCGATCTGCTCAGGGAGGGCCGCGAGCTGCGCCAGCACGCGGACAAAGCTGCCGCTCTCGCCCAGGCCATGCTTGCGTTGTATCAGAGCATGGACAGCACCATGCGTTTTCCGAGTGCAACCGTCGCGCCTGCCGAACCAGCGCAGCCGCCAACAGCCTCTTCTCCAGCCGAGACGCAGCGTCGGCCTGACTGCTTTAAAGACCTGAGTGGAGTGAAATGCCCGCTCAACTTCGCCCGCGCTAAAGTCATGCTTTCCTGCATGAATTCCGGCGAAACCTTGGAGATCATTCTTGACGACGGCGAGCCGATTGAGAACGTGCCCGGCTCAGTGCGCTCAGAAGGCCACCGCATTCTCAGCCAGGAGCAACGCGGGGCGCAATGGGCCGTGCTGATTGAGAAGGCATAACAGCGGCAAAGCGAACGCCCTGAAATCCTCTGCCGGATTCAGGGCGTTGCACCTGAGATCAACGCGGGCGGATCACAATCATTAACCCCGCAGCAGCCTCGCCATATCTTTGGCGAAGTAAGTCAGGATGATATCCGCGCCCTCGTCCACATCCAAGGTGGCCTCGCGCAGAGCCTCGCGGCTGTTGGCCGGGTCCATTTGATAGCTGCGGCGCACAGTCCGCGTCAGGCAAAAGGACGTAGAAAGGATAAGGTGTATTGGCAAATTATGTGACTCAATCCTCCTCATCAGGAAGCGGAGCATCATCTTCCTGATCAATCGTTATTGAACCAGTCCGAGCTGAAGGGGGCGTAAGTTTAAGTTCATTCATAAATGACAGTTCCCGTTCAATCATTTGATCAAGACGATCTTTAAGGGC
This sequence comes from Desulfobulbaceae bacterium, assembly GCA_011391865.1. Taxonomy (GTDB): domain Bacteria; phylum Desulfobacterota; class Desulfobulbia; order Desulfobulbales; family Desulfobulbaceae; genus Electronema. Next base: position 29,171 of record JAABPV010000027.1, on the reverse strand, counting down.
TTTCTGCATGGACTCTTTTTCCTGAAGAGCGTCATTGATGGGTGATGGCAACAAATGCGACTCAAGAAAACCGCTGCTGACATTATGATTTCTCAATAAACTGCGGGCTTGCCCGCGTTCCTCCCCGAACACATCGAACATGCGGTTGGCAGGGCTGGAGGAAAGCGGCGCAACGGCCTTTGTCACGCTCCAGATAATACGCATTGCTTCCGGCCCGTTGCGGACAAAATCTTCTGCGATCTCCTGCGCATTTTTATGAGAATCGTCGAGATTGCTCACGCCGTCCTTGGCCAAAAGACAGAGCAAGGTACGCACACGAGCACTTCGCAAATCATAACGTTCAGGAAAAGGTGCTGTCGGAGTTGTCCAAGGAAGATGTTCCAGCTCATCAGGCACCGGCATCCCTTCTTTGCATACTTTTCGGGCCGTGTCACGCAGCTCCGCCAGCCCGGCGGCATATCTAGCTGGATTTCCCTGTCCGAACCAGCTTGCAAAGCCGGTCAGCCAAAACCAACGGCGGAGAAGACGTTTTGCTTCTGAGGATGGTTTTTCATCCTCACCCAGCCATGCGCTCAAGCCCACAAGGTGCAGGCCGTAGGGTAGCATTCTGGCGTTATAAACGCTTTCCTCCCGCAGAAATTCTATTGCCCGGATCAGTCCTGACCGCGCCCGCTCCATCGCTTCCGGGAGTTGATTGGCGACATCCGTTTGTGCGGTTTCACTGAGCTTCGGCCAGTCAGCTCGATATGGATGAAGCCCGACTGCAACCAAAAAAGCCCGCAGTACCAGAACCCGCTCCACTTCGCCAAAGCCGATCTCTTTGATTTCTTTTAATGTCCGGTCAATTTCCCGTGCAATATGAAACCGCTTGCCCGCGTTTCCAGCTTGATACGTGAGGGCTGAAAACATCTCATCCGCACCAATGGACACTCCTTTCCGGTTTAACCGGGTGAAGCTTTCCACCGCTAAATTCAGATCATCGGTAACAAATTCTACGATTGGAATTTTGTAGGATTGCAAAGCCCGCGCAATTGATTGAAGTTGTTCAGCTACAAATTCTTTAGTACGCCCAGCTTCTTCAAACTTCTTTTCATCGACTGAGAATATATTTCCAACTGCTTGAAAGAGACTTCCGGTGTCTCTTAATTGATACAAAGGAACTTGCCAGACCTTCGGCTGCTCTCCATTTGGCATGTGCATGAAGCTACCACCCTTATCCGTGCTGGCATCAAAATAGATGTTCCAGCGCCCAGGGTCTTCGTCATGGTCAGAAAAAGTCATATCGGAAGACTTTTGCAGCAGCACACCGGCGAGCGTGGTGAGTCGCTGCTGGCCGTCCAAGAGCAGCAATGTGTCATTTGACTTGATCTGAGACAGGTCAAAAGGGCCGAAATGGACATGGGGACTGGCAGTCGCCACCGACGATCGCCAGAAGAGCAGCGTTCCTATGGGATAGCTCCAGCGCACTGAATCAAACAAATCAAGCATGTTCTGTCTGGTCCAGACAAAAGAGCGTTGAAAAGCGGGCACCCGGATGCGCCCCTGCCGCACCCATTTCAGGAGGTCGTAGAGAAACACGACGCTGGGGCTGATTTCCGGTCCGTCTTCTTTTTGCTGTGTATTCATATATCGTCAACGCTCCTGCTCGATCAGTTCAAGGATGGTAGTCAAATCTTCAGTGTGATCACGTCTGCGCAGATCAGCACCCATAGCGTCAAGCTCGCTGCTCTGCGCCTGTTTGACTCGTTTCAGAAATTCTTCAAGGTGATAGGGACGGTTTGCAACGTATTGCTTCGGAATTTGCTTCAGTTTCATCTCCTCCATATCACGGTAATCTCTTTCTTCGGATGGCATCACAATAATATTGCTGATATTGTCTTTCCATGAAGGATTCCTCTGATCGCGCTTTATTTCGGCCTGCCAATGAAAATCAGGAAGATAATTCTCGCCTTCACGCTTGCTAAGAATGAAGCAGGAAACTCCACATTCCGCCGCCTTGTCCTGAATCTCTTTCGGCTTGCCGGAAAGCGGCTGATTAGGAGCCGAACGGTCTGAATCTGCAACAACAATCATCCGCACAGGCAAATCCCTTTCCTGAGCTTTGGCACATTCCCTTGTAATGAAAGGAGGCATATCACCAGTTCCTCCGGCATGAGCAACTTCAATCGCCGCTGGCACAGGAGGCTCAAGCCAAAGCTGCCGCAGCGTTTCTTTGCCCAAAAGACGCACTGCCACTTCCAATAAGGCACCATCACGCAACGAATTTTCAACCAACACTTTAAGCGGTGTGTTGGCAATGCGCAAGGCCCGCTTTGCTTCACCTGCGGTTGAAATCTGCCACTTTTTTGTTTTTGCTTCCGCAGCGGTCCAAGCCGAGATTCTGGCCAATTCAAGCAAGGACTTCAGCTTGGTCTGCGTTGCCTGTCGCGCCTCAACAATCCAGCGGCTGTCAGCAACAAGGTCAGCATCGCGCAGCAAAATCTCATGCGCCGCATCATCAGCCCGGCAAACCAGACGGTCCAATGTCTCCAGCGCATCAGGATCATTCCAAACCGGCGTGATGCTGTCATTGCTGGGCAGTTCTATCGAAAAACGCATGTCAGCTCCGCCGCCTCTGCGCTTGGCGCAATGCTTTGACCTCCTCAAATGATTCGAGAAAAACTCCTTCAGGCCACCAGTCAACTTCACCGTCTTCCCGTAGATCAATGCGCCGGAGGCTGCTGCCGGAATGGTTGTCGTCCACATAGTAAAGGCCGACCTGCCCCGGTTTGATCTTCCCTTCCGCAATGCGCCTGCGCACCCGCAGCAGCAAGCCCTCAGCGTGCGTCTCAACGACCGTCACGCCTTGCCCGGCGGCAAGAGCTGCATCAATAAACATATCGCCGAGCGCAGACTGAAGGGCATCATGCAGATGCAGTTCCGGCTGCTGCACAACATCAATGAATTGAACATCACCGCAGCGAAGCTGCCGCCATTTCGCCAAGGTCAATATTGGGAGAAGCTGATGAATTCCCGCTCCGGCCTGCGTGATGGAAATATTTCGCGCTGTGCCTCGGACGGTGTTCATCCGCCATAAATCCAAATTTTTCTCCCAGCGCAATGAAAACCCGGCATGTTCACGCAGCCAATCGGATACCGTCTTAAACAGTTCGTCATCTTCAGACAGCAGTTCAATCGCATTTTGTCCTGCCGGGCCAATCTGATTTTGCTGCCGCGCCTTGCGTTGCGGGATTTCTGGGACAGGCTCCCGCAGCGGCCCCAGCCAGACGCTGGAGCGGAGCAGCTTGGAGAATGCCTCCTGAACCGCCGCTCTATCTGGAATTTCAGGCGGCAGAAGACCTTGTTCAAGCGGCCCTTCAGGAACAAGGCTGTCTTGACCATCCCATTGAATGCTTCTGGCCCACGGCCTGAGATCGTCCTGCATCAGGCTCGGCAGGTAAAGAATTTCTTCCAGCCGATGCTGACAGTCTTTTACCTGAAATTTAATATTCAGCTCAAGAAATGCGTTGGCATCCCGTGCAGGAAGCAAATCCTGAAAGCTGGCCGCAGCTGGCAGGCCGCTCACACTTAGCGGCAACGCTTCCTTGCCTGCTCCCGCCAGCCCGGCCAGCACCCGATACAGCAATTCAGCGACGCTGGTTTTGCCGGAGTTGTTCCGCCCGACCAGCAGAGTCAGCGGAGCAAGCTCCAGCACTTGAAAAGGCTGGCTCTGGCTGCGGGCATATTGGCGGCGGCTGGGAAAACTGCGGAAGCCGTCAAAATGCAGCGAGCGGATCATGACTGTCCCCGCAGCAGTCTTGCCATGTCTTTGGCAAAATAGGTGAGGATGATGTCCGCGCCTGCCCTTCTGATCGAAAGCAGCGTCTCGGCCATCACCCGCTGTTCGTCAATCCAGCCTTTGGCCGCTGCGGCCTTGATCATCGCGTATTCCCCACTGACGTGATAGGCGGCGATGGGCAGGTCGAACTCATCGCGCAGGCGGCTGATGATGTCCAAATACGCGACCGCCGGTTTGACCATCAGGATGTCCGCGCCCTCGTCCACATCCAAAGTGGCCTCGCGCAGAGCCTCGCGGCTGTTGGCCGGATCCATCTGATAGCTGCGGCGGTCGCCAAACTGCGGCGCACAATCAGCAGCATCGCGGAAGGGGCCGTAGAAGGCCGAGGCGTATTTGACCGCATACGACATGATCGGCACATTGTGAAAATCGTTCTCGTCCAGCGTGCTGCGGATTTCACTCACCCGGCCATCCATCATGTCTGACGGCGCGACCATGTCCGCCCCGGCCTGAGCGTGCGAGAGCGCGGTTTTGGCCAGCAGCTCCAGCGTCGCGTCGTTGTCCACCTCTTTGCCCGCAAGGCAGCCGCAGTGCCCGTGATCGGTGTATTCGCAGAGACAAACATCGGTGATGACGGTGAGATCCGGCGCAGTGTTCTTCAGCTCCTTGATTGCCTGCTGGACTATGCCGTTCTTGGCATGAGCACCGGAGCCGACCGCGTCCTTCTTCTCCGGCAGGCCGAAGAGAATCACTGAGCGGACACCGACTTCAAGGCAGTCTTTGGCCTCCTGCTTGAGCTGATCCACGGACAGGCGGAACACGCCCGGCATCGACGGCACCTCCTCCTTTTTGCCCTTACCCGGCATAACAAAGAGCGGATAAACAAGCTGCTCCGCAGCCAAGCGGGTTTCACGGATCATGGCGCGGAAGTTCTCATTCCGCCGCATCCGGCGGGGACGGTATTCGGGAAAGACCATTTCGCTTCTCCTGTGTTGTTCAGTGGTTCTTTTTGACGAGGACAGTGCGCCGCACACCAATGTATGCAATTTCTGATGGCAAGGCAAGCGGAACATGGCCGGGAGGAGCGGGTGCCTCTGCTTTGCCCTTAGCCGTAGGGTGGGCAAGCGTCTTTTTGCTTGCCCACCAATGAGGTCGGCTTCTGCGTGGGTAAACGATAAAGCCATTTACCCACACTACTTGCTGTTGACAGAGGTAGTTCCGGCGCGTATGCTGGCTGATGCAGTTGTTGGAGACAGCTTCGCTCTCACCAATCCACGCTGCTGATGAACAGGAGAAGCCGGTGGTGTCAGGTTCAGAGGCGGTGCGGGCCTTTGAGCGGCTTCTGCTATAGTTGCGCATCTGCCCTGCCACATTCTATAATGACGCATGATCCAGTCTTTCAAGAGCGCGGGCACTGAGGACATCTTTGACGGCGCGGCATCACGGGCGGCGTTGAAGTGCTGCCCCAAGGCAATCTGGCCTGTTGCCCGCCGCAAGCTCGATCAGCTCAACCGGGTGCGGGAAGTCGCTGAACTCAGAGTGCCGCCGGGCAACCGCCTGGAACTCCTGCAAGGCGACCGTGAGGGGCAATACAGCATTCGGATCAACCAGCAATACCGCATCTGCTTTCAATGGGAGGATGGCCATGCCTGCGCAGTCGAAATCACAGACTATCACTGAACGAAGCGGACGGCGGTTGCCCGCGCATCGTCCGCCGACCCATCCGGGCGAGATGCTGGAGGAGGAGTTCCTCAAGCCGCTTGAGATCAGCAGAGCCGAGCTGTCCCGACATCTGGACATCCCTTATTCCCGCCTGAGCAGCATCATCAAGGGGCGGTCGCCGGTCACGCCGGACACTGCCCTGCGGCTGTCGCAGGTTGTGGGCATGTCGGCGGACTTCTGGCTGGGCTTGCAGCAGGACTGGGACTTGTGGCAGGCCATGCACCGCCCTGAAGCGCGGGCCATCTTCCGGCTGAAGCCTCTTGCTGCGGCTATGAAGAGTATTCCCGCCTGAATAGGTTGGGGAGTGCTTCGCTCTCTCCCGCTGTTAACCTGTTCCTTGTCCCCGCCTGATAATTTCTGAACATTCATGGTTTCTAATGTCGGCCTGACAGATGTCTGCGTTACGCGAATGCAACGCGGAAAAATATCAGGGAGAAAGCATGAAGAAACAAAAGAACAAACTGAATTGCTGGGAGTTCAACGAATGCGGCAGGGAACCGGGAGGTAGAAATGCAGCCTTGTTCGGAATTTGTCCCGCTGTTATTGTGCATCAGGCGGACGGCATACATGACGGCAAAAACGGCGGACGCTGCTGCTGGTTTATGACTGCTTCTCTTGCTACAGATGTGCAGGAAGAGCACTATGTGAAAAAATCTGGCAACTGCCGCAGTTGTGATTTCTACAACCTTGTCAGGAAACAAGAACATACCAATTTCATCCTCCGATATATCAGTCCAAGCCAGATACGGCCTGTTCAGTCGTAGTCGTAGGGTGGGCAAGCGTCTTTTTGCTTGCCCGCCAATGAGGTCGGCTTCTTTCCCACGCGGGATGAGCATTCCCAATTTCTGAACGCGCCCGGCGGCGCAGACTGCCGCCCTTTTCTTTCCGACCGCAGAACAGCACCGTAGGGCAGGCAAACGTTTTCTTGCTTGCCCGCCCGCCTATCCGCTCCCCGCCCATCCCCGTTCCAAATCATCGCCTATCCCCGCCGCCATTCATCGAGTATCCCTCTGACCAATCATCGAGTATCCCCACGGCCATTCATCGGGCGTGCTTTTGTCCGAGGGATACTCGTTCTTTTGCAGGGGCGATGCGAACCCATCTAATTGGAAAAATGCTTGACAGCATGTCCCCATGTTCTTTAATGTGGCTGATGATCTTCTTCATCCCCTTCCCCTCTGCAACGGAGAACCGCCATGTCTGTTGTCATTCGCTGCAAAATTGAGGCCAACGCGCTGACCGTCCCGCAATCGTACAAACTCCGCTTCATCCCCAACAATCACCTTGGCACGGACGAGGTCGCCGCAGGCATGACGGCCATCAACCCGGCCCTGACCCCGGATTTGGCCAAGTCCGCCATCAGCGCGTTGATGCAGACGCTTCAGCAGGGGCTGATCAACGGGGATCACATCACCTTGGACGACAGCTTCAGCTTCAGCCTCTCCTTCACAGGCCGCTTGGATGCGCCGGACGATCCGCTGCCGCCCATTGCAGACTGCCTGCATGTGCAGGTGCATCCGACCGCGAATTTTGTCAAAAAGATTCACCAACAAGGCAGGCTGGAACGGGTGGACATGACTGAGAAGCTGCCCTTGATCACGCAGGCCGAGAACGCCACGCTGCGCCTCAACGATGTCCTTGCCAGCACCGACATCCTCCAGCTGACTGGCGAGAATCTGGACTTTGACCCGCAGCTCGGCACCGGCGAATGCGTGATCAGCGGCACCCGCAGCGGCAGGGCCGTGCAGACGCAGTTCGGGACAATCACCAGCAGCGGCATCTCCCTGATTCCGACCATCCCGGCCCAGGAGGAGCCGTGGAACAACGAATACAACCTCTCCCTTTCCGTGCGCTACACCGAGCACGGCACCCTGCGCACCGGCACCTATCGCCGCAAGCTGCGCACGCCGCTGACTCTAAGCAGTTTCGGTCAGCCCAATCCCCCGGAAGTGGGTATTCTCACGGACAAAGCTGCTGCGCCGCATGTCAAAGTCACGGGCGGCGCAGTGAGCGCGGATACCCGCCTGCGCATTCAGGTGGTGCAGGATTTGCCGGGAAACCGGCTGCTGTTCTCGCTGCTCGACATGCGGGAGGACGGCGCGGCAGGCACGACGGTGAGCGTAACTCAGAACGGGGCGTATGTCCTGAACGGCTTCAGCAATTCGCCGGTGAGCAGCCTGAACATCACGATCAATGACTACGCCGGCCTCTGGAGCATGATCCGCAGCGGCTACAGTGGTAGGTTGGTGGAGGTGTTGGATGTGAAGACTGCTTAATAATTCCAGCAGTCACTGACATGAAAGTTCCGTTTTATGACGCGTCAGGGCCTTAAAACGGATGAGAATATCATTTAATATGGCTGATAAGTGAGCAATCAATGATTCCGGTCATGAATTGCTCGCGCTATCAGCCTCTGTTGCTTAATGGATGCAACGACAGAGAAGCTATTTACTGAGCATCCAAAAGAACCTGGAGGTTCATCATGGCTGCTGTATCTAACGTTTCCCTATCCATCACAGACGGTTCAACCACAGAGACAAAAACTGTTGCTGTCTCTGGAACATTGACCTTCGAGGAGAGCGATATTGGGAAAAACTATCGTTTGGCGATCAAGCTATTCGGTGAAGATTTGGATGGAGACAACTTGCCCAACACTGATCCCGCTGGTGACGATGAGCTGTACACCTTCATGTTTGGCAGCTTCTTTAAGTCGCTGTATAAGTCTATCACGGTCGCCGCAGCAGGTTCGCAATCGTTCACAGAACTGCGGACGATCAGCAAAGAGAAACTTGATGAGGACAGCGGTAACATCCTCGTCAAACCACCCGTCATAGGTCTGCCGCCTGTTAAACTGCCACGAACAGATGAAGTATATGCTAAGGTAACACTGTCTGTTGCGCCATATTCTTCCACTGCGCGGTCAGCTACAGTGACAGGATTCTATTGATCTAAGGTTGGATTCTCAGGTTTACGGCAACCTACAGGCTGTGTATGAGCTGGTAGTAGGCTATCAGAAAAAAGGGTAGCTCAAGCGAGCTACCCTCCTAATGTTACTGCGCCATCTGCGTACTCAAACAGAATAGCACCGCAGGGCGGGGGATAAACCTTCTCTGCCACGTGCTTTAGCTGTGCGCAGGTGCTCTCCCAAGCCGCTGAATTGTCAACGAGATGATCAGCCAGCCGGGCTTTGTCCTCCAGCGGCATCTGCGCGGCAATGGCCCGCCGGGCCTGTTCTTCGCTGACCTGATCGCGCTCCATGATCCGCCGCAGACGCACGGCCTCGTCGGCATAAACAACCACGATCTGGCTGACGCTGTCCTGCCAACCCGCCTCGAAGAGCAAGGGGATTTCCGCCAGCACCAGCGGCGCATTGAGCCGGGCCGCCTGCGCTGCCATTTCCTGCTTGGCCAAGGGATGCAGCAGCCCGTCCACCTGCTGGCGCAAGGCGGCATCAGCAAAGATGGCCTCGCGCAGCTTAGGCCGGTTCAGCTCGCCAGCAGCGGTGAAGAAACCGCGCCCAAGTGTCTGCCGCAAAGCCAGCCAGCCCGGCATCTCCGGCAGAAGCAACGCCCGACAGATTTGATCAAGATTAAGCAGCGGCCAGCCGCTTAACTCACTGAGATAACGGCAGGCGCGGCTCTTGCCGGAACCAATGCCGCCAGTGATGCCAATCAGCTCAGGCAAGGCGGAACTGCTCGCGCAGGAGGGCAAGTGCGGCTTCGATGTCCGGCCAAAGCGGGGCGGTGAAATGGCAAGCCTGACCACTTGCCGGATGGACAAAACGGAGCTGAGAAGCGTGGAGGAGCTGGCGGTCAGCATGCACAGTCTGGCTTTTGCCGCCGTACAGAACATCACCCAGCACCGGTGCGCCGATGGAGGACATATGCACCCGGATTTGGTGCGTGCGTCCGGTTTCTATCCCTATTTCCGCGAAGCAGCAACCGTTGCGGAAGCGTTCCAATATCCGCCAGTTCGTCACCGCATGACGGCCATCGTGCTGCCGCACCGCCATTTTCTGCCGGTTGACTGGATGCCTGCCGATGGGCGCGTCAATCCGGCCTGTCATTGCTGCCGGGCTGCGCAAAAGCAGGGCGTGGTAGGTTTTGCGGATTTGCCGTTCCTTGAAGGCGGCGGAGAGCAGCCGGTGCATGGCCTCAGTGCGGGCGGCGAGCATGATGCCGGAGGTGTCTTTGTCGAGACGATGGACAAGACCAGGCCGTTCGCCGTCGAGCAGTTCCAGCTCGCCGTAGCGGTGGAGCAGGCCATTGACTAAGGTGCCGTCGCTGTGACCGGCTGCAGGATGAACGACCAAACCCGGCGGCTTGCTGATCACCGCCAGATGCTCGTCTTCATGAATGATATGGAAATCAACCTGCTGCGGCTGCAGACGGTTTGTGACGGCAGGGACTGCGGACACTGCAACAGCGACGCTGTCGCCAGCCCGCAGCTTGCAGCCTGGCTTGACCGCCTCGCCGTTGACCAGTACAGAACCCGTGCGGATCAGCCGGTCAAGACAGGAACGGCTCTGCTCCGGCAGCTGCCGGACTAAATAATGATCCAGCCGCAGCCCCGCTTCTGGCGGCTGCACCAGAAAGGACTCGGCGTTCAGGCGAACATCTCCTCCAGCTGCTGTTCGACCACATCCTCGTCCATCTGCCGGGCCACGGACAGCTCGCGGATCAGTAGCCCCTTGGCCGTGTCCATCATCTTCCGCTCGCCGTAGGACAGCTCCTTGTCGCCCTTGAGCACCAGCAGGTCGCGCAGCACTACCGCCACTTCAAAGGCGGAGCCGGTCTTGATTTTGTCCATGTAGTCGCGGTAGCGGCGGTTCCACGTTTGGGTGCTGATCTTGCCTTCCCGGTCGCGGAGAATGTCCTCGACCTGCTTGACCTCGTTCTGGGTGATCACCGGCCGCAGCCCGACAGTGCGGCTGCTGCTGGTCGGGATCATGATGGTCATGCCGCTTTCCAGCAGCTTGAGGACGTAGAAGGTCTGGTCTATGCCGCCGACCTTCTGCACGCTGATGGTTTCAATCTGGCCAACCCCGTGGGAGGGATAAACGGCCATGTCGCCTGCTGCGAAACTCTTGTTTTCCTTGACTTCGCTCATGATGCCTCCGGCTGACCGCATTGTGCAGACACATTCAACTGCTCAGGGTCAGAACAGTAACATATTTTTTCACTTCTGGCAAATCAAGGAATTTGAAGATGTGCATCAGGGCCGCTGCTGCTCGGCAGTCCGGCCATTGATCTGGCTCATGCAGCGTTCCACGCCTTGGCTGACGAACAGCTCCGCCGCCTCCTGGATCAGCGGCAGGCGGCTGTTGAACAGCTCCAGCTCCTCGCTGCTGAAGGCGGAGAGCACGTAGCGGTCCACCGGCATTCCTTGGCCCTGCTCGTTGCGCGGCGGACGGCCTATGCCGATTTTCAGGCGGGCGAAATCCGAGGTGCCAAGATGTTGCATGAGCGAGCGGATGCCGTTGTGGCCGCCTGCGCCACCTTTGGCCGCGACCTTGATTCTTCCGGCAGGCAGATCAAGATCATCGTGCAGGACAAGAATGCCTTCCGGCCCGATGCGGTGGAACTCGGCAAAGCGGGCCGCGCAGTCGCCGGAGCGGTTCATGTAGGTCTGCGGCTTGACGAGAAAGACCTTTTGGCTGCCCAGCCGCCCGCTGCCGCAGATGCCCTGCCATTTTTCGCTGGTCAGCGGCCAGCCGTGCTGATCGGCAAGGTAATCAAGCGCGAGAAAGCCCGCATTGTGCCGGGTCAGCTCGTATTCCGGGCCGGGATTGCCCAAGCCGACGATCAAATATCCGTCTGTCATGTGTCCATAAATAAAAAACCGGAAGAAAATCTTCCGGTTCAATAACGATGTAGGGGCGGTTCGCGAACCGCCCCTACAGAACTTGGCTTACAACACCAATGCACAGACCTGCGACGGAGCATCCATCAGCTCCACCTTGGCAGGCAGGCTGAGGTCAGCGCAGGTCAGACCTGCCCCGCCCTTCTCCAGCGCGGTGATGTCGGCAACAATCTCGTCGGGAATGTCGAGCGGGCAGCCGCGCAGCACGATGTTTTGTTTCAGCACGGACAGCTCGCCGCCGAACTCCACGCCTTTGGCCACGCCGGTCAGGCGCAGCGGCACAAAGCGATTCACCGGCTTGTCCAGCTCAATCTCCAAAAAATCCACATGCAGCACCTGCTCGATGGTCGGTGCTTTCTGGATTTCCTGCACCATGACATACCGCTCGGCCTTCTCGTCGCCCTCGATCTTCAGGGAAACCACAGCATTGCGGCGATGAATGAAAAGCAGATTCTTGTGCAAAACTGCCGCATCAAACTCTATCGGCAGGGCTGCTTGGCCGTTGCCGTACACCACAGCCGGAGTCTTCTTGGCCATCCGCAGCCGCCGACATTCACCTTTGCCAGAAGCCGTCCGTTTGGCGGCTGACATGTTCACTTGCAGCATAATGTTCTCCCTTTCATCCAGAAAGTATCAAGAAAAAAGGCGGCAGAGCGGGCAATCAGCTCCTGCCGACGTTTTTCAGCAGAATTCAGAAATATCACACAAAAAGGTAGCTGACCGAATCTTCGGAATGGATGCGGCTGATCGCCTCGCCCAGCAGCTCGCCCACGGACAGTACCACGATGCGGTCGCAGCGTTCGGTCTTGTCGCGCATGGGGATGGAGTTCGTCACCACCAGCGACTTGATTTCCGAGGCGTTAAGCCGGTCAATGGCCGGGCCGGACAGCACGGCGTGCGAACAGCAGGCGTGGACTTCTTTCGCCCCGCACTCCTTCAGCTTGGCCGCCGCGCCGCAGAGGGTGCCAGCGGTGTCCACCATGTCATCAAGCAGGATGGCGGTTCTGCCCTCCACGTTGCCGATGACATTCATCGCCTCGCACTCGTTAGCCCGCTCGCGCCGCTTGTCAATGATGGCCAGATCCGCGTTGAGGCGTTTGGCAAAGGCGCGGGTGCGCTCCACGCCGCCTGCGTCCGGCGAGACCATGACCACGTCGTCGTCAATGTTCTTGCGGATGTACTCCAGCATCACCGGCGCGGAATAAAGATGATCCACCGGGATGTTGAAGAATCCCTGAATCTGTCCGGCATGGAGATCCATGCACAGGGCGCGCCGTGTGCCCACCGCCATCAGCATTTCCGCCACCGCTTTGGCCGTGATCGGCACACGCGGCTTGGTCTTGCGGTCCTGCCGGGCATAGCCGTAATAAGGCATGACCGCCGTGATCCGCCGCGCCGAGGCCCGGCGCAGCGCGTCAACCATGATCAGCAGCTCCATCAGGTTGTCGTTAACCGGCGTGCAGGTCGGCTGAATGACAAAAACATCAGTGCCGCGCACGTTCTCGCCGATCTCCACCGAAATCTCGCCGTCGCTGAACTTCTTCACCTCCGCGCTGGAAAGCGGAATGTCGAGATAGTTGCAGATTTCCCGCGCGATTTCCGGGTTGGCGTTGCCGGTGAAGACCTTCATTACGTTGGGCATGTCAGAATCTCATATAGGTTCTGGCAGAAAATGGCTGGGGCGGGAGGATTCGAACCCCCGAATGCAAGGATCAAAACCTTGTGTCTTACCGCTTGACGACACCCCAGTTCTGCATCAATTCCTGCGCAGCAAATTTGCTACAGACAACATAGCTTTCAGGTCAGCGAATCGACCAAATAAGCCTGTCCGTATTCTTGTCGCAATTCCCGCAGACAGGATTCCGCCTGCGCTTCTGTTCCGGCGGCGAAGAGGCCAAAGACTGTCGAGCCTGAGCCGGACATCATCGCCCCTGCCGCGCCTGCGGCTAAAAGCCATGCCTTCAGTTCGCCGATCACGCAGTGTTTTTCCGCTGTGACCAGCTCAAGATCGTTCCGCAGATCAGCAGGCAAAAAAGCCCGCTGCCGCAGAGGAAGGCCGGATTCGTTTGAAAAATTGGAAAGATTAAACTTTTTCCCTGCCGCTGTCAATGCAATTCTCCCGGCGGTTTGCGAAAAAGTTTCGTAGGCCCATTTGGTCGAAACCGCGATGCCCGGATTGACTAAGAGCACGGTGAAACGGCGCAGCGGCGCGGCAGGCTCCAACTGCTCGCCAATGCCGCCCGCCCACGCCGCGGGATAATCATAAACAAAAAAGGGCACGTCCGCGCCGAGTAGCAGGCCCATTGCAGCCAGCTCTTCGGCCGTGCGGCCTGCGCCGGTGAGCTGATTCAACCCGCGCAGCGCGACCGCCGCGTCGCTGGAGCCGCCGCCCAAGCCAGCGGCCAGCGGAATGCGCTTGCGCAGAACGATCCGTACGCCCTGCCCTACCCTGCCGGTTTGCTCTAAAAACAGCCAAGCGGCCCGGAAAACGATGTTGCCCTCATCTTCCGGCAGATCAGCACATAGACATGACAGATGGATGCCTGGCTCATCCATCAGCGACAGCTCCAGCTCGTCATAAAGCGCGACCTTCTGCATGAGCGTGTCCAACTCATGGTAGTCGTCAGGCCGCCTGCCGAGAATCTTCAGATACAGATTGATCTTGGCCGGAGCGCGGAGCGTGAGAATGGACATCTTTTTAATTTATCACCACAAATCATCGGCATCTTGCTTGGGCTTGATCCCATGCCGCTTCATGTCTTCATCCAAAATCTTATGCAAGATGGCAGTCAGACAACCGGGCTGGAGGTAATCTTGGCCCCGACCGGCAGAGAAAATGAAGGCGGTTTTGCGGGCGAGCTCCTCCCAGCTCATGCCAGATGGATTTTTGGCGATGATTTCAAAAAAATGCAAGTTGTAGGGGTCATTGATCATTGCCATGCCTGTGCCGATGGTGGCAAGGATGTCCACATGGCTGTCAAACAGCCGGGTCAGCTTGGTGTAGACCTTTACCCCGCCGCAGGAACCGAGGCTAAGAAAACGCTGCCGGGCGGCCATGTCCCGTTCCGAAATCTGCTGGCTCTCCAGCAGCTGCTTGACGGGATCAACGATCTGCTCGGAACGCCAGTAGGAGTGGCCGCGCTGGGCGAGCATCTCGTCACCGCCCTGCAGAAAACGCAGCATGACCCGCTCCTGCCGCTCCTTGCCACCGTAGACATGAACAGAATGCCGAATGGTGATCCCGTTGATATTTTTTACAAAAGCGGCAGTAAACGGCTCTCTGAGCATGGCCTCAAAAAGGGCAGCGAAGCCGCCGTTGCCAGCCCGTGCGATCAAGGCTTCAAACCGCTGCCGCTCTGCTGCGTTGGAAGCGAAGGTGTACTGCTCGGACAACGCCAGCCGGTAGCCGTTGCGGCTCAGTGTCTGGGCGTTGGAGACAAAGGAACTGCGCCCGTCGTCATCAGGATGGAAAATGGAAAGTGAGCCAAGCTGGTTGTCCGCCTTCCACTGCGTAAAGGGCGTGACTAAATAGCGGCGCAGGTCAACAGCCCCGTTGCGGGCGATGGTCTGCTGAATCAGCACTGTTGATTCAGGACTGAGCAGTTCCTGATATTCTTGAATATAATATTGAAGAATAACGGTGATCAGCTTGCTGAAGCTGCCCTGCCCGCTGTCTGCCGCCACCATTTTTTGAATGAGAAAATGCCGGGCCGACGGCTCCAGCACAGTGAGCAGGTAGCGGAACGTGGCTGAGAAAAGCAGGACGGAGTCTTCGTCCTTGAAGGCCGATGAGGCCACCAGCTCCAGAATGCGCTGCTGCTCGCCTGCGTCAGTGGGGAAAAAAGTGGTCAGTTTGCCTTTCTGGGCGAGACTGACGATGAAGTTTGAGACCAGCAGGTTGCTGGGATCAGTGGCCTGAAGAAAGACCAAAAGATTGTCCCGATGCGCCGCCGCGACCCGCTTCTTCAGGATTGGCACCAGAATGTCCCGGAACGAGGAGTCATACAGCTCGCTGCCTTGAGCCAGCAGGGCGTAGATGTTGGCTGAAGTCAGATCTTCAGCCACTTGGCTGCGGTCAGCGGTGGTCGCTTGCCGGAGAACGCTGATCATTTTGCCCTGCCCGGCCTGCCGGGCGGCGGCGAACTGCCCGCCATACCGCGCTCTGGTGGGCGAAGAGAGCTTGTCAAAAAGGCTCTGGAGCTGGCCTGCGCCCATGCTTTGCAGCTGTCCCTGCGAATATTCAGCTCCATACTCGTTGGTCACAGCGTGCAGGTTGTTGATCCGCCAGACAACCTCCTCGCCCGCATGGTAAAGCGCGTCGACCAAGGCACTGCGGTTTTGCGCGCTCATGCTGTAATGCTGCGCCTCCTGCTCAGACACAGGCTGGGTGAAGTAGCGGGTCAGCCAAGACCAAGCTGTGTTCATGTCCGGCTTGGTCCGCTTGAAAAAAAACTGCATATTCCAAGCGTCAGTGTCCTGTATCTGCCGGAAGAGCGGCAGTGCCTGAAGAGCCGCGTTTGGAGTCATACCCTGCGCTCCGACAAAGGAAGAGTAGGCCCAAGCCTGCTTTTTGCTGAATTTTTGCAGGACAGTCAAGCTCTCCAGCCCCTGCCGCACTTCTATGCCTTTGACGGCGAACAAACTCCGCGCGGCGAAGTTCACTGTCTCGTCCATGGATTTAAGCTGCGGCAGCAACCGTAGTGCCAGCCCTGCGTCCATGCCGCCTGCCATCCTGATGAACGTGCGGAAGGTTTTGAGGGTCTCCCGGTTCATGCCGCGCAGACCGGTCAGTGCGGCGGCAGCTTGAGACATGGACGCGCCGCGCAGACTGGCCCACTCCTCAAAGGCCAGCAGCTGCTCAAAGGATAGCTTGTTTTCTGTCATTTCCGCCAGCAGCGGCCTGATCTGCGCGAAGCTGGCTCCGGGCAGAGCGCAGAGCCGCCGCACCGCCCGCTGGGCATTGTAATCCAGACTGCGGACCGTATTTCTGCCGTATTCGAGTTCCTGCGGAGTCAGACCAGGCAGCTGGGAGAACAGAGCGACGGTTTTTTCCAGCACCACGTCATTGGACACCGCAGGCGGCCCGGAGGCAGACTGCTGGGCTGGAGACGGCGCAGGATTCGCGGCGAGCAGCAGCAGAACGGCCAGAGCTGGAAGCAACTGGCTGGACAGTCGGGCAGTCAGCATATTAGATTCATTGAAAAAGTGGTCGGTTGTCTCGATGATTCTTGTCGATTGAGGCGGACTACCGTTTCTGATGCCGCCTCATGCGGATGTTCATCAAAATGCCGATGGCGGTCAGCGTGGTCAGCAGCGAGGAGCCGCCATAGCTGAACAGGGGCAGCGGAATGCCGACCACCGGCAGCATGCCCATGATCATGAAGAGGTTGATCACAGCCTGCCAAAAAATGAGCACAACCAGTCCGAAGGCGAGAAAAACCCCGAACTTGTCGCGGGCGGCCACGGCGGTGTTCATACCCCAGAGCAGTAGGCAGAAAAAGCAGAGCAGGAAAAAAAATGCGCCGACAAAGCCCAGCTCCTCGCACCAGACCGAGAAGGCGAAGTCCGTGTGCCGCTCCGGCAGAAAGTTGAGATGGCCTTGGCTGCCTTCCATGAAGCCTTGGCCGAAAAGCTGGCCGCTGCCCACGGCGATTTTCGACTGATTGATCTGGTAGCCATGATTCATGGGATCGCCTTCCGGGTTGAGAAAGGTCTCAATACGGCGGCGCTGGTAGGGTTTGAGGCCGTATTTCCAGCCCAGCACAGTTGTGATCAGGCCGGTGATGCCCAACGTGGCCAAGGTTGACCAGCGTAGCTGGGCGAACAAAGTCATCGAAATGAAAATGAAGGCCAGCATCAGCGCGGTGCCCAAATCCGGCTGAATCACAATCAGCAGGAAAGGAAGGGCGGTCAGCGCAGCGGGCCGGAGCAGGTCGCGTAGCTGATAGCCGTTCTCCGGTGTTTCGTTTCGGGCGTAGCAGCTGGCCAGCACTAGCACCAGCACCAGCTTGGCCGGCTCAGAGGGCTGGAGCTTGAAAAAGCCGAGGTCAATCCAGCGCTGGGTGCCGGCCACAGTTTCGACAAAGAGCTTGGTGTAGACCAGCAGCAGACAGACCACGCCGTAGCCGATATAGGCAAGCAGCTTCAAGTTGTTGTAGTCAACACTGAGGATCATCAGGATCAGGGCGTATCCGAACAGAAAAAAATACAGCTGCTTGAAAAACAGCGGCGAGGGTGCCGGACCGCCGTTCCACGTGGCACTGAAGAGGCTGGCCAGCGACATCACGGAAAGCATGGCCAGCAGCAGCACGCTCACCCAGTCAAAATTATACAGGAGACGGCGGTCAAGACGAAGCATGATCGGCAGGAAAATGAAAAAGAGGTCAGTCGCCGATGACCGGGACAGAGAGAGGCATCGGCAGCACGGCACCGTTTTTGTCCGTTTTCGGCAGACGGTCGGCGAAATATTTCAGCATCACCGCCTGAGCGATAGGCGCGGCGGCACCGCCGCCGTGCAGGCCGTGCTCGATCAGCACAGTCACGGCGATTTCCGGCTTCTCCGCCGGGGCGAAGGCGGTGAACCATGCATGATCACGGTAGTTGTAAGGAATGTTTTCTTCCTTCAGATGCTTATACTGCTTGAGCCGCACTACCTGCGCGGTGCCGGTTTTGCCGGCCACAGTGAAGCCCGGCACCTGCGCCTTGCGGCCTGTGCCCCGTTTGCCATGGACGACCTCCACCAAGCTGTCCTTGATCAGCCGCAGATTGCGCTCCTGCCCGGTGAAATGATCTCGTTCTGTGACTTGAAACTGCTCGATGACATGGCCGTCTGAGTCGCGCACCATTTCGATGATGCTGGGCTTGTAGAGCTTGCCGCCATTGGCCACGGCGGCAGTCATCATGGTCAGCTGTAGCGGCGTGACCAAGTTGAAGCCTTGGCCGATGGCGATGGACAGGGTTTCGCCGTCCTGCCAAGGCTTGCCGTAGCGCTTCAGCTTCCAGTCAGAAGTGGGGATCAATCCCGATTTCTCGTGCTCTATCTCAACCCCGGTCTTCATGCCCAAGCCGAGATGGCTGGCGTAGCTGGCGATGCGGTTCACGCCTAACCGCTGGCCCACTTGGTAAAAATACACGTCGCAGGACTCCGCCAATGCACTTTTTAAATTCACTGTGCCGTGGCCGTTTTTCTTCCAGCAGCGGTAGGTCCGGTTGCCGAAACGGTAGGAGCCGGGGCAGAAGACCGTGCTGTCGGGATTGACGATGCCTTCGGCCAAGGCGGCCAGAGCGGTCACAATCTTGTAGGTCGAGGCAGGCGGATACTGCCCCTGCACGGTTTTGTTGATCAGCGGATGCCGGGGATTGTCGAGCATCTCCTTCCAGTTTTTGGTGGAAATGCCGCCGATGAATTTGCTCAAATCCAGCACCGGCGCGCTGGCGATCATCAGTATCCGTCCGGTGTTGACCTCCACCGCCACCGCCGCTCCGGCGTAGCCCGACTCAATCATCATCCGTTCCGCCACCTCTTGGAGATCCACGTCGATGGTCAGCTGGAGGTCGTTGCCGGGCAGCGGCTCCAAGCCCTTGAGATTGCGCTGCTCAAAGCCAAGGGCGTTGACCTCCATGTACTGTCGTCCCTTCTCGCCGCGCAGATCCCTTTCCCGCAGCCGCTCAAGGCCCATCTTGCCAATCATGTCGCTTGGACGATAGAAGTCAGGCTCCGCCGCCTTCAGATCCTCCTTGCTGATTTCGCCGAGATATCCAATCATGTGGGAAGCTAGGTTGCCGTAATGATAGACCCGCTGCGAGACCACCTCAATTTTGATGCCGGGCAGCTCCATGCGGTTATTTTCAATCAGGGCGACCTTGTCCCACGTCAGATTCTCCGCCAGCCGGACAGGGATGTGGCCCGGCGTGCCCGCCATCTTGCGGATGCGGCCCAGCAGCTCGGTGATGTCCAGCTCCAGAATGACGGCTGCTTTTTTGATCAGCTCCTCGTCAATACGGTTGCCTTCGCGGATCCAGACCACGTTGAAGGCCGGGCGGTTGGTGACGATCTCCCGACCCTTCCGGTCAATAATATTGCCCCTAGGCGCGGCGATGTCGAGCGAGCGCACCCGATTGTTCTGAGCGAGCCTGACGTACTCCTCGCCCTGCTGAATCTGAAGGTGCCAGAGCCGGGCGACAATGACGGCGAAAAAGAAGAGCAGCACCGCTGATGAGCGCATGGCCCGGCGGTGGTAGAAGTCCAGCTCGCCTTCGTTAACCCGGCTGATTCTTGTTTTGCCGTCGTCATCCTTCAGCTCGGCGTCCTCTGCGGCCCGGCTCCGCCGCTTGTTGATCCGCCTCACTCCAGCCCTCCCCTGTCCTGCCGGAACTGATTGCCGTCCGCCACCGACTGTTTCGCCCGAAGGAAAAGAAATCTGCCGCGCAGGCGGTTCTCAATGAAATGGAAGAAACGGAAGAGCGGCACAGCGGCCAGACAAAGCAGGCCGACGCGGAACAGCATCGGCGGC
Organism: Desulfobulbaceae bacterium; assembly: GCA_011391865.1. Taxonomy (GTDB): domain Bacteria; phylum Desulfobacterota; class Desulfobulbia; order Desulfobulbales; family Desulfobulbaceae; genus Electronema. Next base: position 9,296 of record JAABPV010000027.1, on the reverse strand, counting down.
CAAGACCAGCTGATGCCCGCCTCAGGGTGAAGCGCGTCAAGGAGCAACACGGTCAGCCAGCAGACAAAAAGATAGCTCGCTCCTGCAAGAGGGATTTGGTAGAAGGATTTGCGCACCGGCATTTTGACGGCCATGAACTTCAGCAGCAGCCAGCCGCAGCCGCAGATGGCCGGATACATGCCGACCACAGCACCGGAATAGACATCCATGACGCAGCTCACCGGCAGGATGATGAGAAAGCCCCTGCAGAAGCTGAACTGATAAGCGGCGTAGGCAGCCAGAACGTAATAGAGGTCCGGGGCTGCGATCCAGACCGGCGCGGGCATGAGGACGGTGGTCTGCGCCACGGCCAGCAGCAGGCCCGCAAGGATGAAGGCTATGGTCAGCATCTCGGCGCGGGCGGTCAGGGAATTCCGGCTGGCTGGCGGAACTCCTTTGCTTTCTGCTCGATCACCAGCAGATTTTCCAAGGTGCTGAAGTCAGCCGCCGGGGTCACTTCGATCTCCAAAAACATGCCGCGCCGGTTGCGGGTAACTTCCGAGACGATGCCCACAGGCAGTCCCGGCGGAAAAATGCCGCCGTAGCCTGCCGTCACCACGTGGTCGCCCTTGGCCACTTCCACAGTTTTCAGCACATATTCAAGGCGGTAGGTGCTGCCGCCGGTGCCTTTGAGGATGCCGCGCGCCCGCGAGTCCTGAAGTAGCACATCAATGGCACTGGACGGAGCGATGGCCAGCAAAACTTTGGCGTAGTTGGCTGAGGCGGCGTAGACTTGGCCGACTATGCCTTCGCCGCTGACCACCGGCATGCCTTTGTCCACCCCGTCGCTGAGGCCCCGGTCAATGATCACGCTGCGGAACCAGAGGGAGGGATCTTTGCCGACAATCCGGGCTGTCACCGTGGGCAGTCCGGATGATTCCTTGAAATCCAACAGCTTGCGCAGCTTGGCGTTGAGTGCCACAGCACCCCGGTTGGCGTAAGCGGCATTGCGACACTTTTGCAGCTCTTCGAGCAGGCGTTCCTTTTCCTCCCGCACGGTGAGCAGGTCAAGATATTTTTCCTTGAATGAATGGAAAGGCGAGACAGCCTTGACAGCACCTTTCTGAAGCGGGCCAACGACATCCAAGAGGAGCTTGTACATCGGGCCGAACTCTTGGCTGCCAAAAATAAAAACGAGGAAAATCAGGAGGAATGTCAATGCAGTCCCGCCAAGCAGAACAATGCGGAATCCGCCGGAACCGTCGTCCTTCTGCCTCCTGTTGCGGCTATTTCTCGACATCTGAACGGAAGGGCGGGCGAAATGAACAAAACAACGGAACGGTATGGCAAGCCGCCGGACAGTGTTCAGTCAATGGCGATTTCTTTAAGAATGTCAAAATTATCAAGAGCTTTGCCTGAGCCAAGCACGACCGAAGAGAGCGGGTCGTCGGCAATGATGATCGGCATTCCCGTTTCCTGCGCCAGCAGCTTGTCGAGGTTTTTCAGCAGTGCGCCGCCGCCAGTGAGGACGATGCCCTGATCGACGATGTCGGCGGACAGTTCCGGCGGCGTGACCTCCAAGGCCAGACGCACCGCGTCGACAATCACCTCCACCTGCTCGGCGATGGCGGACTGAATTTCGTCGGAACGGATGGTGATGGTTTTCGGCACGCCGGACACCAAGTCGCGGCCTTTGATCTCCATCGTCTCATACGGTTCAGCGGGCATGACGTTGCCGATGCAGATTTTAATTTGCTCGGCGGTGCGCTCGCCGATGGCCAGATTGTGCTTGCGCTTGATGTACTGGAGGATGGCCGCGTCCATCTTGTCGCCCGCCACCCGCACTGACTTGGCGTAAACTATGCCGGACAGGGAGATGACCGCCACTTCGGTGGTGCCGCCGCCGATGTCGATGATCATGTTGGCGGTCGGCTCGGTGATGGGCAGATCCGCGCCAATAGCGGCGGCCATAGGCTCTTCAATCAGATACACCTCGCGGGCGCCTGCGGATTCGGCGGACTCGCGCACCGCCCGTTTCTCCACTTGGGTGATGCCCGACGGCACGGAGATGATGATCCGGGGATGCACCAGCGTCCGGCGGTTGTGCACCTTGTTGATGAAGTAGCGGAGCATGGCCTCGCAGACCTCGAAGTCCGCAATCACGCCGTCGCGCATGGGCCGAATGGCCTCAATGTTGCCGGGGGTTTTACCGAGCATCTCCTTGGCCTCCGTTCCCACAGCCAGCACCCTGCCGCCGCGCGAGTCCTGCCGCACTGCGACCACTGAAGGCTCCCGGAGGACGATGCCTTTGCCTTTGACATACAGAACTGTGTTCGCTGTGCCAAGGTCAATCGCAAGATCGCTGGACATCCAGCCGAATAAAAAATTGAACGGAGAAAACATCCGGGATCACCTAAGAAAAAGTCGTTCTGTCAAATAAAATAAAGGCTCCGCAGGAGCCGCTGAACAGTTTGTGAGCAAGGCGGAAGCCACCTCAGTACTCAGTTTACCAGCACCGCCGCAAACTCGCAATGCCAAAACGGTGGAACTTGAATGCTGACAAAAAGATCATAATTCCAGAAAACTGTCCAGCTTCGGCCTTTGCCGTCCTTCTAAAAAAGCCGCAGCTGCCTGCCGAGGCTCTTTTTCCGCGCTTTCAGCTGGGAAAGCGGCGGATCGTCGAGCAGTTCTACTGGAATTTCCTTGAGAAAACGGGAGGGCGCAGACCGCACTGTCCCGGCGAAGCCCTGCCGCTCTTGCGCGTTCGTTAGATAGAGCGTCTCGGCGGCGCGGGTGAGGCCGACAAAGAAAAGCCGCCGCTCTTCACGGAGCTGCTCTGCTGCTGCGTCATCATCCAACGCAGCAGCACGCGGCGCGAGCGGCAGCAGGCCCTCCTCGCAGCCAGCCAAAAAGACCGCCTTGAACTCCAAGCCCTTGGCCGCGTGGAGCGTGGTCAGCAGCACGGCCTCGGCCCGCTCGTCATAAATCAGGCTGTCCTCGTGCCTGCGCAGATGTTCGGCAAAGGCGGGCAGCGAGACCGCAGCAGCGGCCATGTTGCGAAAACGGATCAGATCCGGCTCCTCGCGGTTCAGGCCGTGCTGCTCCAGCAGGAAGTCAATTGCGGCCAGAGGTGATAATTCAGCCAGCCGGGCCGCATGCTCTGCGAGTTTGTCGACACCTGCTTGCAGACGTTCCGGCAGGACAGAAGCCCGCAGCGCGGCAAGGGGCGTATCGACGCTTTCTAACAGAATTTGCTCGGCAGCGGCCAGCGAGACCGCGCCGACACCCTCTTCCTGTCCGAGCAGAAAAAGCAGCTCCGCCGCGTCAATTTGCCCGGCAGCCAAGAGCAGCTCGTAGTACAGCGGGCGGCCAGCACCGCTCAGATAGAACGGCTGCAAATCAACCACCTGACAGGGCAGCGTTCGTTCCGCTAAAGCATGGGCGATGAGCGGCATTTGGCGGGAGGTGCGGCAGAGTATGGCGATGTCCGACAGGGCCAGCGTCTGTTCTGAGCTGTTCTTCAGCCGGTCAATTTCCCGGTGCGAGGTGCCGCCGACTAAGTGCTGAATCTGCCCGGCAATGAAGGCGGCTTCAGCAGCGGCGTTCACGGCGGCATGGCGGTAGATAAGGCCCGGTTTGTCCGACATCGCCTGCGGGCTGGGTGTTTCCTCATCCCCGTGATTATGCTGAATGACTGCCGCCGCTGCTGCGAGAATTCGTGCCCCGCTGCGGTAATTGCGGGTGAGGGCATGAAACTCCGGCTGCTGCTCGGCCATGAATTTGCGAAACCAAGCCGGATTCGCGCCCCGGAAGCCGTAAATGGCCTGATCAGAATCGCCGATGGCGAAAACCGCCGCAGTTTCAGCCAAAAGGCGCACCAGCTCGTACTGGGCGGCGTTTAAGTCCTGAAACTCATCCACCAAAAGATGGGCAACGCTGGCCCGGATTTCAGCGGCAAATTCTTGGTCGCGGCGGAGCAGGCTGACGCAGGCCGGAACAATTTCGTCCAAATCCATCAGGTTGCGCTCGCGGAAGCAGCGGAAATAAGGCCGCAGCGGGTCAGTTTCGGCATAGCTTTCCGGCAGCTCCGTTTGGCTGGCGAGGAAGAGCGCGGCCTGCCGCCGGATGTCCTGCCGCTCGCGCTCGGCAAGCTGCGGATATTGCTGGCGGACAATGCGCTCCCGCATCTCCGGCCCGGCCAGCGTGAGCGGCGGATTGCGGCGGCGCAGCCAGCGCAGACAGAAGCCGTGGAAGGTCTCGACCAGTGCGGCTTTTTCGCCCATGCTGGCAGCCAGCCGCTGGCGGATTTCCTCTGCCGCCTTGTTTGTAAACGTGATAATGACCAGTGGCCCTTGGCCCTGCTCCAGCAGGCGGACAGCCCGCCGCACCAGCGTGTGCGTCTTGCCGGTGCCCGGCCCGGCTTGAACGATGATCCGGGCGGCATCGCTGTCCACGGCGGCCTGCTGCTCAGGGTTGAGCGGCCTGCTCAGATGCGGCAGCGGGGTTTCTTTTTTATCCTTTTTGCTGAAGACGGCCTTCTCTCGCTCTTTTTTCTGGCGGGGTTTGGCCGGAGCAAGGCCGAAGAGATTGAGCTGACCGCCCAGCTCGGCCCGCTCGTCCTCGGCAAAGACCGTGATCACCCCGAATTCGCCATCAAAACCGGGCTGGCGGATGACCTTGCCTTCCCGCACCCGCTCCACAGCCTTGGCGAGCAGCGGCGAAACCGCCGCAAGCTCAGGCAGCGGCGTGTCCATAAGGAGACGGAATTCCGAGCCGAAGGCGTTGATCAGGCGGCCATAGGCTTCATCCACCCGCTTGCTGGCCGGGCCGCAGCCAAACAACTCGCCGAGCATTTCCGGCAAAGGAATGAGGCTGAGGACTACGGGCGCGTTCTCCTGCCAAACAGGCTCGTCCCGGTCGGCAAGCTCCAAGACCCGGTACAGCACGCCAACCGTCAGTGCTTTGCCGCAGCTAGGACAGATGCCCTTGGCCGCGCGGGTCTGCTCCGGCTCAAAACACACGCCGCAGCTACGGCAGCCGTCGCAGTGGTACTTACCTTCTTCTGGGTAGAATTCGATGGTCGCGGCCAGCCGCTGCTCATGGCGCGGCTGACGCAGGGCCTCGCGCAGGGAGAAGAAATCAAAGTCCGCCTCGAAGATGTTTGCCTCGCGGCCTAATTTGGCAGGCGAATGGCAGTCGGAATTGGAGATCAGGGCGAAGCGATCAAGGGCGGAAATGCGGCGGTTCATGGCCGGATCCGAGGACAGGCCGGTTTCAAGGGCGAAGACCTCGCCGCTCAAATCGCCGAAGCAGTCTTCCAGCGCGTCAAAGCCGGATTTGGAGCCAAAGAGGGAAAACCACGGTGTCCAAATGTGCGCGGGCACGAGGAAACCGTCCGGCGCGTGCTCAAGCAAAATGGCGAGCAAAGTCTGCGAATCAAGGCCGAGGATGGGCCTGCCGTCCGCCTCCAAATTGCCGATCCCGGCCAGCACACCGCTGACCCGCCGCGCTGCCTGGAAATCCCGGGCGTAAAGCAAGTTATGCACCTTGCGCACTTGGCCGCCGCGCTTGTAGATCGAGCTGATCTCCGCGCTGAGGACGAAACGGATGCGCGAGGTGTCCGGCTGCACGCCGGGCGGCAGGACAGCGGCCAGCCCGCTGATCTCGTTGTTCTTCAGCTTGAAAAAGCCCGGCTCGGCTGGCTCCAGTTCGTCGCAAAGCTGCGCGAACCAGGCCGGGTGGGTGAAATCGCCGGTGGCGACCACATCAATGCCTTTGACCGCCGCCCACGCCGCCAAGCCGCGCAAATTGCTGGCCTTGCTGGTGGCGCGGGAGTAGTGGGAGTGGACGTGGAGGTCGGCGATGTAAGGCATAAGACAAGAACCTTGAGAAATTATAAAGAAAGATGTGTCCATATATATCCTATAAAAACAACACGTTCACTCTGATCAACAAAAAAATGCAGCCTGCGTCCTTTGCTGAATTTGACGTGATTCTCAAAAAGCATTTTTTCGCCATTTGGTAGATAAAACTCCCTCTCCTTTCGGCGGGCTGGATTTTGCTTCACCGAGGTAGATTCACCGCTGACTTCATGTCGCAGGCCAAGCTGACGCAAGTTGTCATGGCTATATCCGGCAATGCGCTCTTCATGCCAATATTCTGCAAAGGTATTGAGAACAGCTAAAGCCTCTTTGACCTGTTCCAGAAAACCCGTCGGGTATGCCCATGCTCGTAGCTGTTCCGGCGATTTGCCGCAAAAACACAAACGGGGATACAACTGCTGCGCCTGCTCCAGTAATTCTTTTCCTGAATTGATTCGCTTTGACAGCTTTTCCTGCAACCCTACTCTTTCTTTTTCAAACTGTTCAAGAGAATATAGGTTGCACAGTTCTTCTGTTGAACTAACAACTTCACCGGACTCAGAGAGTTGTTCAATAATTGCTGTTACCGGTGATTCATTCCAAGGTGGACGAGTTGGAAAACTCAACAAGGGCGATTCATTCCAAGCCGCCGCCCTGAGTGCTGATAAGCTCTCTTGCGTATTTGGCAGACAAACATCAAATAGCTCAATATGTTCCTCTGTGTCTTTATCCGTGAATAATGGCTGTTGCGTTGCAATACGAAGAAAAGCTCTTATGATATCCCTGTATTGCGGATCACGAACATTTTGATCATGCCAATTTTGCCAGAAATATCCATGAGCCAGTTCTAAACGGAACCAGGCACTGTCAATGCGTTCATCCACTAAGATAACTCTGAAGCCTATGCCTTGCGCTCCAAGGCATATCCTCAAAAAGTTGACAATCTCCTGATGAATATCATCTGCTGAAATGAACGGTAATGAGTGGTGATTAAAAACGAGAGGGTGACTCACAGCAGCTTCTCCAACTGGCGGTCCCATTCATCGAAAAATCCTGCTGGCCAACAGTTGATCCGTCCTTGGTCATCTATTTCCGGGGAAATAACTGTGGACTCATGGGAGTCAGCGTCTTTGTTTCGTTCCAGAAAAAAGAATTTGACCTCTTCCGGCGCAATTATTTTTTCTTTGACCGCAACTCGCACTCCGTTAAGAAAATGGTCTGAATGGGTTTCGATGAAAAGCTGAACACCGTTATGCGCGGCAAGAGCGCATAATTTCCCAACTAAAGATTGCCCTGCCGGATGCAGATGCGACTCAGGGTTTTCGATAATGAGCATGTCCCCTGCTTTTGCCCGCAAGAGAGCTGTCAGGACAGGTAGAACGTAGGTGATACCGAAACCGACATTCTGAGGTTTAAAAACTGCGGTTATTTCTTTTCCTTGATCAAAGGTGTAACCAAGAGAAACAGAACTGGTGGCTGGCTGCATGGCGGCACGTATGCGCAAACCTGGTGAAATATCCGCCATCCAGCGGTCGAGATTTTCCAATATAGTTGAAGAAACAGCCTTTGGATGACGTAGAGCGTTCAAGCTGAGGGGTTCATGCCCATTTTCCGCAATAAAATGAGCCGTGTATTCCCCGTGATTTCCTAATGAATTCAAGTCATGAATCCAATAACTTGACACTTCGTATGAAGGCTTTGGTCCTATTCGGTCGGCTGACAAATATTGAAAATTGTTATTGAACAAACTTTTGCTATCAGCATTGCGCAGTTCTTCCCTCATCTGGTTTGCGATAGGCTGCATATCAGAGTCTGGCGCATAGTTGAAGCAGAACAGTAAAGGTTTTTCCTGCGACCAAGTGCAGGTGAAACGCACAGTATCGGCCTGTTCCGCAAAAATATCACTGCCGTTACCCAAAACTGCATATTCTCCTTTCAGAAGCAAGCCCTTATCAAGTAGGGTGTTCCGTTCATACGACTGCCTCAGCAGCAGGAGTACCTGCATCAGAGTGGACTTCCCCATTCCGTTCAACCCGGTAAAAATATTTAGAGAAGTCAGGGAAAAGCTGGCATCAAGCAGGGTTTTAAATCCCTGCACACGTATGAACTCAAGCATGGAGTACCTCGTTAATCAATGTCTGCACTCTATCGCAGCGAATCCGATAGAAGCTTTTTTTCTGTGTTGAAAATGTGATGCTTTGGAAATACATCTCATCTTCAGACATCAGTTTGATATGCCTTTCTTGTAGGACATTCTTCTTTGCTTCGAGTATCTTCATTTCTTCTTCAGAAAGGCGGGCGAGAGCCACTGTCCACACCTCAAATAGCGTTGAATTTTTCAAATTTCTCCTGATTCCACTCCCATTGTCTGTTATTTTTTCAAAAGCAGTCTCGCCAAAAACATCCCAGCTTCTCTTGATAGCGATACGAAATATTTCTGCAAGATTATCCAATTCCACCTAACTCGTCTTTTCCAAAACTTTCATCATTTCATTGAGGAACACAGTGATGTTTTTCTTGCTCTGACTGTAATCCATCGTATAAAAAGCCAAAAACCTGAGAACCAGCTCTTGATCCTGCATTCTTTTAGTTTTTGTACCAATTGTTTTCTTCATATAAGTATCTCCTGCCAGCTCCCTTAAATAATCGCGCAATATCTGTGATGTCAGAGCATTACGAATTTCTTGGAAATTAAGCGTCAAGCCTCCTGTGTTGACCCTTCTAAAGATTGAAAATTTGACTTCGTCAGGAGTTCCAGGCTGAATTAAAAACAAAGTAACTGAACATTCGTCAATACGACGCTGGTGCGGTCGAGGAAGATCATCATACGTCTTACCGGTAAGAACACCTAAATATTCTAATCCCCTGAGACGTAGTTTCTCCGACTGATTTTTTTCGATAACAAACTTTCTTATCGAAGATAAACGCTGCAATCCGTCAACCACAAGCCAGCTGTCATCATTTGTGGCATCAAAGTAAAATGCAGGCAGAGGGAAGCGGATAAGTATTGATTCGATAAGTCTGGACATCTTTCCTGCATCCCAAAGTTCTCCTTCCCGCTGGAAATCAGTGTTCATGTCTATCTCATTATTTTTCAACCGCTCAATAATATTTCTTAAGGTATCTTGTTTCTGAATAATATTTATAAAAGTTGGATCGAAAGGTCGTTCCATAAGGACATCTTCTGCGATAAGCATTCCTTCCGCATCGTCAGCACCATCAAGAGGAAGACTTTCATCGTTAAATTCAATCTCAACTTTTTTTTCAGATTCATTGGAAAAAGATGTTCTTTTCATGCTGTCATCCTGTTGAATTTTCTGCTACTGCCACAGACCTCGCGCCGCTATGAACAGAGCGCAACTATACCCTCTTTTTCAGAGCGTGGATTCAAGTTGTAAGTGCAACTTTTGCTGAGTTGAGAAAAGAGTGAGTTATGGTAACATGATGGCTCAATTC
>JAABPV010000026.1 GCA_011391865.1 Desulfobulbaceae bacterium | reverse complement strand
AAAACTTGGCTGTTCGACAGATGAGATTTTTCAGCAACCATGCTTATAGTCAATTTATTGTGCTACGGCTATAACGCCTCGTTGCACGCTTGAACCGTTCCGTTTTCAATAAGAATCAGGGCGGAATCGATTAAAATCGGAGCAATTTCAATCGAAATCGGGCCGATTCAAATTTGAATCAGGGCGATTCACACTGAAAACGCCCCGTTTTCAGCCGAAAATGGGATGATTTCAATTGAAATTGGAGCAATTCCGATTGAAACCGGGCTGATTTCAATTTGAATCAGGCCGATTTCAATCGAAATCGGGACGATTCAAGTGTGAATCGTGTCAATTTCAATTTGAATCAGGGCGGTTTCAATTGAAATCAGGCCGGTTGAGGCGGGGAGCCGGGCAGGCGCAGCCGTAAAAAGTTCCTGCAATTCACATGCCAACAAAAGGAGGAGAACTTGTGAATCGTTCTATTGATCAGGCGGTGCTCGACGTTCTGAGCGGCCACAAAGGCGGCTGCAAGATGGAGACCGTCTGGGACAGATATGAGGCGCAGCAGCCGCAATGCGGCTTCGGCGAGCTGGGAGTCTGCTGCCGCCACTGTATGCAGGGGCCGTGCCGGATTGATCCCTTTGGCGAAGGGCCGAGACGGGGCATCTGCGGCGCGGATGCGGACACCATGGTCGCACGCGGCTTGGCGCGGGCGGTGGCGGGCGGAACCGCCTCGCACAGCGGCCATGCCCGCCACGTGGCGCATGTTTTGAAAAAAGCCCTGCTCGGCGGCGCACCGGATTACGCGGTCAGAGACGAAAAAAAGCTGGAGGCGGTGGCAAATCGGCTGGGCATTGAGACGCTGGGCCGGTCTGTGCAGGACATCGGCCTATACGTGGCCGAGAAAGCCTTAGCTGAATTCGGCGACAACGACAATACCCTTGCCTGGGTGGCAACGACCATGACCAAAGGCCGGCTGGAAGCCTTCAGCAGATTGGGCATCGTCCCGACCAGCATTGACGGCAGCGTGGCCGAGGTCATGCACCGCACAACCTACGGCGTGGACGCGGAGCCGGTCAATATTCTGCTTGCCGCGCTCAAATGCGCCCTTGCCGACTACGCCGCCTGCCACATGGCCGCCGATCTCTCCGACATCCTCTTCGGCACGCCGCAGCCGGTCGTCAGCCGGGCGAATCTCGGCGTGATCAAAGAGAACGCGGTCAATATCGCCCTGCACGGCCACAATCCGTTGCTCAGTGACATCATCGCCCAAGTCGCTTCAGAGCCGGAACTGCTTGCGGCGGCCAAAGAAGCGGGCGCGGCGGGCGGCCTCAATTTGGTTGGCATCTGCTGCACGGGCAATGAAGTGATGATGCGGCACGGCATTCCGCTGGCGACCAGCTCGCTTTCGCAGGAAACAGCGATCATGACCGGCGCGCTCGACGCGATGGTGGTTGATTATCAGTGCATCATGCCTGCGGTGGCGACTGCGGCGGAGTGCTTCCACACCAAGATCATCACCACCATGTCTGTCGCCAAGCTGCCGGGCGCGGAGCATGTCGCCTTCAGCGATGACAAGGCGGCGGACTGCGCCCGCGCCATTCTGCTCAAAGGCATCACCAATTTCAAAAACCGATGCCCGGACAAGCTCTGCATTCCCTCAATCAGCTCCGCTGTCATTGCCGGTTTCTCCGCCGAAGCGATTATTGCCGCCCTGAGCAAGGTCAATGCCGCTGACCCGCTCAAGCCGCTGGTGGACAACATCGTTGCGGGCAAGATCCGGGGCATCTGCCTCTTCGCGGGCTGCAACAGCGTCAAAACTCCGCAGGACCGCAATTACATTGAGATGGTCAAGCTGCTGCTGGCCGAAAATGTGCTTATCCTCGCCACAGGCTGCGCCGCTTCCGCTTATGCCCGCCACGGCTTCATGACTTCTGAGGCGACAAAACAATATGCGGGTGCGGGATTGGCCGCTGTGCTGACTGCGGTGGGCGAAGCTGCTGGTCTGGGCGGGCCGCTGCCGCCAGTTCTGCACATGGGTTCCTGCGTTGACAACGCCCGGCCTGTGGATGTCGCGGTTGCAGTGGCCGAGCGGCTGGGCGTTGATCTCAGCCAGCTGCCGGTGGTCGCTTCCGCGCCGGAAGCGGTGACGGAAAAGGCGGTGGCCATCGGCTCCTGGGCTGTGGCGGCGGGATTGCCTGTGCATCTCGGCATTGCGCCGCCGGTGCTCGGCAGCGTGGTCGTCACCAAGACGCTGACCAGCACAGTCAGCGAGCTGCTCGGCGGTTATTTCTTGGTTGAGCCGGATCCGGTCAAAGCGGCCAAAGGCTTGCTGGCGGCCATTGACCAGCGCCGCGCCGGTCTCGGTTTGTGAGGAGGAATGCGCTCATGGAGATGATTTATGTCAGGCCGGAGAAATGTCTTGGCTGCCGAAGCTGCGAAATCGCCTGCCGGGTCGCTCATGCTGAGGAACCGAGCCTTGCCGCCGCAGTCAGCCAGCTGCATCCGCCGAAGAAGCGGCTTTTTGTCGGCCAGCAGGGCAGCGTGAAGCAGCCCGCGCTCTGCCGTCACTGCGAGGACGCGCCCTGCGTCGCCGCCTGCATCACCGGCAGCCTGCATAAAGACGGGCGGGGGTTCATCCGCTGCCGCGAAGAACGCTGCATCGGCTGCTGGTCCTGCATTTTAGCCTGCCCTTTCGGCGTGATCAGCCGCAATCCTGACCGGCCCGCCGCCGTCAAGTGCGACCGCTGCCCTGAGCGGGAAATCCCGGCCTGCGTCGCCGCCTGCCCAACCAAAGCCCTGCGGATCGTGGACACGGAAACCTTGTCTGATGAGCGAAGGAAGGAAACGCTGCTGCGGGCGGGATGACACAGAAGGCATGAGCTGTTCTTGCGATCTGACGGACGACACGCTCTTCAATGGCCGCCTGGTCTGCCGCCAGCGCCGCGACGGCTACCGCTTTTCCGTGGACGCGGTGCTGCTGGCGCATTTCTGCCGACCAGCAGGGCATGGCAGGGCACTTGATCTTGGCTGCGGCTGCGGGGTGATCAGCCTGATTCTCTGCCATCGCTATCCGCAGCTGCGTCTGACCGGACTGGAATTGCAGTCCGCCTTGGCCGCTTTGGCGCAGAGCAATGCCGAGGCGAATCAGCTGGCTGACCGCTTTGAGGTGCTTCAGGGCGACCTGCGCCGGATCAAGGATGCTGTGCCGCCGGAGTCCTTTGATCTGGTGGTCAGCAATCCGCCCTATCACCGGGCGGGCGGCGGCAGGATCAGCCAGATGGACGAATGCGCCTTGGCCCGGCACGAACTGGCCGCCGACCCGGAATCCGTGCTGGCGGCGGCGGCCTTTGCGGTGCAGAACCGGGGCATGGTCTGCTGCATCTACCCAGCAGAACGGCTGGCAGAGGTTCTTACTGTGATGACGCACAATAAGCTGATTCCCAAACGGCTTCAGCCGGTGTACAGTTATCCTGAAGACGACCGGGCGCGGCTGGTGCTGATCGAGGCGATGAAAAACGGCGGCGAGGGCCTGCGCCTGCTGCCGCCGCTGTATGTGTATCAGCATAGGAACGGGCCGTATTCAGCGGAGGTGGCGCGGATGTACGAAGCTGAACAGCCGCTGCCGCATCAGCCTGCCGCCGCGCTCAAGGAATAAATATTTCATAACCTGCACACCAAGGAGAAAGCAAATGGCTAAAATCGCGATTCTGTACTGCAAGCAGATCAAAGATCATTCCTGCATCGCCTGCGCCAAGTGCTACAAAGGCATGGCCGAGAAAAACGGCGAGTTCGCCCGCTACAAGGACGAAGAAATTGAGCTGGTGGCGATGACCGACTGCGGCGGCTGTCCTGGTCTGACTGTGCCCCGCGTCAAGCTGCTGAAGGAGACCACCGCCAACATCGGCAGGCCAATGGAGGTGGTGCACCTTGGCACCTGCGTCAAGGCGGCGATGGAGACCGCAGGCTGCCCGATATCCTATGAGGATATGAAGGTTACTCTGGAAAAGAAGTTCGGCGTGCAAGTGGTGCTGGGCACGCATTCGTACTGATTCCCGCCCCCGCTCTCCGCCACGCAGAAAAATCGCAGCGGCCCATGTCTTGGGCGTTGCGATTTTTTGCATTCAGCGGCATGATGACCAGCATGAACGCTCCAGACCGCCGCTGTCTCCGCGCAGACATGCTCGCCGCCCGCGACCGCCTCAATCCGGCCAGCCGCGCAGAGAAAAGCCGCCGCATCGCCGCGCTGCTGACTGAACATCCGACAGCTCTTGCGGCGGCGCATGTCTTTGTCTATGTCCACTTCCGCAGCGAAGTGGAGACTCTGCCCCTGATTGAACATTTTCTCGCCGCCGGGAAGACGGTTTCCGTGCCGCTGACGCTGCGCAAAGAGGGCAGGCTGCTGGCGGTGCGGATCACGGATCCGGCCAGCCAGCTTAGGCCGGGCTGCTTCGGCATTCTGGAGCCGGACAAGGAGCAGCGGGCCATCAATCCGGCTGAAATTGATCTCGCCCTGATTCCCGGCTCAGTCTTTGACCGGCGCGGCGGCAGGCTCGGCTACGGCGGCGGCTTCTATGACCGTTTTCTCAGCCAGAACGCGCCGCAGGCCCTGCGTGCCGCGCTGGCTTACGCAATGCAGCTGGTTGAGCAGGTGCCGCTGGAGGCGCATGACCAGCTGATGGATATTCTTGTGACAGAAGAGCAGCTTTATGACTGCCGGAGGAACCGCGATGCGCAGGACAGCAATATACAGAGATGATCTTTTTTTGCAGCACCAGCCAGGCTACGGTCATCCCGAATCGCCTGACCGGCTGCGGGTGATTTATGACGCGCTGGACAAGGACGGCCTTGGCAGCGGCTTTATCCGTCCGCAGTTCGGGCCGGTCAACGAGGACGTGCTCCGGCTCAACCACTCGGCGGAGCAGGTGCGGCGCGTGGCAGCCACGCAGGGACACGAGACCGTGGCGCTTGACGCGGACACGCACGCATCAGCCCGCTCGCATGAGGCGGCCTGCCTCGCTGTCGGCGCATTGGTGGACGGCATCCGCCGCATCTTCAAAGGCGAGATCGACAACGCCTTCTGCCTTGTCCGGCCTCCGGGCCATCATGCCGAGCAGGAGAACGCCATGGGCTTCTGCCTCTACAACAACGTGGCTGTGGCCGCGCGCTGGGCCATGCAGGAGCTGGGCTTGCAGCGGATCATGATCGTTGACTGGGATCTGCATCACGGCAACGGGACGCAGCATAGCTTCCACGAAACAGATCAGGCACTGTACCTGTCCGTGCATAAGTATCCCTACTACCCTGGCACCGGCTCCGCTATGGAGAACGGCATGGACAAAGGCGAAGGGCGCACGGTCAATGTGCCGCTGCCAGGCGGACAGGGGGACATGGAGTACGCCCGTATCTTCAATGAGCTGGTTCTGCCGGTGGCGCGGGCGTATAAGCCGGAACTGATCCTCGTCTCCTGCGGCTTTGACATCTGTAAGGGCGACCCGCTCGGCGACATGCAGGTAACGGCGGACGGCATCGCTTGGATGACAAGGAAGATGGTGGAAGCAGCAGCGGAAGTCTGTAGCGGCAGGCTGTTGGTGACGCTGGAAGGCGGCTATGGCTTGAACGCGATGCGTGATGGCTCGCTGGCCGTGCTGGGTGAACTGGCCGGCCTTGCGCAGGAAGGCGGCTGGCCGGTGCGTCTCTCAGCGGAAAAGGCGGAGCAGCTTGCCCACAGCCAAGCTGATTGCCCCGCATTGGAACTGGCCATTCTGATCGCCAGAGAATTCTGGCCGGTATGAGTACCTCTGGCTGGGCACAGAGATGAACTCGCGCTGCGGCAGGAGCAGCGCGGTCAGTCTGCCGCCATAGACCGCGCCGGTGTCGATGCCGATCTTGTCGCGCTGCACCAGCGGCTTGACAAAGGGCGTGTGGCCGAAGACCACCGTCTTGTCAAAGCCGTGCCGACTGCGGATGAACTCATCCCGCACCCAGAGGCAGCAGCCTGCGGTCTGACGACTGAGATGCACGCCCGGCTCCAAGCCCGCATGGACGCAGATGCAGTGCTCATTTTCCCAGAGCATGGACAGGCCGTTGAGAAAGGCCAGGTGCTCCGGTGGCAGCCGCGTCCGCAGCGCGTCCGGGCCTGCGTCCGGCGGCAGGCCGTAGCTGGCCAGCGTCGCCTCGCCGCCCGCGTGCAGGAACGAGCTGCTGTCCTGCCCGGCAAGGAAATCCAGCAGCATCAGCTCGTGGTTGCCCATCAGAAAGACCGTGCGCGGCTGCCGCCTGCGGAAGTCGAGCAGCAGATCAATCACCCCTTTCGAGTCCGGCCCTCGGTCGATGTAGTCGCCGAGAAAAACAAAGGACTCCGCCCGTCCCTCAAGCAAAGGCAGCAATGCCGCTAGCGCACTGGCGCAGCCGTGGATGTCGCCGACGACGCAGACAGCCGCTTGGCTCACGCCGCCTTCCTCTGCCGCAGCATCATACGGAAAGCCTTCTCCAGCCCTTCGCCTTCCCGCGCGTGCTCCTGCGTGGACTGATTATTGATTCCCATTGTTGTTGCAGCGAGGCAAGAAGAGATCTGTCTGTCAGCATGGTCGCGCGTGCATCGTGAGCATGCTCAGAGTCCACCCCTGAGCATGGTCAGCGTCCGGCTCTGAGCATGCTCAGAGATAGCACGAATGCATGGTTTCGTGCGCACGGAAAAAGAGATTAGCAAATTATCCTGCTCCAGCCGCAGCTTGTCAACATGTTCATGCCGCGCGGCGGCCGCGCTTGGGCATTGGCGGCAAAAAACACAGCCCTGCGGCATTTGCTGTTGACGGCGCAAACAAGCTGTGTTTTCATAGGAAGCTGGAACAGACAGCCCGATGCTTGGGCTTCACCTTTTGAGGGAGGACTGCGGCATGACAGCTATGGCACTTCTTTTGTTCATCAGCATCTCAGGCGACATTCTTGCGCTGGAGCATGTGAGCGCAGTTGCGAAGTTCCGCTCGTTCCTGATCATCGGCGCGGACGAGGGGACAGGGAAGGAAAAGGACGAGAACCGCATTCAGCTGCTCAAGATGAACGCTGACGGCAGCTGCGCGGTCGCGGACAGCATTCTCCTGATGCACGGGGAAGGGAAGGAGCTGGATGTCGAAGGCATCTGCGCGGAAGGCAATCTCGTCTATGTGGTCGGCTCGCACTCCTCAAGACGGAAGAAGGTCAAAGACGACAGCAGTTGGAAGAAAAACCGCGAGACCTTTCATCAAGACAAGATCGAAGACGAGGCCAGCCGGGACTGGCTCTTCCGCCTGCGGCTGAATGAAGACGGCAAGGCACTGGCCAAAGACAGGATCAGCCTGCGCAGCATCATCAGGAACGATCCGGCCTTGAAAGCCTTCTGCGACATCCCCAGCAAGGAGAACGGCGTTGACATTGAGGGTTTGGCTATCAAGGACGGCTGGCTGCATGTCGGCTTCCGGGGGCCGGTCTTCCGGGACAACTACGTCCCGGTGCTGCGGCTGCGCTGGGAGGAGCCGGACAAGTACGAGCTGCTCTATGTCCGGCTTGGCGGACGGGGCATCCGCGATCTTGCCGCTGTGTCTGACGGCTTTCTGATCTTGGCCGGGCCGGTCGGCGACGGGACAGATTCGTATCAAATCTATCACTGGGACGGCAAGGACACTGTGCCCGGCGACGACCGCAAGCCTGAGGATATAGGCAGACTGCGCCTGCTCAGCGAAATTACGCCGCCGGACAAGGACTCCAAGGCCGAGGGCTTGACTGTGCTCGAAGAGCAGAACGACAGCTGGCAGCTTGTCATTGCCTATGACGGTGCCAAAGACCAGAACCGCCTGCTGCAACGCGTCAGCCTCAGCAGGCGGAAGGACTGATTCTTTCATGACAACAGCAGCAATTCAAATCATCGGCGGCGGGCTGGCTGGCTGCGAGGCGGCCTGGCAGGCGGCGCGGCGCGGCTGCCACGTGGAATTATACGAGATGAAGCCGACGCGCTTCAGTCCGGCGCACGAGTCCGAGCTGCTCGGCGAGCTGGTCTGCTCCAACTCCCTGCGCTCCAATGCGCCGGACACAGCGGTCGGCCTGCTGAAGGAGGAGATGCGGCGGCTGTATTCCTTGACCATACGGGCGGCGGAGGGCAGCGCTGTTCCGGCAGGCACAGCCTTGGCAGTTGACCGGCAGCAATTCGCTGCATATCTGACCAGGGTCATGGACGCGCATCCGCGCATCACCGTCATCCGCGAGGAAGTCACAGCCCTGCCGGAGACGGACAGGCCGCTGATTCTCGCCACCGGGCCGCTGACCTCGGAGGCCATGACCGCCAGTCTGATCGCCCTGACCGGGGAAAAGCACCTCGCCTTTTATGATGCCATCGCCCCGATTGTGGCGGCGGACTCGCTCAATATGGAGCGGATCTACCGCAAATCGCGCTGGGATGACGACACGCCGGGCGATTACCTCAACTGCCCGATGGACGAGGCGGAGTACAACGCCTTCATTGAGCTGCTGGGCAATGCCCAAACCGTGCCGCTGAAGGCCTTTGAGGAACCGAAGTATTTTGAGGGCTGCCTGCCGATTGAGGTGATGTGCGCACGTGGCAAGGACACCCTGCGCTTCGGGCCGATGAAGCCGGTCGGCTTGGCTGATCCGCGTACTGGCAGGGAGCCGCACGCGGTTGTCCAGCTGCGGGCCGAGAACCTCGACGGCACTTCGTACAATCTCGTCGGCTTCCAGACCAAGCTGACCTATGCCGAGCAGCAGCGGGTCTTCCGCAGCATTCCAGGCTTAGAGCAGGCGGAGTTTGTCCGACTCGGCTCCATCCACCGCAACACCTTTATCTGCGCTCCAGTCTTGCTCGACCAGTTCTTGCAGATGAAAAAGCGGCCCGGCCTTTTCCTTGCCGGACAGCTCTCTGGTGTGGAAGGTTATGTGGAGTCAACGGCGATGGGCCTGCTCGCAGGCATAAACGCCGCCCGCTTGGCGCAGGGGCAAGCAATGGTCGCGCCGCCCGCTGGCACTGCCCTTGGCGCGTTGATCCGCCATCTGACGGAAATCGATCCGGCTCATTTCCAGCCCTCGAATGTCAACTTCGGCCTTTTTCCGCCGCTGCTGGGCAGGGTGCGCAAGAAAGACCGGGGCGGCCAGCGGGCCGAGCTGGCTCTGCGGCTGATCGAGGAGTGGAAACAGGAGTCTCTCGTTTAACATGATAGTTATTCTATGTAAATGGGGATTCACGTCCGCCTTTCTCTGGATGCTGGCTTTGATCGCCTGGAGAAGGGTGCGCGGCATCGGACTCATAGCGGACTTGATCGGACTGCTCCTTTTGAAGCTGCTTTTCATCAGCAGCACGGTCATGCTGATGGGCCTTGCCGGACATCTGACCGCAGACAGCCTCGCTGTGCTTGCTGTTTTCGGCTGGACGGGCATTGCGCTGTTTGGTCGGCAGGATCTTCGGAAAGCAGCGCAACGACTCCTGCGGATGCTGATTGTCTTTAAGACTGCGGCAGCCCGGCGGCCTTTGCAAACAGGACTGCTGCTGACAACATTCCTTTTCCTTATGGCTCGCATGGCGGCGCACGTCTGGTTTTTGCCGCCCTATATTCATGATGCCAACACATATCATCTGCCTCGCGTTGCCGAATGGGTGCAAAGCGGCACACTCACTGTGCCGCATCTGCCGGTCAAGCGGGTTTACTGGCCAGCAGGATTTGAGCTGATTCAAACATGGTGGGCTGTCTTTCCGCATCATGATGCAGTGGTTGAGGCAGCAGGTGTTCCATTTTTCATGATGGCTATTGCAGCAGTTTTTGTCATTGGCCGAAACCTTGGCTTGCAGCGGCTGACCGCTGCGTGGTGCTCCTTTCTGTTTGCGTTCACTCCCGCTTTGGCCCTCAACGCAACCAGCTCCAAAAACGATATCGCTGTTGCGGCCTTATATCTTTATTTAGCGGCCATCTGGACAAAACCGGTAAGCCGTCGGCTCGCTGGCCGACGGTGGCTGCTGACCTTTCTGGCTGTCTGCCTTGGTATTGGCATCAAACCTACTATGGGTTTTATCCTGCCGGGGCTGCTTTGGCTTGGATTTGCTGGATTCTCAAAAACAGATCTCAGATGTTTCCGTCGATTCAAAATCTCACGCTGGACATCCGCGCTTGTAGCTGCCGCGCTGCTGGTTGGCAGTTACTGGTATGCGCGTAATTGGATCCGTTTCGGTAACCCTTTCTATCCAACCACAGTGCGTGCGGTGGCCGCCGCAGATGGCGGAGGAGGACAGCAGGGCGCATTCAGCCTTGCTTCCGCCGCAGAGAACTGGCAATGGCTCTGGGCAAAGAAAATTTATGATTTAGGAGGCCCTTGCAATCCTGACCTGCCTTCGATGGCTGGCTGGGGCTGGTTTGTTTTTTCCTGCGGCGCAGGCTGTTTCCTTTGGGGAATATTTGTCAATCAGCGATTTCGTTGGACAGCATTGTCTTTCCTGACATCCCTTCTTTTGCTGTTTGGATGGGTCACTCCTGATCTTTGGAATATGAGGTTTGCGCAGTGGTTTCCAGCATTGGCCGCATTAGCATTTAGTGTGACTGTTCGGCATCAAAGACTGCTGGTTTCAGCACGATTTGCTATGGTTTTTCTGGCTTTTGCCGCTACTGCGCTGAATGGTCTCAGTATCTTGGGGAATGGATACGCCAGACCAGAGGAATGGCTTGCTTTCATGCAGATACCGGTAAGTGAGCGTGCGCTCCATCTCGGCGGTGTTGTGAAGCAGAAATCGCTTGATGAGCGCCTTCCTGCTGGAGAACTTGTGCTTTTTATGGCGGAAGGCGATGATGCTTTTTATCCTTTGTACGGCCCCGGTTTCACTCGGCGAATACTTTATCCTGATGACCGACGAGATGGTTTCGCAGCGGCCATGCAAAAATATGGCTCTCGATACCTTTATTTTCCTGACCATATTCAAAAGACGAGCGCGAAACAGCTGCTGGCGGATGACTTGACAGCAAAGAGAATTGAGCCTTTAGGGAGAGGCGTGTATAAACTTGTTAAAAAACATTCTAAATGAACAATAAATTCAGCAAATGGATCTCTCTGGCTGCCAGCCTGCTTCTTCCATTGTTTAGCATCTGGTGTTTCAGTGTGTATGCGGAAGGAAAATGGAAAGATACTCTAAAGTTTACTAAAAACTGGATCGAGCTGGTGCGTCAGTAAGTTCCTGCATGGGGCATTTTTTAAATTTCGGAAGGAGAATAGCGATGAAATTTCAATGCGGAACCTGCGGCAAATACTATCTGATTGAGAATGCGGAGGAGATCAGCAGCAAACAGATGCTCCGCTGCGTGGACTGCGGCAATGTCTTTGCGCTGCATAAGAATCTCGCCTTTTCCTCCTCCAGCCGGAATTCCAAGCTGCTCTGCAAACGCTGCGGCAGTTTGATTGACGAGGCGGGCGGCACCTGTTCGGTTTGCAATCCGGCCCTCAAAAGCCTACGTGAGGAATTCATGATCGACAACCGCGACTATGAATTCTTCGAGGTGCGGAAAGGCAAAGTCAGGCCCAAGCGAGGAAGGGAAGGGCGGGGAAAAGCCGTGCTGCTGGCCGGAGCGGCTGTGCTGGTCATTGTCTTGGCTGCGCTCGCTGCCGCGCTGCTGCCGGGCAGCAGGCGGGACGCGCTCAAAACCGCTATCCTCAAACCGCTCGGCATCACAAGCAAAACTGAGACGCAGGTGGTGATCTTGCGTTCCGGCCAGACCTATTACGCCGACAAGGTCGAGCATTTGGCAGGAACAGCCAAGATCACCGAAAAAAACGGCGGCGTGGTCACTGTGGCGGAAAAAGACATCGCGCAGATCGCCAAAGCAGTGACCGAGAACTGAGCGGCAGCCGCTGGATATTTTTTCCTTTAACGAGAGTTTATTATGCATTTGCGGCGAATCTGTTTTTTCATTCTCTCCTGCCTCATTCTGTCCGGGGGCAGGACAGATGCCGGAGCCAAAGAGTCCCCGTCTACCCCGTACTTCTGCCAGACGCAGGGCTGGCCCCAAGACCAGAGCGAGCTGAAGCCTGATCCGGCCATGGTCTTCGGCAGATTGGAGAACGGCCTCCGCTATGTGATCCAGCCCAACTCGGAGCCGAAAGGCCGGGTTAGCCTTCAGCTAAAGATCCACGCAGGCTCGCTGCATGAAAGCGAGGAGCAGCGCGGCGCGGCGCATTATCTGGAGCACATGATGTTCAACGGCACGGCCCATTATCCGCCCGGCAAGCTGGTGGATTATTTTCAATCCATCGGCATGGCCTTCGGGCCGGACACCAACGCCCACACCAGCTACGACGAGACGGTGTATCAGCTCATGCTGCCGAACAGCAGCAAGGAGACTCTCAGCGAGGGGCTGCGGGTGCTGGCCGACTACGCGGGCGGCGCGCTGCTTCTGCCGAAGGAGGTGGACAAGGAGCGCGGAGTCATTCTGGCGGAAAAGCGCGAGCGTGACTCCGCCGGACGGCGGGTCTTCAAGGCGGACATGGAGCAGTCCTTCGCAGGCACCCTGCTGGCCCGTCGTGATGTGATCGGCGTGGAGGAAACGCTGAAGAAGGCGGACGCAGCCCTGCTTCGCCAGTTTTATGAGACGTGGTACCGGCCTGACAACATGCTGCTGGCCGCTGTCGGCGACGTGGATCCCGCTCTGCTCAAGAAGCTGATCGCCGGACAGTTCAGCCCGCTGAAGGCCAAGACGGCCCAGCAGGCAGCCTGTCCTGATTTGGGCACGCTGCCAGTCAGCGGCTTGGCGGCTTTTTATCAGCACGAGCCGGATCTCGGCCATGCAAAGGTCACAGTCGGTTCAGTGTGGAACACGGAGCCGGAGAACTTCACGCAGGCGGTCGCCTTGCGCGAGCTGAAGGAGGCGGTCGCGTCCACCGTGTTCAATTACCGGCTGCAACGGCTGGTCAACAGCAAGGACAGCCCGCTGACCAGTGCGCAGTTTCATTCCGGCAGACCGTTTGGCCGTTTCGGCTTTTCTTCTTTAAGTGCTAAGGCTGCCGCCGACCAGTGGCAGGCCGCCTTGAATTTGCTCAACACCGCGCTACGGCAGGCATTGACCGCCGATTTTGCTGAGGCGGAGCTGGAGCGGGCGAAAAAAGAAATCTCGAGCCTGCTCAAACAGCAGCTTGAAGCCGCAGCCAGCCGGAAAAGCGACACGCTGGCTGCGGAGCTGCTCAACGCCTTGAATGAAGGCGAAGTGCCGCTTTCTCCAGCCCAAGAGATGGAGCTGTACGGCCCGGCCTTGGAGAAACTGACTGCTGTCGAGGTCAGCGCGGTCTTCCGCAGCCTCTGGCCGGAACGGCGTTTGGTCAAAGTGGCCGGAACGACGGATCTGCGCGGCAAAGAGCAGAAGCCGGAAGAGCTGATTCTTGCCGCCTTCACTGCGGCGCAGGCGGCGGAGCTTGCGCCGTGGATGCAGCAGGCCGAGGCGGTCTTTCCTTATCTGCCGTCGCCTGCTGAGGAAGCCAAGGCGGAGCGGCGCACAGCGTTAGAGAAGATCGGCGCGGAGCAGGTGCTGTTCAGCAACGGTCTGACGCTCAACTTGAAGAAGACCAGCTTTGAACCTAACGAGGTGCAGGTTTCCGTCGTCTTTGGCAAGGGCGAGCTGTCCGAGCCGAAAACCGGCCTCGCCCTCTTGGCGCAGATGCTGCTGCCGGAAAGCGGTGTCGGCGGCTTGGATCAGGATCAGCTCAAGGCCGCGCTGGCTCAGTATTCAATCCGGGCGCAGTTCCGGGTGGACGAGGAGAGCTTTCAGTTCAACGGCCAAGGCTTGAGCAGCGAGATTGAGCCGCTGTTCCAGCTGCTTCATGCCCATCTCTACGATCCGGCCTTCCGGGCGGACGCTTTTGATCAGGTCATGCGCAAGGCCGAGCAGATGCACGCCCAACTGGCTGGTTCTGTGGAAGGCGTGATGCAGGTCAAGGGCGAGCCGTTCCTTGCGGGCGGCAATATGCGCTACGGCATCGCGCCGCTGGAGCTGCTGAAGGGGCTGACTTTGGCCGAGCTGGAGGCGTGGCTGGCTCCGGTTCTAAAAAATGAGCCGCTGGAAATTTCAGTGGTCGGCGATTTTGACCCAGAGCAGGCGGTGAAGCTGGCGGGTAAATATTTCGGCAGCCCACGCACGGGCGGCCAGCAGGCGGAAGGCGGAAAAATCGCCTTTCCCTCCGGCAAGAATCTGACCTTGAATGTGGTCACGGCCAGCGACAAGGCCATGATCGCCGTGGCTTGGCCTACTGATGATTTCTGGGACATTGCCCGCACTAGGCGGCTCGGCGTGCTGGCTGCCGTTCTGGACGACCGGCTGCGCAAGAAAGTCCGCGAGGAGTTGGGCGCGGCCTATTCGCCTTATGTTTACAACCGCTCCAGCACAGTTGATCCCGGCTACGGCGTGCTGCGCAGCGTGGTGCTGGCCGAGCCAAAACAGGCCACGCAGCTAGCTGAAAAGCTGAAGCAGGCGGGCAAGGAGCTGGCCGCTGGCAAGATCAGTGCCGACGAGCTGACCCGCGCCTTGGAGCCGGTGCTCACCTCCATCCGCGACATGGTGCGCACCAACCGCTATTGGCTGGAATCAGTATTGGTTAAGTCGTCCCGGTATCCGCAGCGGCTGGAATGGCCGCTATCTATCGAATCAGACTTCGCGGCAGTCAAAACAGAAGAGATCTCGGCCTTAGCAGCCAAATACCTTCAGCCGGACAAGGCGGCGGAAGTCATTCTTCTGCCGACGCAGCACTGAGATTGCGCAAGGGCGGTGTCTGTATAGCGGTTACACGCAAGCTGCAACATCGCCCATTTTCTTTCGTTTCAGGCACATTCAATAGGAGGCTTGATTTATGAAGATGATCAGCTGCATGGTGCTGATCGGCACCACTTTTTTCATGCTATCCGGCTGCGCGTCAAAGCCGCCGGAGGAACCAGCCAAGATCTGCGAGATTGGCGTGGAATATGAACATACTGCGGTCGCGCCGGTGCGTTGCGTTTGCCCCGATGGCTATAGCTTTCAGGTTGTCTCTATGGGCTGGGGGCCTTGTCCTGTCGAAGGCATGAGAGACTGCCCCAAGAGCATCCAGACCTGCGCAAAAACAGAAGTTGCGCCCTGACCGCTGCTGTGTCTGTGTATCTGCATCTGGTTGTAGGTACGCTAGGGTTATTTCTACTGCTGCGGGAGGATACATAACATAATGTGCACAATGACTGTCACTAAGCCGGTTTCTGTTTGGAATACGGACATCCGTTTTGATTCAAAGAAATTCCTACAAGGCCTTGGCAAGGCAGCGGTAAGAGGCATATCGGGTAACTGGATCGGAGTTGGAGAATCTGCGATAACAAACACCCTTGATGCCTTCGGTTTGCAGAAACCGCCAAACGAGCTGGCTTGGCTGCTCATATCCCGCTCGCTGACCGCCGCTCTGATTGAACTGGCGAAGAACTCCATTGACCTGTTCCGCAATCCTCCGCAAAAGGATGAGCTGGAAACGCTTTCCGCCCGCTTTGAAGAGGAAATGGGCCGGGCGGAAGTGCGCATCAGCTTGGACTTCTTCAGACAGCCTGGCGAGCTGCCCTTGCTGGAGCAACTGCACGACCCGTTAGCTGCGTGGTTGCAAGGACTCGGTGCTGCAAAGGGCGATGCGGAACAGATAGCCTGCCGCTTGCCGGATTATTTTGTCACCGCCCTGCATGAGACATGGCGGGCCGCGCCGCTGGACTACGCCGCCTTAACCCAGCATTTCGACACGCCGTTCACCAAGGCTACAGTAGAGGTACAGAGCTGGCAGCTCTACAACCAATGGCTGCAACGGCAAATCAGCGACCGGATGTTTGCTGAAGCCTTTGGTGTGGATAAGGTCTATGTGCCGCTGCGGGCGTATTATGAGGAAAAAGAGCCGGACGAAGACAGCAGCCCGGAGCTTGCGCCGCATCGGGGTAAAGTGCAACGGATTGTGGTTGATCTGGAAAGCGAGTTCCGCAACTGGCTGCACAACTTCGCGGCTGGCCCGGCAGTGCGCTTCATCAGCGGCGGGCCGGGTTCTGGAAAGTCCACCTTTGCCAAGATATTCGCCGCCCGGATTGCCGCAGAAACCGACATCCCCTGCCTGTATATTCCCCTGCATCGCTTTAATGCCACAGATGACCTGATCACAGCGATGGAGAGCCATATCAGGAACAACCGTTTCCTGTCCGGCAATCCGCTCGCTGCCAGAGAAGGCAAAGACCGTCTGCTGATCATCTTTGACGGCTTGGACGAACTGGCCCAGCAAGGCAAGGCGGCCTCAGAGGAAGCGAATAACTTTGTCGATGAGGTGCTGCGCCGCATCCACGAAGGCAACAGCCAAGGCCTGCAACGGCAGGTCATTATCACCGGGCGGACGATTGTCATTCAGTCGGTGGCGGCCAAGCTGCGCGAAGCCAAGCAGATCAGCCATGTGCTGCCGTACTTTATTGCAGAAAAGGAGCGGGAGGAATACCACGACCCGGACGGACTGCTGGCCGAAGATCAGCGGCAGCGATGGTGGCAGCAGTACAGCGACGCTGCGGGCAAAGGCTATACTGGCCTGCCTGCTGACTTGGCGCGGCAGCACTTTGCTGAGATCACCGCCCAGCCGCTGCTCAATTACTTGGTTGCGTTGAGCTATGACCGCAAGACCATCACGTTTAGCGACGAGACCACGCTGAATCAAATCTATGCCGACTTAATTAAGGCGGTTTATTGCCGTCAATATGAAGATGGTGGCCGGGTAAATGCTTATGCTGGCAGGCTGGAGGAGAAAGACTTCATCCGGGTCTTGGAGGAAATCGCCTTGGCGGTCTGGCATGGGGACGGGCGCACCGCCACGGTTGCCGGTATTCGGGAGAAATTCAAAGCGGGCGGCATTGAACGCTATTTGGAGCAGTTCCAAGAAGGAGCCAAGGCAGGCGTGACTCGTCTGCTCACCGCCTTTTACTTCCGGCAGAGCGATCACCGCCAAGACGGCGACCCAACCTTTGAGTTCACTCATAAGAGCTTTGGCGAATACCTGACTGCCCTGCGCATCGTCCGCCTGTTGCAGCAGATGCAGAAGCAGCGCAAGCGGCGGCAGGAAGACCCGGACGACGGCTGGTCGGAAAAGGAGACCTTGCAGCAGTGGACTGCATTTTGTGCAATCACGCGGATGGACGAAGACCTGCTGCGCTTTATCAGCAACGAGTTCCGGGCAATGACACAGAAAGAGCTGCTGGCCTTGCAGGGCATGGTGCGGGAGCTGCTCAGTTACACCATCAACCAAGGACTGCCTTTTCCTGATGCGTTCTTGGGGAAAGGCTTTAAGGAGCATTTGCGTTTGGCGCGGAATGCGGAAGGGGCTTTACTGGCCGTGCATTTTCACCTTGCCGAGCTGACTGAGCAGCGTTCTATGCTAGATCTGGAGTCAAGGACAGCCTTTGGGAAGTGGATTTCGCGGTTGAGCGGGCTATATGGCTGTACAGCATGGTTAGGGTACTTGGATTTATCTGGCTATCGATTACAAGTGCAAAATTTTTACAAGGCAAACTTTGCCATGTCCTACCTTAAAGGTACAAAGTTGTCTTTTTCAAATCTTGCATACGCAAATTTAAGCAGGGTGCAGCTTGAACACGCGAAACTTTTTGGGGCCAATTTGCATCTGGCAAACCTTGCAGGAGCCAATCTCAAGGGCGCAAACCTTCGTTTGGCGAACTTGCGAAACGCAAACCTGGAAGGGGCCAATTTGGAGGGTGCGAACTTAGAGGGTGCTATTCTCACAGGCACCATTTTGGAGAAGAAGGAGGCGTAAGGGCGGTTCGCGAACCGCCCCTGCATGTGCATAATGGGAAACCCGGCAACCGTGCATGGAACTTTTTCATCCATGCACATGGGCGAAACGGATCTATGTACATAGATGAACCTCGCCTAAGCGCTTATACGAACTTCGCCTAAGCGCTTATACGAACCTTGCCTAAGCGCTTATGGGAACTTCGCCTAAGCGCTTATACGAACCTTGCCTAAGCGCTTATGGGAAAATATTTATAGCCTATGGACGAGTTCGTTCATAGCCTGTTGGCTCCATCGTGCGGCGATGCAACCTCGCGTGGCTGAATGGATGTGCGCAGAACACCGATACTTACGAGGTCTGGCAGCGCAATTTCTACAAACGCATCATCCGCAATGAACGGCATCCCGATGAACTCTTCTCAGGCCATGCATAACAAGATCGGCATCGTCGGCGTGCCGCCGCTGGAAATCATCCGCCAGCTCAACGAGGCGCAGGCGATCATCGTTGACCTCGACGAACCGCAGCTTTTTCTGCCCATAGACCAGAGTGATCAATACTTACCACGGGTGTACTGCGCCATCCTGCGCACCGTGCTGCTCAACGCCCTCAACCTGCGCTTAGAGCGGATTTATGTGGATGTCGGCCCCGGTAAATGCGACTGCGCTTTGCATGTCGCCGCCGTGCTGAAGGATATTCTCAGCATCCCTGTCGTCGCCACGCGCAACACCGACACGCAGAGCTTCGGCTTTCCTGTCTGCCAAAGCAGTTTGCCGCTGATCGAAAAAATGCGGCGGATCACCAAGGGCGTGCAGAGCTGCCAGCCTTGGCCGCAGCTGCCGTCCTGCCCGCCGACCGCTGGATTCTGGGGTGTGCCGCCGCGCGACTTCTCCATTCTTGCGCCATTCCCGGACAGCACCCACATTTACGGCTGGACGCGCTGCATGGAAAATAAAACCCCGGCGGATCTGGAGCTGGAATCGTATTGCAACCCTGCGGTGCCGACGGTCTTCTTCGCCCAGTCGTTCTGCGCCAAAACCGCCTTGGCCAAGCATCTCGCTGCCCGGCATCCCAAGGCGCTCTGGGTGGATTGCGATGTCAGCGCAGGTTCCAGCGCAAGGGCGAAGATTGAGGCGTTTCTGGAGCTGTCCGGCGTGCTTGGAGGCGGTCGTGCTGCTGGCTGATTTCGGCACCTCCTATTGCAAGCTGCTCGACACGGCGCAGAACGCAGGGCCGCAGATCATTCCTGCCCGCGAGCTGCCCCGCGATTTTCAAGCGGACATCGGCACAGGCCACAACGCCAAACGGCGCAGCACAAGCACGGTCAACGAGCTGACCGCACTGGCGCGGGGCGGCAGACGCTTGATCAGCGAGCCGGACTTCACCTTGCTCGACTGCGGCAGCCGGGACATCAAGTTTGTCCGCTTCAAGAACGGCGAGATGGCGGACATGGGCTGGAACGCCGAATGCGGTGCCTCAATGGGCTTCACCATCGAACTGCTTGCCCAGTATTACCGCCTTGATTATGCCGCCGTGCCTGTGCCAGAGAGCGGCTTCTCCGTCACCTGCGGTGTGCTCGGCCTGAGCAGCATCTTTGACGCGGTGGCCGCAGGCAGCTCTGAGCTGGAGGCGGCAGCAAAATTCGTGCGCGGCATTGCCCGCAACGCCTTCCGCTTCGCTGGCTCGCCGGAGCGGCTGCATCTCTCCGGCGGATTGTGCGATAATCCGCTCTTCACCGCCTGCTTTCCCTGCGAGATCGTGCCGCTGGGCAGGTTTGTTCTGCTGGAGGGCCTGCGCGCTTCTCCGCAAGAATCCTTCCGCTGATCACGCTGCTTCCCTCTGTAAAAAAAATCCATTGCCCGCTTGACACGCCAGCCACATTGAAGTATTGGTGTTACTGCATCAATAGCACGAATACGTGTCAGGTATTATTTCTTCATCAGGAAGCCGCCATGCATATCTCTGAAGGTGTTCTTTCCGCGCCGGTGCTGATCAGCGGCAGCGCACTAGCCGCAGCCGGAACAGTCCTTGGTCTGCGCCGCCTTGATCTTGAAAGCATCATGCCGACAGCACTGTTGTCCTCGGCCTTCTTTGTTGCCAGTCTGGTGCATGTGCCTATAGGTCCCGGCTCGGTGCATTTAGTCCTGAGCGGGCTGCTCGGCCTGACGCTGGGCTGGGCCTGCTTTCCCGCCATCCTCGTCGGCCTCTTCCTGCAAGCGGTCTTCTTCCAGTTCGGCGGCCTGACCATCTTGGGCGTGAACACCGTGACCATGGCCGCGCCCGCCGTGCTCTGTTGCTATCTGTTTCGCCGCTGGTTAGATAAGCCCGGCACCCGTCCCGGAGCCGCCTTTACCGCAGGCTTCCTCTCGATCCTACTCTCTTCGCTGCTCACTGCCTTGGCCCTCGCCTTCTCCGACGAAGGCTTCCTTGCCCCCGCACAGACAGTGATTGCTGCCAACGTGCCGGTGATGGTCATCGAAGGCTTCATCACGGCCTTCATCGTTGGCTTCATAGCCAAGGTGCAGCCGGAAATCCTACAGCTACGGAGCGCGTCATGAAGCGCCTTGCTCATCTCGTCATACTGCTTGCTGTCCTGCTCCTACTGCCCCTTGCCGCGCAGGCGCACAAACTCAGCATCTTCGCTTGGCCAGAAGGCAGCGAGATTCGCGGCGAGGTCAAGTTCAGCGGCGGACGCAAGGCTAAGAATGTCCAGATTGCGGTGCAGAACGCGGCAGACCATGCCGTGTTGGCGGAAACCGCCTGCGACGAGAACGGTGCCTTCCGCTTCGCCTTGCCGGATCAGGCCCAGCAGGCTCGGCCTGATCTTCTGATTGTGGCTAACGGCGGTGAAGGACATCGTGGTGAATGGCTGCTGGAAGCTACTGACTACGCCCAAGCAAGACCTGTCGAAACTGCTGCTCCAGCGGCATCAGCGCAGGCGGGCAGCGCATCTGGAGCAGGCCTCAACGAGGAGCAGATCCGGCGTGTCATAGCCGAGGAGATGAGCAAGGCCCTGTCGCCTATCCGCCAGAGTCTTGCGGAACATCTTAACCCAGAGCCAAGCCTGCGCGACATCCTCGGCGGCCTCGGCTGGCTGATCGGCCTAGCTGGTCTCGCCGCCTGGGCACAGAGCCGGAGAACGAAGCATTCCTGAACCTATGGGCCGCCGCAGTGGCAGCCTATCCTCTTATCCAACGCACCAACATCAACCAAGGAGCTGAACACATGCAGATCAAAGCCACAGCCATGACCGCCGCCCTCCTCGCGCTGCTGACCAGCGAGGCCTTTGCCCACTTTGGCATGGTCATTCCAACGGAGAACATCATCACCCCTGAGAAGAAGAGCGTCACTGTCGAAGTCTCCTTCTCGCATCCCTTTGAGATGATTGGGATGAACATGGTCAAGCCCAAGCAGTTCCAGATGATATCCGGCAGTGACAAGATCGACCTGCTCCCTCAACTCAAGGAGGGCAAGGTCATGGAGCATCAGGCTTGGACAACGGACATCGCCATTAAAAAGCCGGGTGTGTACAGCCTGGTCATGGAGCCGGAGCCGTACTGGGAGCCTGCTGAAGACCTGAGCATCATCCACTACACCAAGACCATCATTGCAGCCTTTGGCGACGATCAAGGCTGGGACGAGCCGGTCGGCATAGCCACTGAGATCGTACCCATGACACGGCCTTTCGGCAACTACACAGGCAACAGTTTCAGTGGCAAGGTGCTGCTTAACGGCAAGCCAGTACCGGGCGCAGCAGTGGAGGTGGAACTGTACAATAAGGATAAGAGATACACGGCTCCGAGCGACTACCATGTCACTCAGGTGGTTAAGGCTGACGAGAATGGCGTGTTCACCTTCACGTGCCCGCAGCCTGGCTGGTGGGGCTTTTCGGCCCTCAACGAGGCGGACTATAAGCTGAAGAACCCAGCTGGCGAAGAGAAAGGTGTAGAGCTTGGTGCGGTACTGTGGATCTACCTCGATGAGTACAAGGGCAAATGAGGGTTGGAGCTGAAACATGCGCAGGGGCATACACTCCGTATGCCCCTGCGCAAGCTGCCGGTATGCCCCTGCGCATACGGACGGCATGGGCAGGCGCATACGCGATCCCGCACGGGCGGTCATGACCTTCGAGCAGTTCAGTGCAGGCAGCTCGTTCCTGCATCAGGCTGACCCACGCTGCAAGCTAATCAGCGCGGGCGTTCTCAGCCTGATCTTCGCCCTATGCCAGCACTCATGCACCGCCTTGGCAGGGCTGCTGCTGTCCCTGCTGCTGACCGCTGTGGCCCGGCTGCACTGGGCCGCAGTGCTGCGGCGACTGCTGCTTGTCAACAGCTTCAATCTCCTCCTACTGCTCCTGCTGCCACTGACCTACGGCGGCGCGGAGACAGTGCGCTGCATCTGGTTCGATCTCAGCCTGAGCGGCCTGCGTTTAGCCGCCTTGATCACTGTGAAGAGCAACGCAGCAGTGCTGCTCTTCATCAGCCTGTTGTCCACCTCCACAGTAGCCCGGCTGGGACAGGGCCTGCAAGCTCTGCGCCTACCGCAGAACCTTTGTCTCCTCCTCCTCTTCTCCTACCGCTACCTCGGCCTTATCCACGAGGAGTTCCTCCGTTTGCGCCGTGCCGCTGCGCTGCGCTGCTTCCTGCCAGGCACCAACCTGCACACCTACCGCACCTACGGCCACCTGCTTGGCATGGTCATTGTACGGAGCTGGAACCGGGCGGCGCGAGTGCAGCAGGCCATGGTACTGCGCGGCTTCTCTGGTGCCTTCCGCAGCCTGCACGTCATGGAGCTGCGCCGCAGCGACGCGCTGCTGACCGGCGGCCTGCTGCTGGCAGCGGCAGGGCTGCTGCTTCTGGAGCTGGCACCTGCTTGAAGTGTTAAGCAACTGCGGCATTGTGATTCCGCGCCAGGCTATGTTTGCAGTTTGCTTTTTCCGGCAGCTGCGCTAAAATGGCGGCTCAGGCGCGGTTGCGCCGCAGCTTAGGACATCCTTCACTACGACCACTCAACAAGGAGCATCCCATGTTCGACCAGGACATACCCCCGGCCTACACCTTTGATGACGTGCTGCTTGTCCCGTCGGCTTCGGAAGTCCTGCCGTCCGAGGTCTGCCTCGCCACCCGACTGACCGACTCAATCTACCTCAACGCGCCGTTAATCTCCGCCGCGATGGACAGCGTGACCGAGCACCGCACCGCCATCGCCATGGCCAGAGCGGGCGGCATCGGCATCATCCATAAGAACATGTCGAGTGAGGATCAAGCCAGAGAGGTGCGCCGGGTGAAGAAGTCAGAATCCGGCATGATTGTTGATCCGGTCACGGTGACGGAAGAGCAGACAGTAGCCGAGGTTGAGGAGATCATGGCCTCGTGGCGGATATCCGGCCTGCCGGTGCTGCGCGGGGGCAGGCTGGTGGGCATAGTCACCAACCGCGACCTTCGCTTTGTCTCCAGCGGCGAGTTGCGCGTGAAAGACGTGATGACCAGCAGAAACTTGGTCACAGTGCGCGAAGGCATCAGCTTGGAGCACTGCAAGGCTCTGCTCCATGAGCACCGGATTGAGAAACTGCTGGTGGTTGATGAGCATGAGAATCTCAAGGGCTTGATCACCATCAAAGATATTGAGAAAGTCAAACAGTACCCGCTGGCGGCCAAAGACAGCAGCGGCAGGCTCTTGGTCGGCGCGGCTATCGGCGTGGGCGCAGACATGCCCGACCGTACCGAGGCTCTGGTGCAGGCAGGCGTTGATGTCCTAGTCTTGGACTCCGCCCATGGTCATTCAGCAGGCATCCTCCAGGCGGTGCGCGAAGTGCGGGCTTCTTGGCCGGACATGCCAGTGATTGCTGGTAACGTGGCCACTGCTGAGGGTACCGCCGCCCTGATTGAGGCCGGAGCCAACGCGGTCAAGGTCGGCGTGGGTCCTGGATCTATTTGCACAACTCGTATCGTCGCCGGTGTCGGCGTGCCGCAGCTCACCGCCTTGCAGAACGCGGTGCGGGCGGCCAAGGAGAAGCACATTCCGATCATCGCCGACGGCGGCATCAAGTTTTCCGGCGACATCTGTAAAGCCCTCGGCATCGGCGCGAGCAGCGTGATGATCGGCTCGCTCTTCGCGGGCACGGACGAGACACCAGGTGAGACCTTCCTCTATCAGGGCCGCAAGTACAAAGGCTACCGGGGCATGGGTTCGCTCGGCGCGATGCAGCAGGGTTCCAGCGACCGCTATTTCCAGAAGAAGAGCAGCGAGCCGTCCAAATTGGTGCCGGAAGGCATTGAGGGCCGGGTGCCGTATCGCGGCCCGATTGCCGAAATGATTTATCAGCTCCTTGGCGGCCTGCGCTCCGGCATGGGCTATTGCGGCGCGGCTTCGATCCCGGAGCTGCACCGCCGGGCCAAGTTTGTCCGCATCTCGCCCGCAGGTCTGCGCGAGTCGCACGTCCACGACGTGATCATCACCCGCGAGGCCCCCAATTACCGCACCGAGGGCCTGTAGAGTTTTCAAAAAAGCACCCTGAGCGAAGCCGAAGGGTGCTTTCAATCAAGGTGGGCTGTCCGATCAGCCTTCTTGGACGCAGCAAAACTGTCCGTCCTTCCTCGTTTGTCCCGCCCGAATACCGGGCGATTCTCCCAGCAAAATGAGTTTTCCGCCTTATTGTCCGGGCAGCGGAAATATGGTTTAGTGTCACCGTTGCTTTTTCTCCCGTCTCCTTCGATTCAGCCCCGAACAGCATGGAGAAAGCAAAAGCTCCGGGACCGCAGTCCAGTCCCGGAGCGTCCGCAGGCGCAGTCTGTTGTTGAGAAGGCTGCGGCAGACTCTCTCCTTCTGCCGCAGCCTTCGCTTTTTCCTGCTCCGCAGTTTCCTTTTTCTATCCATCCCCACGTATTTTTGCCGCGCTCGCTCTGTCGTCGGGACATTCTGGGCATTTTGCCTAGTAAAATGAGTTTGCCGCCTCATTGTCCGGGCAGCGGAAAAGCAGTATCTTTTTCTCTATGAAAATGCGGGCGAGGCGGTGATGCGGCTTCTGCGCCAAGGCGGACTACAACCCGCATCACCGCAAAATTCACCGGCTTCACCGCTTCGTCCGCCACCCCTGATGCCGGGCACCGCTGATTTTCGGCCTGACCGTCGGCAGGAAGGCCGCTTCAGCTATTCGTTCTGATATTCCTAAAATGCCCAGCCTCTCCCGCCGCCCTCCCGTCTTTTCCGTCCTGCTGGCTCTGCTGACCGCCGCGCTGCTGGTCTCGCTGGTCATCGCCCTGTCCTTCGGGCCGTCCAAGCTGCCTGCCAGCACAGTCTGGGCGGTCGCGCTCAAGCGTGTGACCGGCCTTGAGCTGGGCGCGTTCAGCCCGGCGCAGGAGCATATCGTCCTTTATCTCCGCTTTCCACGGGTCTTCCTTGCCGCTGTGGTCGGGGCAGGGCTGGCGGCGGTCGGGGTGATCCTCCAAGCCATAGTGCGCAACCCGATGGCTGATCCCTATATCATCGGCGTGTCGCCGGGCGCGGCAGTCGGGGCGGTGCTGGCACTGATGCTCGGCTGGGGCGACCGGCTTGGCCAGGGCGGCCTTTCCGCAGCGGCCTTCGGCGGCGGGCTGCTCGCCTTCGCCGCAGTCGGCCTGATGGCTTGGCGCAACGGCAGGCTCACGCCGTCACGGGTGATTCTGGC
The DNA here is from genome assembly GCA_011391865.1 of Desulfobulbaceae bacterium. GTDB lineage: Bacteria > Desulfobacterota > Desulfobulbia > Desulfobulbales > Desulfobulbaceae > Electronema. The sequence continues at coordinate 12,410 of JAABPV010000026.1, read as the reverse complement.
CGGAGTGGCGGTGTCCTATCTCTTCACCTCGCTCTCCAGCTTTCTCATCCTCAGCTCCGCCGAGCACATCCCCTCGCAAGCCATACTCTACTGGCTGATGGGCAGCGTGGCCGGGGCACGGTGGGATCAGCTCGGCCTGCCCGCTTTGCTGGCCGCTGGCGGCTCGGTGTACGCCATCGCCTCGGCCCGGCAGCTCAACCTCATCGCCCTTGGCGACGAGACCGCCTGCTCCTTGGGCGTGAATCCGCACCTGCTCCGTCTCAAGCTGATGACGCTGGCCGCCCTGCTCACCGGGGTGCTGGTCTCGGTCAGCGGAGGAGTCGGCTTTGTCGCCCTGATGGTGCCGCATGCGGTGCGCCTTGTTGCAGGCGGCGACCACCGCCGTCTGCTGCCGCTGGCTGTGCTGACCGGGGCCGTCTTCCTGATCTGGGTTGATCTGGCCGCCCGCCTGCTCATCCAGCCTGCCGAACTGCCGCTGACCATCGTCACCGCCTTTGTCGGCACACCCTTCTTTCTCTGTCTGCTGCGGCGCAAAGAGCGCGGCCTGAGCGGAGACAGCCTGTGAATATCACTTTCTCCGGCATCACGTGGAGCGTCGGCGGCAGGCGCATCCTTGACAGCCTCTCGTTGACCGCTGAATCCGGCCAGTTCACCGGCATAGTCGGCCCCAACGGCAGCGGCAAGTCCAGCCTGCTCCGCTGCCTCTACCGCGCCCTGCGGCCTGACGCGGGCAGCGTCGCCTTGGACGGGCAGGACATCCGCGCTTTCTCCCGCCGCGAGCTGGCTGCCAAGCTGGCCGCTGTCCTGCAAGAGTCCCTTGCCGAATGCTGCTTCACAGTTCTGGAAATGGTGCTGATGGGCCGCTATCCGCACCACGGCGCGTTCTCAACGATGAACGAGGAGGACATGAGCTTTGCCCGCCGCGCCATGCAGGCCGCTGACTTGACCGAGCTGGAGGATGCGCCTTTTCAGACGCTCTCCGGCGGCGAGAAGCAGCGGGTGCTGATCGCCCGTGCCCTCTGCCAGAACAGCCCGGCCTTGATCTTGGACGAGCCGACCAATCATCTCGACATCCGCCATTCCCTCTCGCTGCTTGGGCAGATCAAACATCTGGGGCTGACCACTTTGGCCGTGCTGCACGACCTCAACTTTGCCGCCGCCTTCTGCGATCAAGTCTTTGTCCTTGACCGGGGCCGGGTCGCGGCCAGCGGCCCGCCGACGCAGGTTTTCACGCCGGAGCTGCTGCGGACGGTCTTCGGCGTGGAGGCTGACGTGCGCGCTGAAGGCGGAACAGCGCAGCTCCGTTTTCTCAGTCCGGCCAGCAAGGCCAGCTGTTCATGAAACGTCTGGCGGCAGCCGCGCTGCTGCTTCTGCTGGCCGGAGGGAGCGCGGCAGAGGAACAACATCTCGCAGGGGTGCCCCTACAGCCTCACTCAGAAGCTATGCTTGTCTCCAACTGCGGCCAGTTAGTCTATTTTGACCGTCCGCCGCGCCGGGCCGTCACGGTCAATCAGTCTGCCACCGAGCTGCTGCTCGCTCTCGGCTTGGAAGAACGAATGATCGGCACCGCTTATCTTGACGCGGCGGTGCATCCAGCCCTCAAGCTCTCCTATGACCGGGTGCCGGTGCTGGCGGCCAAGGCGCCGGGCAGGGAAAGCCTGCTCGCCGAGGAGCCGGATTTTGTCTATGCGGCCTTCGGCGGCATGTTCAGCGACGCAAGCCTTGGCCGCCGCGACTTCCTGCACGGGCTGGGCATCGCCACCTATGTTTCGCCGCTTTACTGTCCGGGCCGGGCCGTCAGGCCGCCGACCTTGGACGACCTGCTTGGCGAGATCATTGACATCGGCGGAATTTTTCAGGTGCGGGACCGGGCCGAGGTGCTGGCCGCTGACCTGTGGAACAGAATCAAGCGCACAGCTGAAAAGCTGAAGGAGCGGAACAAAGCACCGCTGCGCGTCTTCCTTTTTGACATGGACGACCGCAGCCCCTATACCGCAGGCGGGCTGGGGCCGCAGCAGCTTCTGCTTTCGCTGGCCGGGGCCGAGAACATCTTCGCCGACGTGGCGGCGCGGATGACCAATGTCTCGTGGGAGGCGGTGGTGGAGCGCGACCCGGAGCTGATTGTGCTGGTGGACTCAGTCTGGTCGTCAGCGGAGCATAAACTGCGCCTCCTGCAAACCAATCCCGCCCTGCGCCAGATCAGCGCGGTGCGCAGCGGCCGCCTGCTCCCCATGCCTTTTCCTGATTTGATGTCCGGCATCCGCTTCGGCGAAACCGTGGAAAAGCTGGCGGCGGCCATCTGTCCAGAAACACAGGCGGCCATGGCGCAGGAGGAGGCGGATTGAGAACAGAAGCATGGCGGCTGGCACCCGGCGGCCCGGAGTTCACGCTCACTGCTGGCCGGCTGGCCGGACTTGGCCCGGATGCAAAAGTTTTGGAGGCTGGCTGCGGCATGGGACTGACCGCCGTGGAGCTGGCCAAGCATTTTGGATGCCGCGTTGAAGCCTTTGACCTTTTCCCTGATTTCATACGCCGGGCAGAACAGCTGGCGGCAGATCAGGGAGTGTCTGACAGAATCAGCTTTCGCTGCGCCGATATTCTGCGCTGCCAGCCTGCTGCGGGATGCTGCGACTTTGCCGCTGCTGACGGCGGTGTTCTGACAGCGGTCGCAGACCGGGAAGAGCTGCTTCGGCTCCTCTGTCATGCGCTCAAACCGGGCGGCAATCTTTATCTAACTGATTTAACAGTGCATCCTTATGCGCCAGAGCCTGTGGCAGCCTATTACCGTCATCTTCGGACAGGCAGCGAGCCGCTGTATCGGCACTTGCTGCCCCGGCTCGGCATGGAGATCATCTTCACTTGTCTGCTGCCAGAAAGCGCATGGCGGCGGTATTTCTGCGACATCAGCCGGGCGGCCCGGCGGCGGGCTGGTTTTCTCAAGCAGCCAGAGATTGCGGCCAAGGTGCTCAAGGAAGCAACGGTGCATTATCGGCAGGGTGGTCGCGGCAATGCGAACTACCTGCTTGTTTTAGCTGAAAAAATATGCGCATAATCTGAAGGTTGGAGCTGCGTTTCTGCGCGGTTCCCTCTTGAGTCTGTTTTCATCGCACCGGGAATTCATAGGACTTTCACCCATGAAAATGAGGCGATCGCCTCATTGATCGGGCGATAAAAGTAATGTACAGTTGATAGACGTTGAAAAATGAGCAGCATCTTGTTTGTCTCGCCAAAAAATGCGCTCTATTCCAAGAAAAAGGAGGTGATTCGCTTGAAAATCCGCGTCGCAGCAGAGACCGAGAAATCCGTCTCCAGCTTCATGCACCACGGTTCTTCCGTAGCGCAGTGATTTAAGTTGAGATAATTCCGCCATTCAAGCTGAATGTCTCTCTTGTGCCGCCGTCGGCGAGAATAGACGGCGGCATTTTTTCATCCTGAAGGATATGATCAAGCGGGACATCGCAGACAGCAATGGCTATTTAGCTTTTATTCAGGAAAATTCTGCCTTCCGCAGGCTCTGGACAGGCTGGACAGTCAGTTCCTTGGGCGACAGCTTCAATCAGGCGGCTGTGGTTTTCCTGATCTTGACCCTCACCGGCGGCGAGGGCTTGAAGACCGGCTTGGCCATCGGCCTGCGGCTTTCCTCGCGCCTGATCTTTGCCGGGCTGGGCGGCGTGATTGCTGACCGCCTTGACCGCCGTCTATTTTTAATCAGCCTTGACCTCAGTCTGGCCGCCGCCGCCCTGCTCTTTGTGTTTGCAGGCAGCACTGGCAGCCTGCCAGCTTTGTATGCGCTGACAGTGCTGATGGGCGCGCTCAGTGCGGCTCATGCCTCGGCCCGCATAGTTTATCTGCAAGATGTGGCAGGCACGGCTCGATTTGACCGCGCTCTGGCACTGATGCAGATCGGCTTCGGCATGGCTGTCTTTCTTGGCAACGGCCTAGGCGGGGCGATGATCGCGGTTGTCGGCTGTCAGGTTGTCTTCATCTTAGATGCTCTCAGCTTTTTGTTTTCCACCTTTTGCACATGGACAGCCGCGCCCGCCCAAGCCGCAGCCGCTGTCAAAGCGGGACGGAGCAGTTTGCGTCAGGACTGGCTGGCTGGAATCAGCCATCTCCGCTCGCAGCCTGTGCTGCTGCGCATGGTGCTGACCAATGCCATTTGGTCGCTGGGCGGCGGCGGGGTATTTGTCATAGTCTCTTTGCTCTGCTATCAGCGTTTTGACAACGACCCGGTCGTGCTGGGACTGTTCTTTGCCATGACCGGTGCCGGTGCGCTGGCCGCCGCCGCTGTCCGGCCTGTTTTAGGGCGAGGCTTTCAGCAGGACGCGTTGATCATCGGCTGGGCCTGCGTGGCTGAGGGGCTGCTCTTCGTCCTTCTGCCCCACGTCAGCAGCCTGCCGCTGTCTTTGGTGCTGTTCGCGGCGCAGCTGGCGGCGGCCTTCCTCTTCGGCCTCGCCTATCAGCCCTTGCTGCTGCGCGAGGCCGCCCCCGCTATGCGGGGCAGAATTTCAGGATTGGACAGCGGCATTTACCTCTCCTTGTACGGCCTCTCCGCCGCCGCGCACGGCAGCCTTGCCGCGCTGCTGGGCCTTGAGCTGACAGCCTGCCTGGCCGGGCTGCTCATGGCCGCCGCCGGGATGTTCTGGCTTCTTTTTCTCCGCCGCCAAAACAGCGATATTGTCGAATCATCTCAACTTTGCTCAGGGAAAACAATAAAATGAATGCCAACACTGTGATCAGAAAAAATGCCCGGCTTTCCCTTTCGCCTGCGGGCAGCGAAGCTGTGGCCGTGGCTGTGCAAGGCCAGCTGAAACTTTTAGAATGCGATCCCGCTGTGCTGGGCAGGGTGCTTGACGCAGTGGGTGACGAGACGGCGGCAAGTCAGATCGTCGAGCATTTTGCAGGTGAATTTCCCGCCGAAGATGTGCTCAACTTTCTTGCAACCTTGACTGAGTCGGGCCTGCTGACCGCCGATGAGATAAAAGCCCAGCCAGCACTGCTCCAGCCCCTTCCGCCGCTCTGTCTGATCGGGAGCGGAAGGCTGGCCGAGACGCTGCGGCAGAGCCTGACGGGAGAGGTGCTGCTGCCCTTTCAGCTTCCGGCAGAGGATGATGAAATCTTTGCCGCAGGAACCGTGTTCATCCTCTGCCCTGAGCAGGCTACGTTCCGTGCGCTGCTGGACTTCAACGCCTTTTTCCTCAAGCGGCGTTCTCCGTTCATCCTCTGCTATTTCGACGGCCATCAGCTGGCTGCCGGGCCAAGCGTCCTGCCCGGCCTGACCTCCTGCTTCGGCTGCTACACGGAACATCGGCGGCTGCGGCTGGCGCGGGCTTGCGGCAGCACCTTTCCTTGGCAGAGCTTGGAAGAATTGGCGGCGGTTTGGCCTTTGCCTGACACGCCGCAGCAGCGGGCGGCGGCAGTCTGGGCGGCGGAACTGATCGCCCGCGAAGCGGAACGGCTGCGGGTCGACGGTGAAAACCCGGAACTGCTTGGCCGTCAGCTGCTTTTTGCCGAGCCGTCCGCCGCCGGGCAGTCAGCCGTGGAGTTTTTTCCGATCAGCAGCTGCCCGGCATGTCACGCTTTAGCCCTTGACCGCCTGCATGAAGGCAGGCCAAAGATGATTCCCCCGGCAGTCTCGTTCCATACGGACAAGCCGGTGCGGTACACTGCGGGAGGCCGCCGCAGCATCTCCAATCAGGAGACGAAAAAATTGCTGAACGAAAGTCTGGCCCGCCTCGGCGCCAAGGTCAGCATCCGCAGACATCATGACGGCCCGCTTGATCACATGCTCTACCGTTTTTTCGCCTGCACGGAAACAAACTACGACCCGAAGCGGCGGATGATAGTGCCGCAGCAGAACAGCCGGGGCAAAGGTTTCACTGAAGAGCAGGCTTATTTCTCCGCCGCCTTTGAGCTGTTCGAGCGGATCAGCGCGAGGTATCACGGCGGTGTGGGCCTGATCCGTGCGCCATACTGCGAGGTGCGCGACTTGGCGATGAATGTCCCGGATCATATCGGCACGGTTTATCATCAGGGCGAGATGGACCGCTTTGACGAGTCGCTGCCCATAGACTGGGTCTGGGGCCACTCGCTTCATGACGGCAGCCCGAAATTAGTGCCCGCCTCAATGGTCTTTCTTTCCAACACCCGTTTCATGGGCCAGTTCTATGATACCGCCTCCGGCGGTCTGGCCGCAGGCGGCACCTATGAGGACGCAGTGCTTCAAGCCTTGCTTGAACTGGTCGAACATGACGCATGGATGATATGGCAGGCCAACCGGGTGCAGCGGCCACGAATAGTGCTGGATGACAAGCTGCCCGGAGCGGTCAGGAAGCTGCTTGACCGAATCGCGGCGCACGGTCTTCGTCTGGTTATCCGTGATTACACTTCTGACTTTGGTTTTCCTGTCTTCCGGGCGTGGATGATAGACGACAGTAATTATTCGTTCTACGCCTCCAACGGGTTCGGAGCCAGTCTTGATCCGGCCATCGCCTTGGAGCGGAGCGTTTCAGAGGCGTATCAGGCTCGCGATCCCGGCGCGGACAGACGGATCAGCAATTACCGCAATCCATTGGCCCGCGACTTGGTCTTTCAGTATCATTCGCTTTTCGCCCTCAATCACTTCAAGACCTTGGAGATGAACACCGACAGCGGTGCTGCGGTGAATTATTCCTCGTTCGTCAATCAGTCAGCCCAGTCAGTGTCCGATGACATCAGGACTGTGGTGTCACGCATCTGCGCTGTGCTGCCCAAGGCCGAGGTGATCGCGGTCAATCTGACCAAGGATGGCATTGGAGTGCCAGTGGTGCGGGTGATCGCCAGCGGCGGCATGCAGAAAAACGCGGAGCCGATTCTTTCCGCCTCTAACCGGCTCTTCAACATGCCGGTGATGATGGGCTGCCGGACTGAGCGCTTGGCTTACGATGACCTGTTCAACGGAGTTTACCCGCATTAACTGCGGTCATACATATCAATAAACACGCGACACAAGAAGGAGAGAACAAAGTGAAGACAAGGATTTCAGCCGCTGCGGCCATGACTCTGCTGCTGGCGATGAGCAACAGCATGGCTGCGGCGGAAAAGGAAGGTGGGGCATATAAACTGAACGAGGTGGTTGTCACCGCGACCAAGAGCGAGACCGAGCTGAAGGAGGTGACTGCCAGCGTCACGGTCTTGGACGGCGAGCAGCTGCGCGGCTCCGGGGCGCGGGTGCTGACTGACGCGCTCCATCAGACCGCAGGCTTGCAGATGAACGAGTGGGAGGGCGGCGGCGAGTTCTCAATGGTGACGATGCGGGGTATGCCAGTGCTCAATTCGCAGTATGTGCAGGTCTTAGTGGACGGCGTGCCGCGCAACACTGCCTTGGACACTGTGGACTGGTCAGCCATCCCTATGGAGAATGTAGAGAGGGTGGAGATCATCAAGGGGCCAGCGTCGGCACTGTATGGCAAGAGCGCGCTGGGCGGGGTGATCAACATCATCACTAAGCAAGGCGGCGCAAGCCAGCAGGGCGAGGTCAGCGCGGGCTATGGCAGCTACGGCGAGAACAAGCAGACCGCCCTGCTTTCCGGGCCGCTGGCGGGCGGCGCAGGCTATTCCCTCGGCCTGACCCGCAGGGCGGGCGAGGGCTGGCGCGACGAGAACAACGACTTTGACAGGGTGAATGGCTTCACCCGCTTGGACGGCCAGCTTGCCGAGCGCACCAAGGCCGGTCTGAGCGTGGATGCAGCCGCGTGGGAGCTGGAATACCCCGACTACCTGCCCTTGGCCAACTACCAAGCTGGCCAGCGCGAGCAGGTCTTCTTCAAGCACGGCAAAGAGGAGCACGACGAGCAGAACCTCAGCTTCAGTCTGGAGCATGAGCTGCGCACGGCACTGAAGTTGGTCAACCGCGCTTACGGCCAGAACATCACCGAGGAATGGCGGGACATCGTGGACGTGGTGGACAAGGACTTGGAGTCCCGCCGCATGGGCAACGAGCTGCGCTTGGTCAGCGACAACCAGCTCTTTGGCAGGAAGAATCAGACCCTGCTCGGCTATCAGCTCGAAAGCGAGGACTACGACGAGACCCGCCGCTTCTCGCAGTATTTCCCCAACGAGGCCAAGCGCGGCCTGCGCTCCCGCGACGCGGAGTCCAACCGCTTCTTCAACTCACTCTATGTGCAGGATGAGCTGAAGGTCAGCGAGGAGCTTACGGCCACAGCCGGACTTCGCTACGACCACGTCGCCATTGAGCTGGACAACCTGCTTGACCCGGCTGGCTCGCGCGACTCAGACTTCAGCGAGTTCAGCCCCAAGGTCGGCGCGGCCTGGGCAGTCAGCCCGGCTCTGAGCCTCTTTGCCAGCGTCAGCAGCGGCTTCAAGGCCCCGGTCGGCTCGCAGATCGCCAGCAACCCGGACATCAAGCCAGAAGATGCCCTCAGCTACGAGACCGGCATCAAGGCCAGTCTGCTCGGCGGCCGGGCGTATGTCCAGCTCTCGCTCTACCGCACCGACTTGGAGAACCAGTTGGTGATGGTCCCGGATGCAGTAGCTCTGGGCACCTTCCGCTACGAGAACGCGGGCGAGTCGCGGATGCAGGGCGTGGAGCTGGAAGGCGACCTTGACCTTGGCCACGGCTTCACCATAGTCGGCTCGCACACGTGGAACAGCAGCGAGTACACAGACTTCGTTGATTACGAGATGGATTATTCCGGCAAGAGCCTGCCTTGGCAGCCCAAGCACAAGACCGCGCTGGAGCTGCGCTACGCCCACAGCTGTGGCTTCGGGGCCTCGCTCGCCAGCCGCTGGGTCGGCGCGCAGTGGATAGACAACGAGAACTCCTTTGAGCAGGACTCGTACAATCTCGTCGATGCCAAGCTGAGCTACACCAAGGGGCAATGGGAAGGCTCATTGTCTGCCCGCAATCTTTTTAACAGCGACTACATCGCCGCAGGCGAGAACTGGGGCGACGGCGACATCTACCTCACTCCCGGCGACCCTGTCACACTGTATGCCGAGCTGAAGCTGCGCTTCTGATGCAGGCGTATACTCTGCGGCAGTGACTGGCGGCACCCATGCCGAGTGTTGCTGTTTCGAAAATTGCGTGATGCTGATGAGTTCGCATTGCAGAAAAAACTGCTTCGCAAAGCAAGTCGTTGCACCGAATTGCTGTCAGCTTCTTATAGCTGGAGCAGGATAATTTGAAAACTCATCCTTCGACAAGCTCAGGAGCCATCCTTCGACAGGCTCAGGAACTGCGCACTCTTCGACTCCGCTCAGAGTGCTTGTTCGTGCAAGTACCCTGAGCGGAGTCGAAGGGCATTTTATAGTGCTTCAGCTATATCAGCAACATCCGAGAGGGGTGCTGCCGAGAAAGCCGCCTCCGCCAGATCAAGGCCGCATTTTCCGCCTGCTGCCCAGCCAGCCTGCGAATTTCGCTGTCAGCCAACCCGCGCTCAAACCGCTGAAGACCCAGCCGCCTTTTAGAAATAACCTGTTCCTGCGGCGCGGGGGGAAGGCGGTCTTTTCAAGCGGCATTCCTGCCTTTTCCGCATGGGAAGAAGCATTCATTTGCTTTTCTCCGTCAGCGGTGATAATATAGTTGCTTCATCCCTGAAGCAGGATGCTCCGTCATAAAGAGCACTCCTCCGGCTGGAGGCTTAACCTGTTCCTGTTGTCATTCTTTTCGTTCTCATCGGTTGTTGTAATTGCACCGAGGCCCTTCCACAGCTTCGCATTATGCACAGCGAAACCATCATCATCCTTGATTTCGGCTCCCAGACCACCCAGCTCATCGCCCGCCGCATCCGCGAGCAGAAGGTCTATTCGGAGATTCACCCCTACACGCTGCCGTTAGACCGGCTGAAGGAGCTGCGGCCTGCGGGCATCATCCTTTCCGGCGGCCCGGCCTCAGTCTATGACGAGGACGCGCCGCTCTCCGATCCCAGCCTCTTTGAGCTGGGCGTGCCGGTGCTTGGCATCTGCTACGGCGCGCAGCTGATGACGCAGCAGCTTGGCGGGCGCGTAGAGAAGGCGGAGCATCGGGAGTTCGGCAAGGCCGAGCTGCTGGTCAGCGACGCTTCCGGCCTCTTCAGCGGCTTGGAGACCGCGCCTGCGCATCATCAAGTCTGGATGAGCCACGGCGACCGCGTTGAGGAGCCTGCGCCCGGTTTCATCGCCACAGCGACCAGTGCGCATTCGCCCTTTGCCGCCCTGCGCCACACGGACAAGCCTTTTTCCGCCGTGCAGTTCCACCCGGAAGTGGCGCACACCCTGATCGGCACGGACATCCTCCGCAATTTCATCTTCGGCATCTGCGGCTGCAATGCCTCGTGGACCATGCAGTCCTTCATTGAGTCCACAGTGGCGGCGGTGCGGGAAAAAGTCGGCGACGACCGGGTGATCTGCGCCCTGTCCGGCGGTGTGGACTCCACAGTGGTCGCGGCGATGATCCACCGGGCCATCGGCAGCCAGCTCACCTGCATTCACGTCAACAATGGCTTGATGCGGACGAACGAGAGCGAGAGCGTGCTGCGCTTCTTCCGCGAGCGCACCGACTTGCAGGTGATTGACATTGATGCCGAAGCCTACTTCTTGGAGCGGCTGAAGGGCATCGCCGACCCGGAGGAGAAGCGCAAGCGCATCGGCTACGGCTTCATCGAGATTTTTGAGCAGGAGGCCAAAAAGCTGGGGCAGGTCAAATACCTCGCCCAAGGCACGCTCTATCCTGACGTGATCGAGTCGGTCGTGTTTCGCGGCAAAGCACCGATCAAGTCGCACCACAACGTCGGCGGCCTGCCGGAGCGGATGGCTTTGGCTTTGATTGAGCCGCTGCGCGAGCTGTTCAAAGACGAGGTGCGCGAGCTGGGCCTTGAGCTGGGCCTGCCGGAGGAGGCGATTTTCCGCCAGCCCTTCCCTGGCCCTGGCCTCGGCATCCGCATCATGGGAGAAGTCACTGCCGAGCGGCTGCGCATCCTCCGCTTGGCCGACGTGATCGTGCTGGAGGAGATGAAGCGTTCCGGCTGGTACCGCAAGGTCTGGCAGTCCTTCGCCGTGCTCCTGCCGATTCAGACGGTCGGCGTGATGGGCGATGGCCGCACCTACGAGCACGTCATTGCCCTGCGCTCGGTGGACAGCCGCGACGCGATGACCGCCGACTGGTCGCAATTGCCCTACGACCTACTGGGCCGGATTTCCACCCGCATCATCAACGAGGTGCGGGGAGTCAACCGGGTGGTCTACGACATATCCTCCAAGCCGCCCGCCACCATCGAGTGGGAATAAAAGCAGCTTGCAGCCGGGAGAAGGCGAACCCATCTCCCGGCGTTTCATATTTTTGTTCACCAGCAACAGTTCACTCACTTTTATCCTCAAATATTATCATGTTGAAAACAGGAATCTACGTAGATGCTGAAAATATCAAAATGAGCGGCGGCTACGGAATGCGCTACGATGTTTTGGTTGATATGGCCAACACGCCCAATTCCACTTTGGTGCGGGCCAACTGCTATTTAGCCGAGGACCGCGAGCGCACCAGCAAGGAGCCGGACTACCGGCAGAAGGTCTATTTTTATCACAACATCCTGCGTCAGTGCGGCTTCAAGATCATTAAGAAATTTGTGCGCCGCTACGAGGATGAGGACGGCAATGTGACCACCAAGGCCAACGCCGACATGGACTTGGCCATTGATGCGCTGCTCCAGGCTCGCAACTTGGACCGGGTCATTCTGCTCACCGGCGACGGCGACTTCATCCGCCTTGTCACCGCCTTGCAGAACATGGGCTGCCGCGTGGACGTGATCGGCTTCAACAACGTCAGCCGCGAGCTGCGCGAGTCAGCGGACTCCTTCCTTTCCGGCTTCCTCATCCCCGGCCTGCTGCCCTTCCAGCCCGACGAGACCCATCACGACCAGCCCGGCGAATGGCAGCGCGGCACTGTGGCTAACTTCAACGCTGACCGTGGCTTCGGCTTCTTCCGCTTTTTCAGGATGATCACCGAGACGCACAGCCTTAAGCCGGAGACGGTCTTCTTCCATCTCTCCAAATCCACATTGGAAGGCGATTACTATTTTCAAGACCCAACCCGGATTTTCGAATTCCGGGTGGTTGAGAATCCCCACAATGAAGGCCGCTCCGAGGCATGGGACATCCGCTTGGTGCGGGAGAACTGACACGGGAGAGGCTTGTTTCAGTGGCAGAAAAAAACAGCGTCGGCATCAGGAGGAGGAGGGTACCTGATGCCGACGCTGTTTAGCTTTGCGCCTGAGGGAAGTTTTCCGGTGGCTGTTCGGGGCTGAATCGAAGAGCTGGATGAAGCAGTTTTTTCCTTTGGCGCGGCAGGTTGTTATAGCCAAAGCAGTATAAAATGACTACACTGTGCGTATGGCATACTCAATAGATTTTCGTCGGAAGGTTTTGGAGATCAAAGA
>JAABPV010000025.1 GCA_011391865.1 Desulfobulbaceae bacterium | reverse complement strand
AGAATTGAGCCATCATGTTACCATAACTCACTCTTTTCTCAACTCAGCAAAAGTTGCACTTACAACTTGAATCCACGGATCTTTATAAGAGAGAAACAAACCATGCTCCAAGTCAAACCCCAAATCGCCGCGCTGTCCACCTACAAGCCGCCGTGGTCGCACATTGACCGCACGGCCTATCTGCGCTTTGATCTGAATGAGAACACGCTGCCGCTGCCGGGCTGTGTGAAGGCCGCCCTGAAGGACTTCATTGACAGCGACCGCATCCCGCTCTACCCGGACTGCGCCGCGTTCCTGCCCAAGCTGGCCCGCTACACCCAGGCCGCGTCGGAGCAGCTCATGGTTGCCAACGGCTCGGATCAGGCCATCGAGGTGGTGCTGCGGGCTTTTCTCAGCGAGGGCGACGAGCTGGTGCTGGCCCAGCCCGGCTTTCCGATGTTCACTCAGATTGCCGGGGTGATTGGCGCGAAAGTGACTGGCATTCCGTATGATGCGGAGCTGCGCTTCCCGCGCCGCGACTATCTGGCCGCGATCACTCCGGCCACTAAGCTGGCGGTGCTGGTCAACCCGGACAACCCCACCGGCGCGTCGGTCTCGCTGGAGCTGATTGAGGAAGTGCTGCGGCTGCGGCCTGACCTGCCTGTGATCGTGGATGAGGCCTACTTTGAGTTCACCGGCACCACCGCGCAGGGCCTGCTTGATGAGTACCCGAATCTGATCATCCTGCGCACCTTCTCCAAAGCCTTTGCCCTGGGCGGCCTGCGCTTGGGCTACAGCATCGCTCATCCCGCCCTGACCGCCGAGCTGCACAAGGTGCGCGGGCCGTTCGATGTCAACGCCTGCGCCTTGGTTGCTGCCGGAGCGCAGCTTGACGATGCTGCTGAGGAATGGCGGCGTTTCCCGCAGGAGACCATGCAGGTCTCCAAGCCGTATTTAGAAGCCTTTTTCCGCGCCAACAAGGTGAAGCAGTATCCCGGCGCGGCGCATTTCATGCTGGTTGAGCCGGAAGACCGCGACGGAGCCGTCGCCTTTTTGAAAGCGCGGGGCATCTTGGTGCGTCCTATGGTCGCCCCGGCAATCAAGACCTGTTTCCGCATGAATGTCGGCACCTTGGAGCAGACCAAGCACTTTGCCGAGGTCTATGCGGACTATCTCCGGCAGAATCGGTAAGCATCCGCACCCCCGTGCCTGCCCGTATCAGGGCGAACACAGGGGTGCGTCCCGCCTTGGCACTCAAAGTTCACCCTTGCTCCTTGCCCAGCAGCAGCGGCGGCACAGAAGGCAGGCCGATGTTTTCGGCAACCTTGTTGTAGGTGCGGGCCAATTTTCTCACTTTTTCCGCGCCTTGATCAACAGATTCCAGCAGCTTGCCGAGGCGGGAACTCTTGTCGGCAAGGCTGGTGAAGAATTCCTCCAAGCGGCTTTTTGCAGCGGCATCCGGTTCCTTCCCTTCTGCGGCTGCGCTTTCCGCTTCGGCAAGAGCTTTTTCCGCCTTGGTCAGCTCGTTTTCTACCCGTTTCTTCTCCTTTGCATCATCGAATTCAATGTCAGCTTCTGCAATGATATCCTCTTTCAGATTGTGGAACAGCCCTTGCGCCTCTTTGAGCAGATTGGCTGACTGCTGCTGATGCTGAGATTGCTGCTGGCTGTTCGTCTGCGTCATTTGCGGATTGCCGATATTTTCCAGATGAATCATAATATTCCCCTCCTTACTTCGTTCATGTTTGCTGACAATATTATCTAACAACTCTGAGACAGAAAAGAATTTCCGCAGCTTTCCATCAAAGTATTGAGCTATTCCCTCCTGCTCGTGACCAAGCAGAACTTGATATTCCACAAGCGCGTCCTCGTGTCCCGGCAGCGGCACCAGCTCTTTCGGCTTCAGCTCTTGAAAGCCAAGACCTGCAATGTGGTGCCGAATCACGCACAGATACCGCTGCTTATCGTGCGGCCCGCCGTAAATGCTGATCGTGATTCTGCTGCTTTGCTCCTCCATTCTGACAATTGCCTGCACGCCAAACTGCTTGTTTTCCAAATACATCCCGTGCCGCCACTGCTGCCGCCGGTCTGGAATATCTTCTTTCAGGCGAACCATGAGGCGCGGGAAAAGCGATGACGGCAGGAAATCGTATTCCATGATGAAGCGGAGCAGATTGCCGCCGCGCAGCTCCGGCTCCTGTTCAGGTTCTTTGGGCAGCTGGCTGGGCAGGATGTGCAGGTGCTTGTCATAGCGGTAGCACAGCTCAAATTCCTCCATGATACGGACAAGATATTCCTGCTCCCGCACCGTGTAGGCAAATGCTTTTTTGGCCGGGTCATATTCATCGGCGCGGACTGGCTCCTGATTGAGGATGAATTCCAAATCCTCCTCGCGCAAAAGGCCATCTTTGGTCTTTGCCGAATTGATGATTTTATACACCCCGACTGTCACCCAATGCGGATCAAGCACATAGATGTCGGCAAGTTTAAGCTTTTCAAAAAAGAGCACCGTGCCGAGATCATTGAGGAACTTCAGCAGCGTCATCCGGCTTTCCTCATCCTGCACGCCGTGTTCTTTGCAGATTGCAAGGAACTGCTCCCGGCTGATGTAATTTTGCTCTTCGGTCGCTGTTTCCAGCCGCTTTCTAATTGTCAGCCACGATTTGCTGATCACTAAGCCGTACAGCGGCGTTTTCGGAACAGACGCGGCCATGCTGCGCACTAATTCCGGCAGGCCGTCATTGCTTTTGCAGGAGATTTGGAAGAAGCGGTTTTCTATTGCAGGAAATCGGGAGTTGATGCTCTTCTGCTCGATGTTGTAAGACGGATTTGCATCCATCTTGTTCATGGCCACGATACACGGCGGCTTGTCGCCATATTTCTCGATGTGCCGAAGCCAACGCCAATGACATCTGCCGGTGTCGTCGCGGCTATCTAAAACGAGGATATACAGAGATCGCTTGCTCATGAAAAAGCGGTGCGAGGCGTGCATGATCTCTTGGCCGCCGAAATCCCAGAAATGCAGGCGGCAGTCTTCGTCAGGATTGGCAAAACCTGCTATTTCGCTGCCTAAAAGTGGCTGAACGTTGATGCCGTGCGTCTGGGATTCATGCTCATCAAAGGGCAAGCCTTGGAGCCGTTTGAGCAGCGAGGTTTTTCCAGCCTTGCCGTCGCCGACCAGCAGCACCTTGGCTTCGTGCAGCGTCACTGCCTCGTCTTTTTCGAGTGAGCGGAAATAAGCGCGGATGGCTTCACGGCCTTGTTGGATGATTTCCGGCGGGGGATGAGTCAGGGGATTGCCGCCGACATTGATCGTGTTCTGATCCAGGTTGGTAGAATAAACAATCTCAGGGGAATGCTCCGCAATCCATTGCGGCAGCCTGATGATCTTATTAGAACGTAAATCGAGCCATTGAAGCTGGTCAAGCTCTTTGAGAAAGGAAATATCGCAGATTTTATTAAAACTTAAATCGAGCGACTGAAGATTGACGAGCTGCTGGAGAGAGGAAATATCGCTGATATCATTCCAGCTTAAAGAGAGCGTCTGAAGATTAACGAGCTGCTTGGGAAAGGAAATGTCGCTGATCTGATTCCCGCTTAAATCGAGCCACTGAAGCTGGTCAAGCTCTTTGAGAAAGGAATAATCACTGATCTGATTCCCGCTTAAATCGAGCGTCTGAAGATTGACGAACTGCTGGACCAGATAGCAGTCTGCATTGCTGAGACCTGCATCCCACAAATTCAGGGCTAAGACCTGCTCCTGCTCATTGACAACATAACACGGCTCAGACGGCTTGAATCTTTTAAATCTGCGCAGCCGCTTACCTGTTGTTTTTTCTATCTTTTTGATAATTTCTAAATCATTCGATGCCATTTCTCTCACCCCCTTTCATCCCCCGGCAATACAACTGCCCGGCAATGCTTCAGTACGCCGCCCGTCTGCTCCGGCAGCAGAGCAACGATGTCCGCCCTTTCGTCCAAGCCAAGAACCGCCATCGCCTCGGCGGACAGCTCCAGCAAGCTGGTCTGTTTGAGAAATTCCGTCCGCGTTCTGCTGCTGAACAAGCCCTCAATCGCCTCCGGCAAAGTCTGGCGCAGGCGGTCGCGCAACGCGGACGGCTGCGCAGCGCACAGATCCTCCGGCAGGAAACGATGGCCGCAGCGCAGCCAGTCGTAGCGGAGCAGCTCCAGCAGCAGCGGGCCGTCGCCACGCTGCCGGGCCAACTCGGCCAGCAGGCTGCTCATCAGTACCTGCGTCTGCGCCAGCTGAAAGAACCCGCGCTGGCGGCAGAGTTCCAGCAGGCTGTGGAAAAAGCGGAACGGCTCCTCGCCGCGCTGAAGCAGATACGCCCAGAGCGAGGGGAAAAAACGGTTGTTGTGAAACGCCTCGGCGCATTCGCAAAATTCATACAAATCGCGCAGTTCCTCATGCGGCAGCCAGCGCGTGGCCAGCACATCATAGGGCGGCTCGGCGCAATGGAGCAGGCCAAATTCCGTTGCCCGCGCCTGCATCTCGGTTTCCGGCAGCACCTTGAGCAGGCCGAGCTGAACGTGATGCGGGCGGCAGCAGAAAACCCGGTTGAACGACTGGCGGAAGCTGGCCGCGTCTTCAAAAGGCAAGCCGAGAATAAGATCAGCGTGAATGTGAATGCTGTTCAGCGCGATCAAGCGGCGGATGTTCGCTTCAGCCTGCGGCAAATCCATCTGCCGCCGGACAGCCGCCAATGTCGCGGCATTGCAGCTCTGAATACCGATTTCAAATTGAAACAAATCGCATGGCATTTGTTCCAGCAGAGCGAACAGATCCTCGGTGAAACGGTCAGGAGCAATCTCAAAATGAAAGCGAACGCCTTGGCCCTCGTCGAGCAAGAAGCGCCAAATCGTGGCGGCCCGTTCCGGCTTGTCGTTGAAGGTACGGTCAACAAATTTGATGATCAGCGGTTTGGCGGCAATCAGGCCGCGTAGCTCTTCTTTCACCAGCTCCAGCGGCTTGTGGCGCACTCCTTTAGAAATGGACGACAAACAATACGAGCAGGAGAACGGACAGCCCCGCGAGGATTCGTAATACACCTGCCGGTTTTTCAGGTGCGTGCTGAAGTCATCCGGCTTGTACGGCGAGGGAAAGCTGTGGCTGGGCGCGGCCTTGTACACAGGCTTCAGTCTGCCACAGCGCAGATCGTGGAAAAAGTCATCTGCCGCGCTTTCTATCTCGCCAATAAAAACCGTGCAGTTAGATGGCAGCCCGGTCATCGCCGCCGCCTGCGGCCCGCCGAGAATGAGCGGCAGCTCAGGCCGCAGTCGGGCCAGATCAGCGGTCAAGCGGCGGATATAAGCGTGATTCCAGACATAAACCGAGAAGAGCAAGGCCTTGGCTGGCTGGCCGCTGATCCGCAGCAAGGTCGCGTAATACGGGTCGTTGAGTGTGAACTGGCTGAGACGGACAGGCAGTTCCGGCAGGCGGCGTTCCAGTTCGGCCCGCAGGCAGAACTGGGCCAGACAGGAATGGGTGTAGCGGCAGTTCAGGCTGATCAGATGGAGCATGGGCGCGCGCGGGGTTGAGTTCCCCCGCAGAGTTACCTCAATCCGGGCGGAATTGCAACCGGCAGGAGAAGAAAAGATCGTCACCACGGCGGCGAATTGGTATATTTTCTTCTTCAGCCCCTGCGCCGCCCCCTGTTGAAAACGTGTTGATAACTGGCGGGCAGGCCGGGAACGGCGCGAGTTTTCAACAAAAGAACTCACAACTTATCAACAGGCTGTCTTTATTGAATTCAGCAGCTTAGGCCGCTTATCAACAAATTAACAGCCCCAATATCAACAAGCTTTTCTATATAAACAAAGGAGCAGTTGTCATGCCGTTCAATTTCAACATCGCCCGGAAAGACCTGCTGGACGCAGTCAGCGCGCAGCAGAACATCGCCAGCAAGAAGGGCACATTAGCCATTCTCTCCAACGTCCTACTGGAAGTGCGCAGCAACGAGGTGTTTTTCACCGGCACCGACTTGGAGGTCAGTCTGCGCCAGACCGTCTCCGCCGAGGTTTTTGAGCAGGGCAGCCTGACCCTGCCTGCGAAGAAGCTCTTCGAGCTGGCCCGCGAGTCCCGCTCGGAGACCGTGAATTTCAAGGAGGAGGATAAAAACTGGGTGCGGATCAGCGCGGGCAGCAGCACCTACCGCCTCGCCGGCATGGTGAGCGAGGAATTCCCCCAGTTTGAGCACTACGACGAGCAGGCACTGGCGGACATTGAGGCCGAAGCGCTCTGCGACCTGATCGACAAGACGCTGTTCTCCATCGCTGCTGACCGCGAGAACATGTACAACCTCACCGCCGCGCTGCTGCAAAAGCGCGAGGTGGAGGGCAAGACCATGCTGCGGATGGTCACGTCCGACGGCCACCGTCTGAGCATCATGAACCGCGAGGCCGCCGCAATGGCCGGGTTGGATTTCGGCCAGAGCATCCTCATTCCGCGCCGGGGCGTGCAGCAGCTGCGCAAATTCTGCGAAGAGCTGGACACCTGCCGGATGGGCGTGGAGCAGAAAAAATTAGTGCTGAAAAGCGACAACTCCGTTCTCATCATCCGCCTGATGGAAGGTGATTTCCCGGATTTCGAGAACATCCTGCGCTCGCTGCCGCAGGACAACAGCATGATCATCAACAAGAATCTTTTTCTTGAATCGCTGAAGCGGATCAATCTCTTCACCGAAGACATCTTCCACGCCATCCGCTTCGAGGCCCAAGGCAACCGCCTGATTCTCAGTTCGGATAACGCAGATTTCGGCTCGGCGCGGGATGAGATTGAGATCACCTACAGCGGCCACGACCTTTGCATGGGCTTCAACTGCCGCTACTTCATCGAGGCTTTGTCGGTGCTGGAAGGCGACGCGCTTTCCGCCTCAGTCAGCTCGGACGAAAGCCCCTGCCTGATCAGCTCGGCAGCGGATCCCGGCTTTCTCGGCATCGTCATGCCGATGAAACTGAGCAGCCCGCCGTCCATCGCCTGATGCGGCTGCATCATTTTTCAGTCCTCAGCTCCACCAGCAGCCATGCCCTCGACCTCGCCCGGCAGGGCGCGGCAGCGGGCACGGCAGTGCTGGCGGACAGCCAGAGCGGCGGACGCGGGCGCGGCGGGCGGCAGTTTTGCTCGCCGCTTGGCGGCCTATATTTCTCGCTGATTCTGCGGCCAGAGCTGGAGTCTGCGGATTTGCCGCTGCTGACCTTGGCCGCTGGAGTCGGGCTGTGCCGGGGCATCAGCCGGGCAGTCAGTGTGCAGCCGCTGCTCAAATGGCCGAATGATCTCTATCTTGCCGACAGAAAGCTCGGTGGCATCCTCACTGAAAGCGGGCCGCTGCGGGCTGGTCTACCGGAATTTGTCGTGATCGGAGTCGGCATCAACGTTGCTGCTTTGCCGGAGGAATTTCCGCCGGAACTGCGCAGCAAAATCATCACCTTATCTGAGGCGGGCGCGGTAGCTGTCAGTCCTGCCGAGCTGCTGCCGGGCTTGGTTGAGGAACTGCTGGCCGCTGCGGAGCAGCTCAAGGCGGACAAAACGGCGGTGCTGGCCGCATGGCGGCAGTGGGATTATCTCCTCGGCAGGCCGCTGGAATATGACAGCGGGGAAGGAATGATCGCGGCAGTCGGCGCAGGGCTTGCCGAGGACGGGCGGTATGTAATTGACTCATCCGGCAGAGAATTCCGGGTGATGGCTGGAGATGTGAATCCTGTCAGCCTGAGATGAAATAGCGGTTTTGGATTGGTCGTTCAAGATAAGTAATTTAAATAAAAAGATTTCGACAAGTAAAAGCGTTAACCTGCATCGGCCAGCAGGTGCAATGAGAAAAAGCCTTGGACCGCCAACAGGCGGCCCAAGGCTTGCTTGGTTTCGGGCTGGATTTAGAATTCCACCAGCTCCACATCAAAGACTAACCACGCATTAGGCGGAATAACACCGCCCGCGCCCTGCGCACCGTAAGCGAGGCTCGGCGGGATGATCAGGGTGCGCTTCTCGCCCTGCTTCATCGTGCTCAGGGCCATATCCCAGCCGGGAATGACCCGGCCCCTGCCGACCTCAAACTGAATCGGCTCGCCCCGGTCATAGGAGCTGTCGAATTTTCTGTCGTTCTCCAGCAGGCGGCCTGTGTAGTGGACGCTGATCCGCGCACCCGGCGCAGGCGTTGCCCCTTGTCCCGCCTTATCCACCACCCAATGCAGCCCTTCTTTGTTTGACTGCACCTTGGGCCAGCGTTTCTTGATCAGCAGCGCGGTTTTCTTCTGTCCTTCAGCAGCCCCAGCCTGATTCTTGGCCTCAATCTCTCCTTTAGCTTTATCAAAGGCAGCTTGGTCAGTCTGGAACTGCTGCGCCTTCTCGCCCTGGCGGATGATTTCAACAGTGCTGATCACATCTCCCTGCTTAATGGCATCAACGATGTTCTGGCTCTCTATCACCTTGCCGAAGATGGTGTGCTTGTCGTTCAGATGCGGCGTGGCAACATGGGTGATGAAGAACTGCGAACCATTGGTGCCTGGCCCGGCATTGGCCATAGCCAGAATGCCCGGCTCGGTGAACTTCAGCCGCGACTCAAATTCGTCGGCAAAGGTGTAGCTTGGGCCGCCAGTGCCGGTGCCGAGCGGGCAGCCACCTTGGATCATGAAGTCCCTGATCACGCGGTGGAACTTGAGGCCGTCGTAGAAGCGCGTGCCAGTGGGCTTGGTTGCGCCGCCATAGGTCAGTGTGCCTTCAGCCAGGCCGACAAAGTTGATCACCGTCAGCGGTGCCTTGTCGTAGAACAGCTCCAGCAGGATATCGCCTTTGCTGGTCTTGAGCTTCGCATACAGTCCGTCTTTCATTGTTGTTTCCTTGGGTTCTGGAGTGGTTGATGGTGCTGCCGCAGGCTGCGTCTGAGCTGAGGCAGTTTGCACTGAGCAGACAAACAGCATGGCCAGCGCGAGCGCAGGCAACAAACGCATGAAGGGCGCAGTCACAGTCATGGAAAATCCTCCGGCAACAGTTTGGTTGAGATGAAAACCTCCTCCGCTGCAAACAGCGGCGGGCTGAAGGCAGGTAACAGATTGCAGGTGCTGCTGTCAAGTAAAACCTGATTTTTTCCGCCCGCCGCCGCTTCCCTCTTGACGTTCTGGGCCAATCCTGTTTAAATAGCCTGTTTTGCGAAGGGAAGAAAAAAGACAGCCGGGACCGGCACAGGCCGGGATATTCATGCTGCACACTCTCTACCGCACACTGGGCACGGCTGTTCACGCCCTGCTTCCGGCTGTCCTGCCTGTTTTGAACATCACCGCGCCCGGCTGGGAAACAGCGCAGCGTCTGGGCAGATATCAAGACACTTTCCAGCACAGCGGCCCCTTGATCTGGATGCACGCCGCCTCGGTGGGCGAGGTGCAGGCCGCCCGCGTTTTGATCGCTGCGCTGACGGCGCAACTCCCCGGCAGCTGCTTTCTTTTAACCACCATGACTCGGCAAGGCCGAGAAGCTGCCCGTGCACGGCTGCCGCAGGTGCTCTGCGAATTAGCCCCCATCGACACGCCGCAGGTGGTGAGCCGCGCCTTGCGCGAGGTGCGGCCCGATGCCTATGTCTGCTTGGAAACCGAGCTGTGGCCGACCATGCTGCAAGAAATCAGCCGGGCCGGGATTCCGCTGCTTCTACTCAACGGCAGGATGTCGGAACGTTCCTTCCGCAGATACCGGCTGCTGCCTGGCTTCATGGCTGAATTGCTTAGGAATTTCAATGCTGTCGGTGTGATCGGCGAGCAGGACGGCGCACGGTTCCGTGAGCTGGGCGCGAAGCAGGTGCAGGTCTGCGGCAATCTGAAATACGATCTGCCGCCCATCGATGCCGGAGCGATGCGGGAGAAATACCGGCAGTTGCTCAAGCCGGACAGCAAAAAGGTTTTCATCTGCGGCTCCACCCGCACCGGTGAAGAAGAATTACTGCTGCCGGTCTATCGCCGCCTGCGGGCGGAAACAGCGGACGGCCTGCTCTGGATCATCGCGCCGCGCCACTTGAAGCGATTGGATGAAGTCAGGCGGCTGCTCAATGAGGCCGGGCTGGAATACGAACTGTTCTCCGATTGCGCTGCTAAGGGCCAAAACAAAGACATCGTGCTGGTGGATTCGCTTGGCGAATTGGCCGATCTCTATGCCATCTGTGATGTAACCTTCTGCGGCGGCAGCTTGGTCAACAAAGGCGGCCACAACATCATGGAGCCGGTGCGCTGGCGCAGGCCGGTCTGCTTTGGTCCGTTTATGCAGGATTATCAGGATGCGGTCGATTTGGTGCTGACAGCGGGTGCGGGTTTTCAGGCACAACACGCTGAAGGTCTCGCAGACTGCCTGTCCGCCCTGCTGCGCGATGAGCGGCTGTATGCGCAGACCTGCCAGGCGGCGGAGCGGTTGGCAGCATCCCAGCAGGGTTCGGCGCAGCGGCAGGCGGAATTGGTGATGCGGGAAATCAGAGGAAATCAATGAAGCGCAGAGTTTATCTTGAAACCTCTGTCATCAGCTATCTGACAGCAAGACCAAGCAAAACTATTATCGGTGCCGCGCATCAGCAGATCACTGCGGCATGGTGGGAAAAACGATTTGCGTATGACTTGCTGGTTTCAGAGGCTGTATTGCGAGAATGCGCCGCTGGCGATCCCGAAGCAGCACTGAAACGTTTGGAGATTGCCAAGTCTTTTTCATTATTATTGATCACCGAAGAAGCCTTTCAGATAACCGCTGCGCTGCTGGGACGAGGAATAATTCCAGCAAAAGCGGCGGAGGATGGCCTGCATATTGCCATTGCAACCGTGCACAAGGTGGACTATCTGCTGACATGGAATTGCAAACACATCGCGAATCCTGAAATCCAGAGAAATATCTCCTCATACTTGAACGAAATAGACCTGTTTCTTCCTTTCATCTGCACCCCTGAAGAACTGTTAGGAGAAGACCATGCCGACTGATGAAATTCTTCAAGAAGTCAGGAAAAACCGGGAAGCGCACGCGGCTAAATTCAATTATGACTTGCGGGCAATTTATGAAGACTTGAAGAAGTCAGAAGCAGAACATATTCAATCCGGCTGTCACGTTGTTGCGCCTCCAATTCATCCCCCCTCCGCTGACAAATCATCGCATCCGACTGACACTGCGCCGCGCCATTTTGCTTTGCAGCGCAACAGCGGGTGATCTCAATCTGAAAAACAATTTATATGAAAGCACTAATCGCGCTTGAAGACGGCACTGTGCTGCCTGCACGCTCCTTCACCGGGGCGGGCGAGGCAGCCGGGGAAATCGTGTTCAACACCAGCATGAGCGGCTATCAGGAAATTCTGACCGACCCCTCCTACACCGGCCAGATGGTGACGATGACCTATCCGCTGATCGGCAACTACGGCATCAACCCGGAGGACATGGAATCCGCCGCCGCGCATCCCCGCGCCTTCCTGATGCGCGAATATCAGGCCGTGCCGAGCAACCACCGCGCCAGTGGCACGCTGGCCGACTTCCTCTGCAAGTTCGGCGTGCTCGGCATCGAGGGCTTCGACACCCGGATGCTGACCCGGATCATCCGCAAGCGCGGAGCGATGAAGGCGGTCATCTCCACCGAAGACCTGAATGAGGCTTCGCTGGTGGAAAAGGCGAAGAACTGGGCGGGCTTGGTCGGCCAGGACATGGTGGCGGGCGTGACAGCGGCCAAGCCCTACGCTTGGAGCGCAAACGGCCCGGTCGAAAGCAAAGCCTTCCCGGCGGGCGGCAAGTTCAAGGTTGTGGCTTATGACTTCGGCATCAAATACAACCAGCTCCGCATTCTGACTGAGAAGGGATGCAGCGTCTTGGTCGTGCCTGCGAAGACATCGGCTGCCGACGTGCTCGCCCTCAACCCGGACGGTGTGTTCCTCTCCAACGGCCCCGGCGACCCGGCGGGCGTGGCAGGCGTGGTCGAGAACATCCGCGCTCTGCTCGGCAAGAAGCCGATTTTCGGCATCTGCCTTGGCCACCAAATGCTCGGCTTGGCCTATGGCGGCAGCACCTTCAAGCTGAAGTTCGGCCATCGCGGCGGCAATCAGCCGGTGAAGGACTTGCAGACCGGCAAGGTGGAGATCACCTCGCAGAACCACGGCTTCTGTGTTGATCCGCAAAGCCTGCCCGCCAGCGTCGAAGTCACGCACATCAACCTCAACGACGGCAGCCTTGAGGGGATGCGGCACAAAGAATACCCCGCCTTTTCCGTGCAGTATCACCCCGAACACGCGCCTGGCCCGCACGATGCCGTTTACCTCTTCGACCGCTTCATCGGCCTGATGGAAGGGCGCAGATAGCAGCGGCGATGAGGCGTTCCCGGCTGGAAATGCCGCATTTGACGCTGGAAATGCCTCGCTGCCAGCTGGAAACAGGCCATTCCCGCTTGGCAATGCGACGTTGCCAGTTGGCAATGCGGCATTCGCAGCAAGGAATGAGGCGTTGCCAAAAAGGAATGCCTCATTCGCACGTGGAAATGCGCCATTCCTTGTTGGCAATAAGGCATTGCCAGTGTCAAACGGGCCATTTCCAGCAGGGAATGAGACATTTTTTGCCCGGAATGCGCTGTTCGCAGCCAGCAAAAGAACATTCTCTCTTTAAGAAGGACCGCTGCCTGTCAGCTTAAATATTTTCGCACAGTTCGCCATGCCCAAACGTACAGACATACATAAGATTCTCATCATCGGCTCCGGCCCGATCATCATCAGCCAAGCCTGCGAGTTTGACTACTCCGGCGCGCAGGCGGTCAAGGCCCTGAAAGAAGAGGGCTACGAGGTGGTGCTGATCAACTCCAACCCGGCCACGATCATGACTGATCCCGGCTTGGCCGACCGCACCTACATCGAGCCGATTACCCCGGAATACCTGACCAAAGTGATTGAGCGCGAGCGGCCTGACGCGCTCCTGCCCACGCTCGGCGGTCAGACCGCCCTCAACACCGCGATTAAGGTGGCGGAGAGCGGGGTTTTAGAGAAATACGGCGTGGAGATGCTGGCTGCGGACGCGAAGGTCATCCGCAAGGCCGAGGGCCGCGAGGAGTTCCGCGACGCGATGCGCAAGATCGGCCTCAATGTGCCGAAATCCTTCATCGTCCACACCATTGAAGAAGCGATGGCAGCGGGCGAGGAGATCGGCTTTCCGGTCATTGTCCGGCCCAGCTTCACCCTTGGCGGCACAGGCGGCGGCGTGGCCTACAACCGCGAGGAGCTGCACCAGATGTGCACCGCTGGTCTCGATTTGTCTATGACCACCGAAATCATGCTGGAGCGCAGTTTGCTCGGCTGGAAGGAGTACGAGCTGGAGGTGATGCGCGACCGCAAGGACAACGTGGTCATCATCTGCTCGATTGAGAACATCGACGCGATGGGCGTGCACACCGGCGACTCGATCACCGTGGCCCCGCAGCAGACCCTGACCGATGTCGAGTACCAGAACATGCGCGACGCGGCCATCGCCATCATCCGCGAGATCGGCGTGGAGACCGGCGGCTCGAACGTGCAGTTTGCGGTCAATCCCAAGGACGGCGAGCTGATGGTGATTGAGATGAATCCCCGCGTCTCGCGCTCCTCCGCGCTGGCTTCCAAGGCCACCGGCTTTCCCATCGCCCGCATTGCCGCCAAGCTGGCCGTGGGCTACACGCTGGATGAGCTGCAAAACGACATCACCAAAGAGACCTGCGCGGCCTTTGAGCCGACGCTCGACTACTGCGTGGTGAAGATTCCCCGCTGGACCTTTGAGAAGTTCCCGGAAGCGGATGATTTCCTGACCACAGCAATGAAGTCGGTCGGCGAGACTATGGCTATGGGCCGCACCTTCAAGGAAGCGTTCCAGAAAGGGCTGCGCTCGCTGGAAATCGGCTGGACAGGCTTCGGCTTTGACGGCAAAACCGACCTCAGCGGTCTGCATCAGGATGATCTCAATCTCGGTCTGAGCAGGCCGAACTCCAAGCGCGTGCTGCACTTGTTCGAGGCCCTGCGCCGGGGCATGAGCATTGAGCGGATTCACGAACTCAGTCAGATTGATCCGTGGTTCCTCACCAACATGCGCCAGATTGTGGACATGGGCCTGCGAATCAAGGCTTGCGGCTTGGCCGGTCTGGATGCGGACTTTCTCTTCACGGTCAAGCAGTACGGCTTCTCTGATGTGCAGTTGGCGCATCTGACCGGCTCAACAGAGGATGACATCCACAGCCTGCGCAAAAGGCTCGGCATCCTGCCGGTGTATAAGCTGGTGGACACCTGCGCCGCCGAGTTCGAGTCCTACACCCCGTACTACTACTCCTGCTATGACCAGGAAAACGAGTCTGAGCCGTCCGACCGCAAGAAGATCATGATCCTTGGCGGCGGCCCCAACCGCATCGGCCAAGGCATCGAGTTTGACTACTGCTGCGTCCACGCCGCCTTTGCGCTGGAGGAAATTGGCGTGGAATCCATCATGGTCAACTCCAACCCGGAAACGGTCTCCACCGACTACGATACATCCGACCGTCTTTATTTCGAGCCGCTGACCAAGGAAGACGTTCTCAGCATCATTGAGCGCGAAAAGCCGGACGGCGTGATTGTCCAATTCGGCGGCCAGACCCCGCTCAACTTGGCCGTGCCCTTAGCCCGCGCCGGAGTGCCCATTGTCGGCACCTCGCCTGATGCCATTGACCGGGCTGAAGACCGCGAGCGTTTCCAGCAGATGCTGCAAAAGCTCGGCCTCAAGCAGCCGGAGAACGCCATCGCCCACAATCTGGCCGAAGCCCTGAAGGCAGTGGAGCAGATCGGCTTTCCAGTGGTCATGCGGCCTTCGTATGTGCTTGGCGGGCGCGACATGCGCATCGTCTACAACGAGCAGGGCATCCGCGAGTTCATGGCCCTGCCCTCGGTCGCGGGCAGCGAGCATCCGGTACTGCTTGACCGCTTCCTGAAAGACGCGATTGAAGTGGATGTGGACGCGGTCTCAGACGGCAAGATGACCGTGCTCGGCGGCATCATGGAGCATATTGAGGAGGCGGGCATTCATTCCGGCGACTCGGCCTGCGTCCTGCCGCCGCATACTTTATCGCCAAGCATGATCGCCGAAATCAGCCGGGCGACCAAGGCCATGTCTGCCGAGCTGGGCGTGATCGGCCTGATGAACGTGCAGTATGCGGTCAAGGAAGAGACGCTCTATGTCCTGGAAGTCAATCCCCGCGCCTCGCGCACTGTGCCTTTCGTCTCCAAGGCCACCGGCGTGCCGCTGGCCCGGATCGCGGCCAAGGTCATGCTCGGCCTGAGCTTGGAGCAGCTCGGCTTCACCAAAGAAGTTACCATCAAACACTGGGCGGTGAAAGAGGCGGTCTTCCCCTTTGACCGCTTTGAGAACGTGGACACCCTGCTTGGCCCGGAGATGAAGTCTACCGGCGAGGTCATGGGCATAGACGACTGTCTCGGCCTGGCCTTGGCCAAGTCGCAGCAGGCCGCTGGCCAAAAAATGCCGAAAAGCGGCTGCGTCTTCATCAGCGTCCGCCATTCCGACAAGGACGGCATGGTGCCGGTGGCCAAGGAGCTGGTCAGGATGGGTTTCAGCATTCTCGCCACCCAAGGCACGGCGGACAAGCTGGCCGAGCACGGCGTGGGCTGCGAGCGGGTCAACAAGATTTCCCAAGGACGGCCCCATATCCTTGACAAACTCAAGGACGGTCAAGTACAGTGGATAGTCAACACCTCGTCCGGCAGCAGAACCACGGAAGATTCCTATTTCATCCGCCGGGCGGCCCTGAATTATCACATCCCCTACACCACCACAGTCAGCGGCGCGGTGTCGATGGCCCAGGCCATCGCCGCTTTGGCTGAAAAGGAAATCGGGGTAAAAACCGTGCAGGAATTCGCCTCAGCCCTTGACTGAGGGCCTGCGAGGTCATATCTTGCCCTGAAGGCGGAAAGCAAGCCTCAACCTAATCCCTTCGCAGCTGAATGAACAACAACTTCTATAAAAATCTGAGCATGTGGCTAGTGATCGGCCTGACGGCGGTCGTTCTGGTCAAGCTGCTCGGCACCGAGCCGGATAGGCAAAGTGTCGGCAGCAGCGTTGACATGGGCTACAGCCAGTTTCTGCTCAATGTCGAAAGCGGGGCGATCAACCGGGTCATGGTCAAGGGCGACAAGCTGGTCGGCACCACTGTCGATGGCCGCCCCTTTGTCACCATGACTCCCCGCGACTCGGAGCTGATGCCCCTGCTGCGCAAATCCGGCGTGGACATCACCGTGAAGGAGCCAGACCGGGAGTCGCTCTGGCTCTCGATCTTCATCTCCTGGTTCCCGATGCTGCTGCTGATCGGCGTGTGGGTTTTCTTCATGCGCCAGATGCAGATGGGCGGCAAAGGCGGCCCGCTCAGTTTCGGCAGGACTAGGGCGCGGATGCAGGAGGAAGGCGAGTCAAAAGTCACCTTCAAGGACGTGGCCGGCATTGACGAGGCCAAGGCCGAGCTGGAGGAGATCATTGACTTCCTCAAAGATCCGGAAAAATTCACCAAGCTCGGCGGGCGCATTCCCAAGGGCGTGCTTTTGGCCGGCTCGCCCGGCACAGGCAAGACCCTTTTGGCCAGGGCCATCGCGGGAGAGGCTGGGGTGCCGTTCTTCTCCATCTCCGGCTCGGATTTCGTCGAGATGTTTGTCGGCGTGGGCGCGTCGCGGGTGCGCGATTTGTTCACGCAGGGCATGAAGAACGCGCCCTGCATCATCTTCATTGATGAGATCGACGCAGTCGGGCGGCATCGCGGCGCAGGTTTGGGCGGCGGTCATGACGAGCGCGAGCAGACCCTCAACCAGCTGCTGGTGGAGATGGACGGCTTCAACGCCAACGACGGAGTGATCATCATCGCCGCCACCAACCGGCCTGACGTGCTTGATCCGGCCCTGCTCCGCCCAGGCCGTTTCGACCGCCAAGTGGTGGTGCCGATCCCGGACATCAAGGGCCGCCAGATGATCTTGGACATCTACGCCAAAAAGACCAAAATGGCCGCCTCGGTGGACATGGAGGTGATCGCGCGCGGCACCCCCGGCTTTTCCGGCGCGGATTTGGAAAACTTGGTCAACGAGGCGGCCCTGATGGCGGCCCGGCAGGGCGCGGAGGAAATCACCGACGAGCTGCTGGAAAAGGCCAAGGACAAGGTGATGATGGGTGCTGAGCGGAAATCAATGATCATTTCCGAGCGCGAGAAAAAGATCACCGCCTACCACGAGGCAGGCCACGCCATTGTCGCCCGCCTGCTGCCCGGCACCGATCCCATCCACAAGGTGACGATCATTCCGCGTGGCCGGGCGTTAGGTCTGACCATGCAGCTGCCCACGGATGAGAAGTACACGCATTCCAAGCAGTTTCTGCTCGATACGCTGCGCATCCTCTACGGCGGCTGGACTGCCGAAAAGGTCATCTTCGGCGAGATCACCACCGGCTCCGGCAACGACATTGAGCGCGCCAGCGACTTGGCTCGCAAGATGGTCTGCGAGTGGGGCATGAGCGAGGAGCTGGGGCCGCTGGCTTACGGCAAGAAGGAGGAGCAGATATTTCTTGGCCGCGAAATCGCCCAGCACCGCGACTACAGCGAGGACACCGCCCGCCGCATTGACGAGGTGGTGAAAGAGATGATCCTTGCCGCCGCTGCGGACACTGAACAGCTGCTGCGCGACAACAAGGACATCCTCGAAGCGGTGGCCAGCGAGCTGCTGGAGAAGGAGACGATCACGCTGGAGGACATCGACCGGATCATCGGTGCGCTGCGGCCTGAGCCAGCTGCGGCCTGAGCCGATTTTTCAGCGGCAGGACGCGGGGCGCAGGGTTGATCCTGCGCCTTTCTTTTTGGCGATGGAACAAATTGTTGCGCTGTGCATATCATGCGTCTTGACTCAACCGCCGTCGCTCTGACTCGCTGCCCAAGCTATGAGCAGCCGCTGCTGGACGAGGGCCTTGCGCAAGTGCTGGCGGCAATTGAGCTGCCCGGCCTGCGTTCGACTGAGGTGCTGCTCAAGCCGAACCTGATCGCGGCCAAAAACAGTCTGCTGTCGTGTACGGAAGGGGCGTTCATCCTCGCCGCTGCCCGCTGGCTGCTGGAGCGCGGAGCGCGGGTCAGCATTGGCGATTCGCCCGCCTTCGGCACCGGCGAGATGGTGCTGCGGGTCATGGGCATCACCAAGGAGCTGGCCGCGCTCGGCGTGCGGGCTGCTGATTTCAAACAAGGACGCAGGGTGCGGCTGCCTGGCGGCGGCTCGGCTGTGCTGGCTGCTGCGGCCCTTGACTGCGACCTGCTGGTGAATCTGCCCAGAGTCAAGGCGCACGCCCAGACCCGCATCACGCTGGCGGTGAAAAATTATTTCGGCTGCCTGACCGGGCTGCGTAAGCCGTGGTGGCACATGCTCCACGGCGGCCCGCAAGGCGGCTTCTGTGGGCGGCTGGCGCAGATTCCGCTGGCTCTGCCGCCTTCTTTGACCCTTGTCGACGGCGTTGTCGCCATGCATCAGACCGGACCGATCTGGGGCGAGCCGTTTCCGCTCGGACTTGTCGCCGCCTCAATGAATCCGGTCGCGGCTGACGCAGTGCTGCACCGCGTTCTCGGCCTTCCCCCTGAGCAAAGCCCGGTCATGGCCGTCTGCCGCCGGGCGGGCTTGAACGGAGCCGAGCTGTCGCAGCTTTCTTTTCCCCTGCTGCGACCGGAGGAACTTGAGGTCAAGGGCTTTCTTGTGCCAGAGCAGCTGAATCCCATCCGCTTCAGCCTGTTCCGTTTTTTTAAAAGCACGGCGCACCGGCTGCGGCTTCAACGGCAGGCGGCCCGCCAGTGAACCTTGCCCTTGCAAAGAAAGGCCGCGCAAGGTACATTCAGCGGCAGCGACAGTCCTTGAAGCGCGCTGCTCCGGTCTGGCCGGCTGACAGCAGAGTGAAAGATTTTGACAGGAGATGAGGGATGTTTGATCTGCGGGGAAAAGCGGCTTTGGTTACCGGAGGATCACGCGGCATAGGGCGGGCCATAGCCCTGCGTCTGGCCGAGCACGGCGCGGACATAGTGGTGAATTACGTCCGTCACCGCAGCGATGCCGAGGAGACGGCAAAGGCTGTTGAGCGGCACGGCGTGCGCTGTCTGGTGATCAAGGCCAACGTGGCCGAGGAAAAGGATGTGCGGGCGATGTTTGAGGAAATCCGGGCGCAGTTTCAGCGGCTGGACATTCTGGTCTCGAACGCGGCCTCCGGCGTGCTCAAGCCGGCGATGGAGCTGACGCAGCGGCATTGGGACTGGGCGATGGACATCAATGCGCGGGCCATGCTCACCCTGACCCAGCAGGCGGCGCCGCTGATGTCAGCAGGCGGGCGGGTGCTGGCCATCTCCAGCCTCGGCGCGGTGCGGGCAGTGCCCAATTACACCGTGGTCGGAGCCTCCAAGGCGGCTTTGGAGTCGCTGGTGCGTCATCTGGCTGTTGAGCTTGGCCCAAGAGGCATCACTGTCAACACCATCAGCGCGGGCGTGGTGGACACTGACGCGCTGAAAAAATTCCCCAACCGCGACGAGATCATCTCACAGTCCCTTGAGCGCACCCCTTTGGGCCGTCTGACGACCCCGGAAGATGTGGCGGATCTGGCCCTCTTCCTCTGCGGCCCCGGCGCGGCCATGATCCACGGCCAAGTGCTGGTGGTTGACGGCGGCTACGCCGTCTGCGGCTGACAAGCTCCGGCATGTCTTGGAAAATTTTCATCCTCCAGTCTGCCGTCCTTGTCCTGCTGGCTTGGCTGTCAGGACAATATTTCGCCGACCAGCAGGGCGGTGGACTGAACGATGTTCAAGAGCGGTTGGCTGCTGAAACAGCGCGGCTGCATCAGCGGTTGGACGAACTGGAGCGGCAGGTGCGGGAGACCGGCGGCAGGCGACCTGCCGCCGCTGCGGTTCAGGCCGCGCTGCCGGAGAATGAAGACGCGCTCGCTGCGCTGTCGCGGCGGATCGAAATGCTGGAGGCGCGGGAGCAGGATGTCCGGCAGACGGCGGACGCGCTGCTGAAGGAGAAGGCCTTGCTGGCTCAGGCCCGCAGGCAGGCGCAGCCGGAGCATGTCCGCGTGCAGGACTGGATGAGCGGTCTTGAGCCGAAAAAAAAAGCTGACGTGGAAGCGGCCTACAAGGCGGAATTGGATCTGATGCAGAAAACCTTTCCCGCCGCCCCGGACGCTCCGCCGCCCAGCCCTGAGGATATGCTCCGCCTGCTGGAGGAGAGCCGGGAGCGGCTAAAGCTCCGTCTGAAAGACATCCTCGACGGCGAGGAGTATCAGGCTTTTCTGGAATCGCTTGATGATCAGGAAGCCTTGCCCGCCGGACTGCCGTTGCTGGAGCGTCGGCAATGATTTTCAATCAGACTCCGGCAGGTGTTCTTTGAATTCAGCGAAAACTGTCTCTATCGGGATGGCGAAGCCCAGTCCTTCGAATTTTCTGGTCAGCTCCTTCATCGTGTTGACCCCGATCACGCGGCCCTGCTCATCGATCAGCGGGCCGCCGCTGTTGCCCGGATAAATCTGGGCGTTGGTCTGGATGAAATTGGCCCGGAAGCCGGACAGCACCCCGGATGTCACAGTGTTTTGCAGGCTGAGATCCGCCGGGCTGCCCAAGGCGTAGACCTGCTGCCCCAGCGTCAGGCTGTCCCGTTTGACCGGCTCAAGGCGCGGCGTGGCGGCATCTTCGATTTGCAGCAGAGCTAAATCATGCTCCGGGCTGATTGCGCAGAGCTTGGCGTGTAGCTTGGTCTGATCCGCCAGAATGACCTCAAACGAATCCTGCCGGGCAAGCTGCCGCTGGCCGTCCCGGAACTGCTCGGCCTGTCTGTCCGCATTGCCTTTGACGCTGTCATAATCCCGCTGCGCCTCGCGATATCTTTTTTCATCCGCCGCCAACGAGGCTTCAAATGCGTCCAGCTCTTTCTTGCGCAAGGCGAGCTGCCGTTCGTCGGCCCGCCCGCTCATCTCGGCCTCGCGCAAAATTTCCCTGTGCCGCCTGATATCGCTCTGCCGCTGATCGATGCTCTTCCGCAGCTGGCCGAGCTGCCGTCCGTATTCGCCAATCTCATCGCTGAACTGATCAATTTGCTTGCGAATCTGGGCAGTGTCCTCCTCGCTGCCCCGCACCACATGCTTGTTGGTGACAATTAGCCCGTTCTCGCTGATGAAAAAACCGGAGCCGAAACCGACCACGGTTTTCACCGCCAAAGTGCGCAGGCTTGCCTCCTCCAGTGGAGTTTTTGGCTGAAGACGTTCACGGAGCTGGCCCGCCAGATTGCTGCTCGCTGTCGGCGTTTCCACGGCTTTCTGATTCTTGGCGTAGCTGATTTCCTGCACTTGATGTGCAGGGAGGGTGATGGTGCCGCCGTATTTTTCATACAGCACGGCATCCCCTTGCCGCCAGACCGTTTCCGTCTCGATGATTTTGCCATTTTTCAGATGAATCTCATGGGCCTGCGGTTCTGCCGCGCAAAGTAGCAGGCAGGCCGCAAGAACGGCGCGCAGTTTCATAATTCCCTCCTTTGGTGATGACTGGCGAGGCGGCGGCAATGGCATTGTCCTGCCGATGCCGGAACATAGCTTTTCATAACACAGAACACAGGGCACCGCAAGCCCGGAGCAAAGCAATCTTGCTGGCCTGTCGCAAAAAACACGCGCTCAATTTGACTTTTTTCGTTCTCTCGGCTATATTGACCTCCCGTTCGCCGTCTGTATGCGTTGACCGCAAAAATACAGACCTTTTCTTGTACCGTCTTCTATGATGAGGAGCTGACAGTGGCCAGTGTCGTGGTGATTGGAACCCAGTGGGGGGATGAGGGCAAAGGCAAGATCGTTGATCTGCTGACAGGCCATGCAGACTGCATCGTCCGCTTTCAGGGCGGCAACAATGCCGGGCACACCCTTGTGGTGGCCGGGAAAAAATACGTCTTTCACATCATTCCCTCCGGCATCCTCTATGAGGACAAACGCTGCATGATCGGCAACGGGGTGATCATTGATCCGGGCGTGCTGCTGGATGAAATGGAAGATTTGCGTGGTCACGGCCTGCCGGTCACGCCCGCCCGCTTGCTGATCAGCGAGAACGCGCATCTGATCATGCCGTATCATAGAATGCTTGATCAGGCGCGGGAGGCGGTGCTGTCCAGCGGCAAGAAAATCGGCACCACCGGACGCGGCATCGGCCCCTGCTACATGGACAAGGTGGGCCGGGTCGGGATCAAGGCGGGCGACCTGCTTGATTTCAGCCAGTTCTTGGACAAGCTCCAAGCCAACGTGGAAGAGAAGAACTTCTTCCTGACCAAGCAGTATAACGCCGCGCCTGCCTCCTTTGCTGAGATCAAGGCGCAGTTTGAAGCCCATGCCGAGCGGCTGACACCGTTTATCGGCAATGTCTCAGTGGAACTGGACGAGGCGAGAAAAGCTGGCAAAAACATCCTCTTCGAGGGCGCGCAGGGCACGCAGCTGGACATTGACCACGGCACCTATCCTTTTGTCACCTCGTCCAACACCGTGGCGGGCAACGCCTGCATCGGCTCCGGCTTCGGCCCGGCGCATATTGACGAAGTGATCGGCATCCTCAAAGCCTACACCACGCGGGTTGGCTCCGGGCCGTTCCCATCGGAGCTGCCGGAAGGCGACGCGATTGGCGATGAGCTTCAGCGCAAGGGCGGGGAATTCGGCGCGACCACAGGCCGCCGCCGCCGCTGCGGCTGGTTAGACATGGTGGTGGCCAATGACGCAGTGCGCCTGAACGGTCTCACCGGTCTGGCAATCACCAAATTAGATGTCCTCTCCGGCCAGCCCACGCTGAAAATCGGCCTGAGCTACACCGTTGAGGGGCGGCGTTTCGACCAAATGCCCAGCAACATCCGCCAAGCGGCTTTGGCTAAACCTGTGTACCAAGAGGTTGCAGGCTGGAGCGAGGAGATCAGCAAAGTGCGTGATTTCAGCGAACTGCCGCAGCAGGCCAAGGATTATGTCCGCCGAATTGAAGACCTTTCCGGGGTGCCTCCGGTCATTCTCTCGGTCGGCCCGGACCGCGAGGAGACCCTGCTCCTGCGCAACCCTTTTGCAAAATAGTTTTTTCGATTTCACATTCGCTGCAAAACCAGATATTATATTTCAGGGTTCCTGCTCGGCACCCTGTTTGAGGAGAGCGCATATGGCCCGTATCACAGTGGAAGACTGCCTTGACCAAGTCGGCGACGACAACCGCTTCGCCCTTGTCCATCTGGCGGTGGAGCGCATCCGCCAGCACCGCAACGGCGAGCCGTTTTTAGTCGGCGGCAAGAATAAGGAAGTGGTCATGACCCTACGCGAAATCGCGTCAGGCCGAGTTACCTTCGCCAACATTGGCGAGCTGCCCGCCCAGCGCCGGGCGCGGGATCAGTCGGTGACGGACATGGCGGACGAGGATGAGCAGGCATAGGCGGCTATGAGCAGAGATTATTATGAAATTCTCGGTGTGCCGCGCGGCGCGGACGGGGATGTCATAAAGAAGGCATACCGGAAGCTGGCCATGCAGTATCACCCGGACCGCAATCCGGGCGACAAAGAGGCAGAGTCCCACTTCAAAGAGGCTGCCGAGGCATACGAGGTTCTCAGCGACGCGAAAAAGCGGCAGGTTTACGATGCCTACGGTCACGATGGCCTGAAGAGCAGCGGCTATTCAGGCCCCGGCGACATGGGAGACATTTTCTCCCATATCAACGAGATGTTTGGCGGCATGTTCGGCGGCTTCGGCGGGCGTGCGCAGCAGCGCGACCCCAGTGCCCCTACGCACGGCAGCGACCTCCGCTATGATTTGGAAATCTCCTTCATGGACGCGGCCCACGGCGTGGAGAAGGAGGTTGAGATTGAAAAGCCGGAAACCTGCTGGACCTGCGAGGGCAGCGGCGCACGGCCCGGCAGCAGGCCGCAGACCTGTTCAACCTGCAAGGGCCGGGGGCAAGTGACCCGCTCGCAGGGCTTTTTCCAGGTCAGCTCAACCTGCCCGCACTGCCGGGGCGCAGGCCAGACCGTTTCCGATCCCTGCGGCGACTGCCACGGCGAAGGGCTGGTGCGAAAGAAAGAAAAAGTTTTGCTCAAGATTCCCGCCGGTGTGGACACCGGCTCGCGGATGCGGCTGAACGGCAAGGGCGAGGGAGGCCGCCGTGGCGGTCATTCCGGCGATTTGTACGTGGTTATCCACGTCAAAGAGCACGAATATTTTGTCCGGGACGATCAGACGGTTTACCTCCGTTATCCGGTTTCGATGGTCAAGGCCGCTTTGGGCTGCGAGCTGGATGTGCCCACCGTCAACGGCACGGCCAAGCTGAAGATCAAACCCGGCACTCAGTCCGGCGAGCAGTTCACCCTGCGCGGCGAGGGCATAGTCGGCCTGCGGGGGCGTTCTGCTGGCGACATGATTGTTGAGGTGCAGGTGCAGACTCCGGCCAATTTGACCAGCAGACAGAAAGAGCTGCTCCAAGAATTTGAAGGGCTTAACGGCAAAGAAGAAGAGGGCTTTTTCGCCCGGATGCTGCACGGTTTCACGGGCAGTCGGGAAAAGGAGCAAGAGTGACAGCTGAATTCACTCATTTTGATGCCGCAGGCCAAGCGCGGATGGTGGATGTGGGCGGCAAGGCCGAGACTGAGCGCGCAGCCGTGGCCGAGGGCCGGATTTTTCTTTGCCCGGAAGCCTACGCGATGGTCAAGGCCGGGACGATGAAAAAGGGCGACGTGCTCGGCGTGGCCCGGCTGGCGGGCATCATGGCCGCCAAGCAGACTTCAGCCCTGATTCCGCTCTGCCATCCGCTGGCCATTAGCGGGGCGGAGGTCGCCTTTGCCTTTGATGACAAGTGCTGCGGCATCGTCATTGAGGCCAGCGTCCGCATCACCGGCAGAACCGGGGTGGAGATGGAGGCCATGACAGCGGTTTCCGTCGCCGCCCTGACCATTTACGACATGTGCAAGGCCGTGGACAAGGGAATGGAGATTTCCAAAATCCGCCTGATGAAAAAAAGCGGCGGCAGAAGCGGCGAGTTCAGCCGGGCCGCAGGATGAGCTAGACTGAAAAAAGGGAGCGAAAGGGGCAATGAACAGCGAACAATTGCAGAAATTTAGAGCGATGCTGGAAAACATGAAGCGGGAAATCGTCTCTGATGTGGAGCAGACAATTTCAGAGATGACGGATCATCAGTTCAACACCCCGGACATCACCGACCGCGCCACGCTGGAGTCGGATCGCAACTTCGAGCTGCGTCTGCGCAGCCGCGAGCAGCACCTGCTGGAAAAGATCAACGAAGCCCTCGCCCGGATTGACAGCGGCGACTACGGCATCTGCGAAGACTGCGAGGCAGAAATCGGCCTCAAGCGGCTGGAGGCTAGGCCAGTGGCCACGCACTGCATCGACTGCAAGATCAAGCAGGAGCAGCGGGAAAAAAATATAGGACGATGAGCCATGCCTGAACTGCGGAAAGACCCGATTCTCGGACGCTGGATCATCATCGCCAGAGAGCGGAGCAAGCGGCCCAGCGATTTCGCGGTGGACTGCCACGAAGCAACGGGCGGCTTCTGTCCGCTTTGCCCGGACAATGAGCGCACCACCCCGCCGGAGGTGCTGGTTTATGGCCGGGGCCACGGCCAACATGCCAACACGCCCGGCTGGCAGCTGCGGGTGGTGCCGAACAAGTACCCGGCCCTCGTGATTGAAGGTGAGCTGGACAAGCAGGGCGAGGGTTTGTACGACCGGATGAACGGCATCGGCGCGCACGAGGTGGTGATTGAAAGCCCGGATCACGCCGCCCGCTTCAGTTTCCTGCCGCAGCAGCAGATGATGCTCACCTTCCGGGCCTTCAAAGAGCGCATCGCTGATCTGTCCAAGGACGAGCGTTTTTCCTACGTCATGGTCTTCAAGAACAATGGCCGCGCCGCTGGTGCCTCGCTGGAGCATTCCCACTCCCAGCTCGTCGCCCTGCCGGTCATGCCGAGGATGCTGGTCTCGGAATTGGACGGCAGCAGGCAGTATTACAGCTACAAAGACCGCTGCGTTTTTTGCGACATCATCCGTCAGGAAGTGCAGCAGAAAGTGCGCTTGGTCTGTGAGAACAGCCGCTTCGTCACCTTGACTCCCTTTGCCCCGCGCACGCCCTTTGAGATGTGGATACTGCCGAAAAAGCATAACTCATCGTATATTGAGCAAGACGAAGCTTCGCTCTCCGATCTGGCTCACATTTTCTCCGAGACCCTGCGGCGGCTGGATGCCTGCATTCCCGGCATCCCCTACAACTTCGTCCTGCACACCCAGCCGCTGCGCTCCAGACCGCTGGAGCATTATCACTGGCATTTCGAGATCGTGCCCAAGCTGACCAGTATCGCCGGTTTTGAATGGGGCACCGGTTTTTACATCAATCCGATGCCGCCGGAAGATGCCTGCCGCTATCTCCGCGAAGCCCAGATATAGTAGCGTGACAAGGGCTGCGGAACAATCAAGGAGGCCGCTGTGGAAAAGAAGAAAAAGATACTGATTGTTGATGATGAGGAAGTCATCCTCTTCCTGTACCGCGAGGAGCTGGAGGAAGAGGGCTTCGCTGTGGAGACGGCTCTGAACGGCGAGCTGGCCCTGCGTCAGTTTGAGGCCGCGCCGCCGGACTTGGTCATTCTTGACATCAACATGCCAGGCATGAACGGCATTGAGGTGCTGCGTCAGATGAAGGAGCGCAATTCTGGCCTGCCGGTGATTCTCAGCTCCGCCTACCCGGAATATAAGCAGGATTTCGGCGCATGGGCTTCGGACGAATACATCGTCAAGTCCGCCAACACCGCCGACCTCAAAGCGGCGGTGCACAAATATCTCGACTGAGCTGCGGCGGGGACTGCCCCGCCGCCGTTTATCCCCTTGGAACGACTCATCTCTCTTCTCCGCTGGGTCTGGCGGTTCACGGCCCTTGCCAGCATCTGCTTCACCGCCAGTGTCCTCTTTGTCGTCGCCGCTGTGATTTTTGGCGCGGCCTCGCTGCATCGGCAGACCAAACCGGCGGCAGTGCCGGACGGCGCGGCTTTGGTGCTTGCTCCGCGTGGCAGCATTTTAGAGAAAAAGCTGCCGGTTAATCCTGCCGAGGAATTGAGCGGCCTGTTTAGCAAGGCCCCGCAGCGCAAGGAGCTGTTCCTGCAAGACATCATCAGCGGCCTGCGGGCGGCGGCCAAAGACAGCCGGATCAAACTGCTGGTCATTCTGCCTGACCAGCTGGAGCAGGCCGGGCTGGATCAGCTCCGCGACATCGGCCAAGCCATAGCCGAATTTCGTGCCGCAGGCAAACGGGTCATCGCCGCCGCTGACAACTACAGCCAAGGACAATACTACCTTGCCGCGTGGAGCGATGAAATTTATCTCCATCCGATGGGGGAAGTGGGCCTGACCGGCTTCGGCCTTTTCAGCTTTTATTTGCGTGAGCTGCTGGACAAGCTGGAAGTCACCTTTCACGTTTTCCGGGTCGGCGAGTTCAAATCCGCTGTGGAGCCGTTCCTGCGCACAGACATGTCGCCGGAAGCCAAGACGAACAGCAGCCGCTGGCTGGGCCGCCTTTGGGACAGCTTCAGCAGCGACATCGCCAAGCAGCGGCGCATGACCCCGCAGGAATTTCAGAACGTGGTCAACAGGCTGGCCGAGCGGCTGGAGGCTGCCGGGGGAGATGCCGCCCTGATGGCCCAGCAGAGCGGCTTAATTGACGGCCTGAAAAGCGATGAGGAACTGCGCGGCCACCTACGCGGCTTGGTCGGCGGCGGCACGGATGAGGACAGCGATTTCAAGCAGATTGATTTCAGCGCCTACCTGAACGCTGTCAGTAGCAGTCCGCCGTCCGATAAAGACCGGGTGGCCATCCTCACCGCGCAGGGCGACATCGTCTATGGCGAGGGCGGCGAGAACCAGATTGGCTCCGGCGTGCTGGTGCGCCAGCTCCGCAAGCTGCGGCAGGATTCGCAGGTGAAGGCGGTGGTGCTGCGCATTGACAGCGGCGGCGGCAGCGCCTTCGCGTCAGAATTGATCCGACAGGAGCTGCTGCTGCTCCGCAAGGCGGGCAAGCCGGTGGTGGTGTCCATGGGATCCGCCGCCGCTTCAGGCGGCTATTGGATCGCCGCCGCCGCTGACCGGATTGTCGCCTCGCCCTATACAATCACCGGCTCAATCGGCATTTTCGGCCTTCTTCCCACCTTTGAGAAAACCTTGGCCAAGGCGGGCATTTACAGCGACGGTATTGGCACCACTGAGCTGGCTGGAGCCGGAAACATCGCCCGGCCCCTGCCGGAAAATTTCCGCCGGGCCATTCAGACCCAAGTTGAGCAGGGCTACCGCCGCTTCCTCGACATTGTCGCCGAAGGACGGAAAATGAACCGCGAGGATGTGGAAAAAATCGCCGGAGGCCAAGTATGGGACGGCGCGACCGCCTTTGAGCTGGGCTTGGCCGACCAGCTCGGCGGCCTCAATGACGCAGTGGCCGCCGCCGCCAAATTGGCCGGTCTGCCTGCGGATCAGGCCGCGCCGGTCGAGGAGGACTTCAGTCCGGCGGAAATGTTCCTGCGCAGCCTGCGCATGACCAATCTTGCTCTCTCCTCCAGCAGCAATCCGCAGCTGCTCAACCGCGTTGAGCAGCTACTCAGCCGTTTTGTTCCGCAGCAGAATTTTCTTCTTCAGAACGACCCGCAGCATCTTTACAGCCATTCTTTGCTGCCCCCTGCCCCGCTCTCCTATTAACCCGCTTCTGACGGGCCAAAACAGGAGATTTTTCCCCGTTTTCAGCAGAAATATGGTATGATGAGCCGCTTCCGGCAGGATGCGGCACGCCGCATTATAACCATGCCGTTTTCCGTATAAATTCTTCAGAGAAGGCAAGCAAGTGAGCGAACAGCAGAACACGTCCTACGGGGCGGATCAGATCAAGGTTCTTGACGGGCTTGAGGCGGTGCGCAAGCGTCCGTCCATGTATATCGGCAACACGGCGGAGGAAGGGCTGCATCACCTGATTTACGAGGTGGTCGACAACTCGATTGACGAGGCTCTGGCCGGATACTGCAACCGGATCAGCGTGATCCTCTTGGAAGACGGCTCCTGCTCGGTCGAAGACAACGGACGCGGCATTCCGGTCGATAAGCATCCCACTGAGAACATGACCGCGCTGGAGTTGGTCATGACCACGCTGCACGCAGGCGGTAAGTTCGACCATTCTTCCTACAAGGTTTCTGGCGGCCTGCACGGTGTCGGCGTGTCCGTGGTCAATGCGCTCTCCACCCATGTCACCGCTGACGTGCGGCGCAACGGCAAGCTCTATCGCCAGACCTTCTCTTACGGCGCGAAGACCAGCGAGCTGGAAGTGGTTGGCACCAGCGAGCACACCGGCACCACCATCACCTTCAAGCCAGACCCGGAGATTTTCACCCAGACCGTCGCTTTCAAGTATGAAATCGTCCTTAACCGGCTGCGCGAGCTGGCCTTCCTCAACCGGGGCATTCACATTTCCCTGAAGGACGAGCAGAGCGGGGCCGAAGACCTGTTTCATTACGAGGGCGGCGTGGTTGAATACGTCGAGCATCTCAACCGCAACCGCACTCCGATTCATCCGCAGCCGATCTTTCTCGAAGGCGAGCAGGAGCAGGTGCAGGTTGAGGTCTGTCTGCAATATGTGGACAGCTACACTGAACGGCTGGCTTCCTTTGTCAACAACATCAACACCCGCGAAGGCGGCTCGCATGTGGCGGGCTTCCGCGCCGCGCTGACCAAGTGCATCAACAAGTACGCCACCGACGACATTGTGCCCAAGCACATGAAGGAGAAGATGGAGGGCGACGACGTGCGCGAGGGCCTGACCGCGATCATTTCGGTGCGGGTGCCAAATCCGCAGTTTGAGGGCCAGACCAAGACCAAGCTGGGCAATTCGGAGGTGAAGGGCATTGTCGCTTCAATCTGCACCGAGCAGCTTGGTGATTACTTGGAGCGCAACCCGCAGGTGGCGCGGCAGATTCTCAGCAAGGCGGTCGAGGCGGCGCGGGCCAGAGAAGCGGCGCGGAAAGCGCGGGATTTGTCGCGCAAGAAGGACGGCATTTCTCTGCTGATGGCAGGAAAATTAGCTGAGTGCCAGTCCAAGAATCCGGCGGAACGCGAGCTGTTTCTCGTCGAGGGCGATTCGGCCGGAGGCTGCTTTTCGGGCGACACAAAAGTGGCGTTAGCTGATGGCCGCGCTCTCAGCTTTTTGGAGCTGATCGTCGAGCAAGAGCAGGGCAAAGAGCATTTCTGCTACACCATCCAAGCGGACGGCAAGATCGGTCTGGAGCAAATTCTGCATCCGCGCCTGACCAAGCGGCAGCAGGATGTTGTGCAAGTGACGCTGGACAACGGCGAGCAGATCATCTGCACCCCGGATCATCGCTTCCTGCTCCGTGACGGGACGTATTGCCCGGCAGAGCAGCTCGCCGCAGGCTCTTCTGTGATGCCGCTGTACCGCAAGCTCTCGGACATGACAGAGCCGGGCATCACCATTGACGGCTACGAAATGGTCTGGGAATCCTGCTCTGACCGCTGGCTTTTCACCCACATGCTGGCTGACCGCTACAACCGGAAAGAGGGCGTGTATTCGTCAGAGGCGGGTGATCACCGTCATCATCTGGACTTCAACAAACACAACAACAATCCCTCCAATATTCGGCGGCTTCCGGCTGAGGAGCATCTGGCTTTGCATCGTCAGCACGCTGATCAGACACTGCGGCGGCCTGATGTGATCGAAAAGAGCAAAGCTGCTCGTCAAAGCGAGGCGTTCCGGGAGAAAATGAGCCAGCGCATGTCGCAGCCGGAAATGCGGCAGATGCTTTCTGAACGTGCTCAAGCGCAATGGGATGATGCGGCGTATAAAGCCTTCATGCTGGAAAAATGGCGCGAGTTCTACAGCGGCAACGAAACCTACCGCCAAGAGAATGCCGCGCAGTTGAATGAGGCCCAGCGAATCTACTGGCAGACTGAGAAAAACCGGCAGGCGCAGTCTGAGAGAGTGCGTTCCTATTTTGAAGAACACCCGGAAGCCCGTGCGGAGCAGTCACGAAAGGCGAAAGAGCAATGGGATGATGCAGATTTGCTGGCTTGGCGCAGTCAAAAAACCCAGCAGCAGTGGACAGCGGAGTTCCGCGCCCGCCGCCAAGCTGCGTTGCAGCAGACGTATTACCGGAAAACTTTAGCCACGTTAAAACGGCATGAAGTGCAGCCGGGAACAGTTGATCTGGAAGGCTATCGCCAGCACCGTATTGCCACAAAGGACAAATCGCTGCTGCGCTTTGACAGCTTCTGCCAGCGGTATTTTGACAACAATGCTGAACGCGCTCTGGAGGCGGTCAGTAATTACAACCACCGCGTCGTTTCAGTCGAGAAGCTGCCGGAGCAGATAGATGTCTATGACATCGAAGTGCCGAACACGCACAACTTCGCTTTAGCCAGCGGCGTGTTTGTTCACAACAGTGCCAAGCAAGGCCGCGACCGCTCCATCCAAGCTATCCTGCCGTTGCGCGGCAAGATCATGAATGTGGAGAAAGCCCGTTTTGACAAGATACTCGACTCCGAGGAGATCAAGCAGCTCATCGCCGCAATGGGCACCGGCATCGGGCGGGAGGAGTTTGACGCGAGCAAGCTGCGCTATCACAAGATCATCATCATGACCGACGCGGACGTGGACGGCGCGCACATCCGCACGCTGCTCCTCACCTTCTTCTACCGCCAGATGTTGCCGCTGGTGGAGCAAGGGTATGTGTATATCGGCCAGCCGCCGCTCTACCGCTTGGGCCGGGGCAAGAAGGAGCAGTATTTCCTCAATGAGGACGCGCTGAACAGCCACCTTTACGACCAAGCGGCCCAGTTTGTCCAAGTCCGCTTGGAGAACGGCAGCGTACTGGCCGGGCAAGAGCTGGTCAGCACGCTGAAGAAGCTCACCCTGTTCGAGCGCATCAGCACCTTCTTGGAGCGGATGAACATTCAGGAGCAGCTCACCCTCTTCCTGCTCGAAAACGATGTCCATTCCGCCGACCAGTTCAAGGAGGAGGCGTTCCTGCACGGGCTGCTGGATAAACTCGCCAGCATTGATGCGGTCACGAGCGGCATCCGCGTCTGCGCGACCCGGCCCAGTTGCTTTGAGGCGGAGGCAGCCTTTCAAGGCTTGGCCCACACCCGCGCGATCATCGGGCCGCATATCCCGCTGATTCCCGAATATCGCCACGCTCTTGAGCTGCATCCTGCAATCAGGCAATTCCTTAGC
The DNA here is from genome assembly GCA_011391865.1 of Desulfobulbaceae bacterium. GTDB lineage: Bacteria > Desulfobacterota > Desulfobulbia > Desulfobulbales > Desulfobulbaceae > Electronema. The sequence continues at coordinate 6,693 of JAABPV010000025.1, read as the reverse complement.
AGCGGTTTCACGGTCATCAAGGGCGAGGAAAAGGAGATTCCGGCGAAAAACTGGCGCGAGCTGATCCGCGTGGTGCGCGAGGAAACCTTCAAGGGCAGCCATTTGCAGCGCTACAAAGGCTTGGGCGAGATGAACCCGGAGCAGCTTTGGGAAACGACCATGAACCCGGCCAACCGCACCCTGCTGCGCGTCAGAATTGAGGATGCCGAGGCTGCCGATGATCTTTTTGTCACATTGATGGGCGACAAGGTCGAGCCACGGCGCGAGTTCATCCAGAATCATGCGCTGGAGGTTTCGGAGCTGGATGTGTGAGGTTCTGTAGTCGGGGCGGTTCTGTGAACTGCCCCGGAGGTTCGGTTGATTAAAGTGCGCTATTGACGTACAATGCAATGAGATTCATTGAAACGCCCATTTTCACGAAGCAGGTGCAGGCATTGCTTGCCGATGAGGAGTATAAATCCTTGCAGATTGCTTTGCTGCTGCGGCCTGAGCAGGGAGCGGTCATGCAAGGATCAGGCGGCTTGCGCAAAATCCGCTGGGCGATGAAAGGGAGTGGAAAACGAGGCGGGCTGCGAGTTATCTACTTTTGGGACAGCAATGCGGAATCTTTTTACATGCTGTATCTGTACGCAAAAAACAAACAAGAAGATTTGACTGCTGATCAACTGAAGATATTGAGCCGTCTTGTCACGGAGGAGCTGGCATGAAAGAGCATGATTTTGACAATCTGGTTGAAAGCATCAAGCAGGCTGGACAAATCCGGCGCGGCGAGATGAAGGCAGAACGAATCTTTGACTTTGCTCCGGCGGACATCAAAGAGATTCGGAGCAATCTGCATAAATCGCAGGCAGAGTTCGCGCTGATGATTGGGGTCAGTCTTTCCACTTTGAAGAATTGGGAGCAAGGCCGCCGCTCGCCCGAAGGCCCAGCGCGGGCCTTGCTGAAGATCGCTGCTGTCAATCCTCAAGCAGTGGCTGCCGCGCTTTCAGCTTGAGCAGGAGTAGGCGAGGAAGTACGGCCACGCTGGAAGAAAATACCTGTATTTGCTTGAAAAGCCGGTCTCAATTTTTCGGCGGCCCGCGCCTTTTTTTAAAGAGAGAGGTCTTTTTCGTTAAGGAAGCCGCCTTATTAAAAAAAGGGCGTGGCCTTTCGTTAAAAGCAGATGGCCTTTTTTAAAAAAGGAAAAGAGCTTTCTCTGAAAGGGCGCGTCCTTTTAAGAAAAGGGCCTGTCCTTTTTAAAACAGGGCTTGAGCGCGGAAAAAAGGAGGCTGCCTTGAAACGATCGGAGCGGGACTGCCCGCGCTGACGCAGCTTCATCCGAACCAGCCGCGCGGCCAGCCACAGGTTGGCGAGCTGGATCAAACCCAATGTCTGCTTTGCTTTTTTGCAGATGCAACAGGAGCGGAATCATGGCTGATAATCTTCGCAGGCGAATGACATCCCGAAAAGAAATCGCGAAAATTCTGCAACGCGCCTGCCGCAGCGGCCAATGAAGCTCGCCACCCCGGAGCAGATGCAGGCCCTTGACCGGGCCGCGATCGAGGACTTCGGCATTCCCGGCCTCGTGCTGATGGAGAATGCTGGCCGCGCAGTTGTCGAGCGGATGGAGGCGGCGTTTGGCCCGGTGGCGGACAGAAGCGTCTGCGTCTTTGTCGGGACTGGCAGCAACGGCGGCGACGGCTTGGTCATCGCCCGCCACGTTGCGCAGCGCGGCGGCGTGCCCCTGCTGGTCTTTCTGACCGAGCCGGACCAGTTGCGCGGCGACGCGGCGGTGAACGCGGCGATCTGCGCCAAGCTCGGTCTGCACAGCTGCGTGATTCGGCAGGAAGCCGATTTGCGGGAAACGGAGGAGCGCATCCGCCGACTCCATTTTGACCGGCCTGCGCACAGCCTTGTCGACGCACTTTTTGGAACCGGCCTCCGCCGCCCGCTGGAAGGACGCTTCGCCGCCGCCGTGCGGTTCATCAACGATCTTGCCAGACAGCGGCATTGGCCTGTGGTCGCTGTGGACATCCCCTCCGGCCTTTGCGGCAGGACTGGAATGCCGCTCGGCGAGGCGGTGCGGGCGGATCTGACCGTGACCTTCGGCTTGCCCAAGCCGGGACATTTTCTGCACGGCGGGCCGCAGGTCGGCAGGCTGGAGGTGGCGGACATCGGCATTCCGCCCCAGGCGGTGGAGGCGGCCTGCCTGCCCGGCATCCTCCTCGAACAGCGGAGCGTGGCCGCTCTGCTGCGGCCACGGCCCAAATCCGGCCACAAAGGCACCTTCGGCCACCTGCTGATTGTCGCCGGCTCGGAGGGCAAGACCGGTGCGGCCCTGCTGGCTGCCCATGCCGCCCTGCGCAGCGGCTGCGGTTTGGTGACGATGGCTGTGCCCGCCGCCCTCAATCCAATCTTTGAAGCCGCTCTGCCCGAAGCGATGACCGTGCCCATGCCGCATTCGGAGAAAACCTTCTCTGAGGCAGACTGTGACTTGATCAGCACTCTGGCCGAGAACAAGGAGGCGGTGGTCATGGGGCCTGGCCTCGGCTTGGAATTGGAAACCGGCGAGCTGGTGCGGCGGCTGCACCGCAGGCTGAAGCAGCCTGTTGTCTTTGACGCGGACGCGCTCAACCTGCTGGCCCAGCGGCCCCTCTGCATGGCGGGCAGCGCCGGGCCGCGTGTCCTCACGCCGCATCCCGGCGAGATGGCCCGGCTGATGGGGATCAAAGATATCGGGGTTGTTCAGGCTGACCGGCTCCGGGCGGCCAGCTGGCAGAACGGCGCGGAGATTAAAGACGGGAACGAGATCATCACTGTGCTGAAAGGCGCGGGCACTGTGGTCTGCTCCAGCAAAGGCCGCTGGGCAGTCAACAGCAGCGGCAACAGCGGCTTGGCTGTGGGCGGCACCGGCGATGTCCTTGCCGGGCTGATCGGCGGCCTGCTGGCCCAAGGGCACTCGCCGTGGGATGCGGCAGCCGCCGGAGTTTTTCTGCACGGCTTGGCTGGCGACCTGCTGGCGGAAACGAAGAGCCGAGGCTTCACCGCCTCAGAGCTGGCGGCGGCCTTGCCGCTGGCTTTCATGCGTATTTTCAAATAAAAAAAGGCCGCGCGCCTGCGCTGCAAGGAGAATAGCATATGCTGCAAGCAAAAGACCTGATGAGCGCGAATGTGATCGCCGTAACCTCGGACACCGCCGTGCGCGAGCTGGCCCGCATTTTTTCAGAAAACCGGATCAGCGGCGCACCGGTGGTGGACGGCGGCGGCAAGGTGATTGGCGTGGTCACAGAAAGCGACCTGATCTTCCAAAATAAAAAGGTGCATATCCCCACGGCCTTGGCGATTCTTGATTCCTTCATTTTTTTAGAAGCCCCGGACAAGATGGAGCGGGAGCTGCGGAAAATGGCCGGAAGCACGGTGGCCGACATCTGCACCGCCGATCCGGTCACTGTGGGGCAGGACACGCCGGTGGAGGAAATCGCCACCCTGATGGCCGAAAAGAAGGTGCACACTTTACCGGTGCTGGATGAGAACGGCCAGCTCGTCGGCGTGATCGGCAAATCGGACATCATCCGCATGATTGCGGCGGGAAAGTAGGTTCCCGTTAAGCGTCGGCAGCCTGAAAGGTATGTTCCCAGTTTAGCTGCGGACATCCACGGCCAAGCTGATGATGTCCGCAGCTCGGCAGCGTATCTTCCCGGCTCGGCTATGGACGTTCTTGGCCAAGCCGGGAACGTCCAAAAGTGAGCAGCGGACCTTCATAAGTCGGCCAAGGATGTTCGCGGCTTAACAACGGACGTTCCGTAGTCGGCAGAGAACCCTCATAGCCGAGCCAAGAAGGTTCTCTGTTTGGCAGTGGAGATCCAAAAGCGGGCTTCTGAAAGACCCAGGGGCGGCAGGCTCCCCGTTGCCGAACCGCTCCCAGTGTGCTATGATGCCGCATCTGTTCTGAAACGCCACCTTTGCCCGTTCACCCCGGAGCTGTCCATGAAGCGCGCTGTCACCTTTCTGCCTGAGAACATCACCGCTCTTGTCAATCAGGGCGAGAATTTGCTGGCCGCCGCCGCCAAGGCCGGAGTCTATGTCCACGCCTGCTGCGGCGGCGACGGAGTCTGCGGCAAATGCAAGGTGCTGGTCAAGGGCGAGGTGCGCTCGGACAAGGCCAATCTCAAGCAGGAGGATTGGGACAAGGGCTTCCGGTTAGCCTGCCGCTCGGTGGTGGAGTCGGATGTGGAAGTGACTATCCCGGAGCTGACCACCAAAGGCGGCAAGGCTCTCAAGCGCAAGCCGAAAACCACCCGCACCATCTCCGCCAAAGCCTTGGACAGCTTGGTCGGCACGTGGAAGGTTGATCCGCCGGTGAGCAAGCTCTACTTGGAGCTGCCGCCGCCGACCATCGAGGACAACATCGCCGACATGCAGCGGGTCATGCGCGGCATCCGCCAGCATTGGCCTGATCCGCGCGATCCTTACTACGACCTGCCGCAGCTCATCACCTATCTGCCCAAGACTCTGCGCGAGGCGGACTGGAAAGTGACACTCCTCTTCCTGCGCGGGCGGCATAAAGGCGATCCGTTCCGCATCATTGACATTGAGGCGGGCGACACCACCGGCAAGCTCTACGGTCTGGCGGTTGACATCGGCACCACCACCTGCACCGGCGTGCTGCTCGACCTGCACAGCGGCGAGGTACTGGCGGAGTCCTCCGCCTACAACGGCCAGATCAGCTTTGGCGAGGATGTCATTTCACGCATCATCTACGCGGCCCGCCCCAGCGGCCTGAAAGCCTTGCAGGCCAAGGTCGTGGCTACCATCAACAGCATCATCGAGGACATCTGCCGCCAGCTGATCATCAGCCCGTCAGACATCGCCTACATGATGGCCGCAGGCAACACGGTGATGTCCCATCTGCTCTTGGGCATTGATCCGAAATATCTGCGCGAGGCTCCGTATGTGCCCAGCGTGAGCGAGTTTCCCCTCACCCGCGCCGCAGAGCTGGGCATCCACGCCCATCCGTCCACCCGGCTTTTCCTGTATCCCTGCATCGCCTCTTATGTCGGCGGAGACATCGTTTCCGGTGTGCACGCCTGCCAGATGGCCAAGTCGGACAAGGTGAGCTTGTTTATAGATATTGGCACCAACGGCGAGATCGTGGTCGGCGGCAAGGACTGGTTAGTCTGCGCGGCCTGCTCCGCCGGACCAGCCTTTGAGGGCGGCGGCATCCAGTACGGAATGCGGGCTTCAGCCGGGGCGATTGAGAAATTCCAGATTCACCCGGAAACACTGGAGCCGATGTTAGTCACCGTGGGCCAGACCAAGCCGAGCGGCATCTGCGGCTCCGGCCTGATCGCCATTGTCGCCGAGCTGCTGGAGAATAAAGTCATTGACCAGCAGGGCAAGTTTCGGAATGACCTCGACACGCCGCGCGTCCGCGAAGGCAGCAGCGGCTGGGAGTACGTCCTTGCTTGGAAGCACAACTCAATGATCGGCGAGGACATTATCCTGACTGAGGTGGATATAGACAACCTGATGCGGGCCAAAGGCGCGATGTACGCAGGCTATCAGACTTTGCTGGAGTCAGTCGGCCTCAGCTTTGCTGATTTAGATCAGGTGATTCTGGCGGGCAACTTCGGGGCCTATCTTGATCTGGAGCAGGCGATCTGCATCGGCCTGCTGCCGGACATTGACCGTGAGCATTTCTACTACCTCGGCAACGCCTCGCTCCTCGGCTGTCAGATCAGCATGAGCGACATGAACCGCTTCCGCGAGCGGGAAGGCGTACGACAGCTGATGACCAACATGGAGCTGTCCGAGAATCAGGACTTCATGCAGCACTACATGGCCGCGCTTTTCCTGCCGCACACGGACATGCGGCTGTTTCCGAGCATAAAAGAAAAACTGGCGGGATGAGATATTTCAAAAAAAGAGGCAGTCCTTTCGGACTGCCTTGACTGAATTCAAGCAAAAGGCTGGTCAATGGACGGTGCCAGCTGCTCGATGAGACGGTGGTTTCAGGTACTCGATGATCTTCTGTATGGAGGATTTGTTCTGTGCGCCAGCCCGCTTCTTTTGAATTCTGCGCCAAGCTTCATGCTCGGCCTCAGCGATATTCTCATAGCTTCGCAGCACACCGTCAACGCGGGTTAGCTGAAATATTTTTTTCAAATTTTCGCCGACACCGCAAATTAGGAACTCGGTTTTCTCCTGCATCGCCTGCATGACTGACAGAATGGCCCCCAAGCCGTTGTCATCAATGTGATTCACACCATGCAGGTCAAGAATGACAGAGCAGCCTGGCTGAACAGTTCTGGCCACATTTTGAAACATGGCTTTTCTGAAAGAATTTGCGGAAGCTCCCTCCAGCCGGTCTGTTTTCGCTCCGCAGCGGACTACTGTGTAGTTGATAATTTCCATTTTTATATCTCCTCTGCTGGCCCAACCCGCGTTGCGGCGTGCTGCCAGTATGTTGTTTCCGAGCCAGTTAATGATATTCATTCTCATTCCTTTTTAAGAATACAAAAAAATATACCCCCCGTCAAGTACAAGCACACAGAAGCACCTGCGTACGGAAAGCCAACTTTATCAATTTTTGCATGTTGCAAATAATATAAACAACTTAAAATTATAGCACTAAAATATGAGGTGGTGGCTAAATAGAAAGTGATGCCCTTAATTTGAGATTATAGCGAACAATAAAGAGGCGTGTTGCGAGTT
>JAABPV010000024.1 GCA_011391865.1 Desulfobulbaceae bacterium | reverse complement strand
ACGCTGTCACAGCAGCGGCATCGGTGAGTGATGATTTCTTGTATCATCACCCTATACTAACTCATCACTTGCTGTTTCGCCACTACCGAATATTCTTTTTTCTTCCGCTGAAGCAGAAAATCTTTTTTTAGCCCCCGCGTAAGCTGTTTTCTTTTTTTCTTCAGGCAATACCCTGAAGGCGCTAAAAATTTTTCTTTCAAAAACTCCAGGTCGTTCGACATCAATATGAAAAATATCTGGTTCAAAATGATTCAAGACTACCTTGTCCATTGTAATCTTGAATTGATCAACAATATCTTTTGCGATCGTTTTCAACGCAGGGTTCTGAAACTCTATTTTTCCAGACTGAACAATCTTGCTCATTTGATATCTCCTTGGTTTTTATAGTCTATTGCCATATCCAAGATCGACTTGGATAACAAAAGTGAACGATGATTCAATATAAACAATAGATCGCATCGGCTGGATTATTCCGTCCCGCCGACCTTCCTCTTTGGCTTCTTCCGTTCACTCGCCCTTGTGCCGCCGACCATGTCGTATTCCGAGGAGTCCGCTCCCTTAATCCCCTTGATCACAGCCCGCACCTGCACGATGTAATCGCTCACACGCTCCGCTCCATCCCCCTTGCTGTTGACCAACTGCGTCCTGTTGGCGTTCACTTTGTCTAACTCGCTGATGATATTTTCCAGCGCGTCAATCCTGTTGCCCATCTCCGCCGCTGAAATTCCAGCAGGAACGCCATCGCCCATCTGTTCAAGAGCCTCTTTGATCGCATGGGCTTCCTGCAACAACTTCGGGATGCTTACTGTCAGCATAATGGCCTCCTCTTTCTTTCCTATAACCTGTCATTTTTTAACTATGACGAGCCATTTTCTTCCTATGACCGCCCAGTGAAACAAACTGGACACCCATTTTTTAAAAATGGAGCCTCATAGTAACAAACTGGGTACTCAGTTTCTTTCTATCGCCGCCCATTTTTTTAAACTCACTGCCCATAGAAAGAAAATGACTCGCCAGTTTCTTCCTATGGTCTCTCCGTTCGTTGCAATGAGACCTTCTTATCAAAACCGGGCTGGCTACTTCGTTCCACTGGCTGGCCAGCTTTACCCAGCCAGATTACCACTTTTGCTAATTGCGTCAAGAAATATTTCTAAGCTGCACAAAAAAACTTGCGCTGGCATCATAAACGCAAAAAGGGTTCAGGCAGCCAGCCCGAACCCTTTCTCTGCCCCTGAAGGTATATTTCCTCAGAATCACGCCAAGACCGGCACATCCTCTTTGGATTCGGGCACAAAAAGATCAGCGGAAATTTTCAAACCTTTCTTTAGCCGCATGATCATCTCCACGGTCAATTCTTTCTTCCGCTCCAATATTTGCAGAACAACGGCCTTGGTGCCAATATACGGCTCAAGATCATTGCTTGTGATGCCCTTCCATTCCATGATGTATTTCAATGCTTCAACCGGATCTGGAAAATCTATCGGAAAATGCTTCTCTTCATAATCTTCAGCAAGAACAGATAAAACCTCAAGTTCGTTGAACTCGTCAGAATTTTGCGGCGAATCAATCAGATCGTCAATCCGCTGCATAACTTTATTGTAATCTTCTTCTGACCGTATCGGCATGATGCTCATGATTTCCTCCATCTGTGCTGATTTCAAACGGCATTCGCATCAATCTTGTCGTATTCGGCATGAGTGCCGATGAAGCGGATGTAAACCCGTTGCAACTCGTAGATGACCTTTACGATTAGGCGATAATTGTTTCCTTTGATATTGAAGCATATTCTGTCGTTTTTGAGAATATCCGCTGTCGCAAAAATCTTTTTCATATCTGCGGGGCCGTTCCAACTCGCTTTGCTGACCACCGCATACCAAGTTTTTAACGCCTGCTCGGAATCAGGGTGTTTTGCCCAGAATTCCAGCAAAGTTTTGCGTTTGATAATGTGCATATTCGTCTTTTTCGGCAAAATGGGGATTCAGACCGTCGCCTGAACCCCCATTTTTCACCCGCTTAATCGGGCGGATGCGCTAAAACGGCCTCATGGTCCAGATGCCGCAGGGGCAGGTATCGGCACAGAAGCCGCAGGCAACGCACTTGCTGTCGTCGGAGACGTAGCGGTAGGCCACGCCGTCCGCAGCTTGCTCCGGCGGCACCTCTTCGCGTGAAATCGCGTGGGTCGGGCACATGGTCTCGCAAAGGTGGCAGTCGCGGCAGGAGCCGCAGCTCAGGCAGCGGGCCGCCTGCTGCTCCTCGGTCTTGCCCTTGTCCTCCGCCGGATCGTAGTGGGCGATGGTCAGAGCCTCGTACTGAATCAGCTTTTTGGCGAAGGGCTTCCACGCCTTACCCTCCATCTGCGCGATCAGATACTCGGCTGTCCGCTTGGCCGCGCCGAGGGCGTTGGTGGCCAAACCGGGCCGCTCGACATCGCCGACCGCGAGAATCTTGGCATCGCTGGTGCGTCCCGCCTCATCAGTTTTAATCCACGATCCGCCCGCGATCTTCATCACGCTCACGCTCTCCGGCAGGAAAGGCAGGCTGGGCACGTCGCCGATGGAGATGATCACGGTCTGGGCAGGAATCAGCTCGCCTTTGTCCGTAACCAAGCCCTGCTCGGTGACTTCTTTCGTCATCACCGGCCACTTGAAGACCGCGCCCAGAGCTTCGGCGGCCTCGCGCTCCTTGCCAAAAGCGAGCGGCTTCTGGATGTCCACCAGCGTGACTTGGCTTGCGCCCAGCCGGTAGCACTCCGCAGCCACATCGCAGCCGACATTGCCCGCGCCGATGATCACCACCTGCTTGCCGGTCGGCGGCGGCGTGTCGCTCTTGGCCGCCTTCAGGTAATCGAGGGCCGGAATCACCCGCTCGTGGCCGGTAAAGGGAATGATCTTGGGCTGATGCGTGCCGACCGCGACGATGACGTAATCGTACTCGGCCTTGAACTGCTCGATCTTCTCCTGGGTCATGCTCACGCCAAGATTGACCTTGATCAGCTCCTGTTTGAGGAAGCGCTGCACCTCCATCTCCCAGACCGCCTTGGACAGCCGCTCCCACGGAATAGTCTGGGCCAGCTTGCCGCCGAGCAGGTCGCCCTTCTCAAAAATATGGGCCTCAATGCCAGCCAAAGCCAAGTGCCACGCCACGCCCATGCCTGCCGGGCCGCCGCCGATGACCGCCACTTTGTGGCCGGTGGCGGGCTTGCCTTTGGGCGGATCCACATTATGAACGGCCTGACCCAGCACCGAGACATCAATGGAGAAATCCAATTTTTTGCGGGCGCAGTTCTGGATGCAGAGGTTCGGACAGATGGTGCCGCAGACCGAGGCCGGGAAGGGCGTGTAGCGGAGCAGCATCTCGTAGGCTTCCTCGTTCCTGCCCTCGCGGATCATGCGCAGCCGGTCAATGGTCGGGATGTGCATCGGGCAGTAGTAGGTGCAGGGCGCGGCGGAGTCGCGGTTGACCCACCACGGCTTGCGCCTGCGCAGATCGCCGGTTTCAACAACGCCGATCACCGAGCGGTCGAGCATCGGGGCCAAGTCGCGCAGAGGGTCGCCGCCGCCGAAGCCCGCGCTCCACACGCGCTTGGCAAATTCGGACATCGGCATCGGCCCAGAGGACAGCAGGGCGCGTTCCTGCGGCGGGACAGCGGCAAGCAGGTTCCATTCCTCGCGCTGGCTCAATTCGTCGAGCAGTTCCGGCCTGCCGATGGCGTTGAGGTATTCCGGCAGACGCTCGATCAGCCACTGCCATTCCTCGTCGCTTGGCTGCGCTAATTTGGCGTTGCTGCGAGCATAGCTGCCGTCAATCGTGCCCCGGAAATAGACCCAGCCGCCGACCATGCCGACGCAGGGCCGGTAGCCGAGCACGTTGTCCGGGTTCTTCGGGTTATGGCCGCAAACCACGGCAATGCCGCCGCAGTTGAACTCGGCAAAGGTGTCGCCCACCGAGCCGAGCACCCACATCTGCGGGCGTTCGTAGTCAGGGTTCCACTTGGTCATGGTCAGGCCGCGCGCGCCGATGGAGCCGCCGATCATCACCCGCCCGCCAGCCATCGCGCTGCACACGCCGTTGGTCGCGTCGCCCTTGACGATCACATCCGCGCCGATGTTGAGATAGCCCACGTCGTCCGAGGCCGAGCCTTCGCAGATGACCGTGGTGCCGGGCAAGCCCATGCAGCCCACCCGCTGCCCGACCGGCCCTTTCACCCGGATCGTCAGCGGCCTGTCCTTGCGACCGCCCAGCCGCAGGCCGATGTTGTGCTGACCAAAGGATTCCAGCAGCAGCTCGTCCGCATCAGCCGCCGCGCCGCGCACTTCTTCTTCAAAAACTTTGGATGTCAGCCGCAGGCCATTGGCATCCTTGCCGCGTATGATTGCAGTCTTTTTTGCTTGTTCAGTCATAATGAAAATCCGTGATTATGGATGTTTTTATTCTTTCATGATGTTTATCATCCGTTCATCCAAGCAGGAACGCAGAAAAGCATTCATCTGCCGCTGTCAGCTAACATAACCCCATTCCCTGAACTGTTCCTGCAAATCAGAATCATTTTTGAATGCTTGAAAGAAGATATATTCAGGGGCTAAATCTGCTCCATTGGGCCAGACAAGTGTTTCCAGCTCTTTATCAATAGCAAAGAGGGAAATATCGCCTAATCCTTGAGTGACTCAAAAAGAGGGCCGTTCAAGGCTTCGGACAAATCAGCAATACCTTCCTGTCCATTGTTAAATGCCACTTCCACCTTATATCCATCAAGATGCTTGGCATCTGTGACGTGAAGAAACATTTCGCGACGGCATCAACAACCTGTTCATCAGTAAGATCCTCGTGATTGGGGAACGCGATCTCAATTCTTTATGATGAAATGCCCACCGGATTTCATGATCAAAAGTAGCATGAATCAACGGCTTGACACGGGATACACTTTTTCATAAATGAATTAACGGCATTTAGTGTGGATACACGTTTCATAGTTGAATTCTCCTGAAGACTGAACGACTCCGCACGAGACTGCATGGTTGCACTCAAATGAGATAGGAAGTTTATTCACTGCCCCATCTCCTCGACTGCTTTGATGTATCAATATCTCCTGCGTAATGATAACGAAATTACTCACTTTATGGCAATAAAATCTGGTGGATTCAATTTCTTTTTCCCGCATATTCATTTTCCCTCTCTCGTTTTTTTATTTTTGTATAGATACAGTGGGGCCACGTGCCCCACTCTTCCCCTTAACAAATATACTTAATCCCCAGCCTCTCCGCCGCGTCCGCATCGTCAATGCCGAGCGCATCGGACATGCCGATGGGCAGGCTCTGCGAACGGCCAAGCGGGGCCATAATCTTTTTCATCTCTATCCTGATGGACGAGAAGACATCGGCTACGCGCTGGGCGACATCATCCGGGTCAAGTCTGCGGTAAAGCTTGGGATTCTGGCTGGTTATACCCTTGGGACAAATGCCGGTGTTGCAGACGTTGCAGCGGCCCATCTCGTTACCGAGACAGCCAGCGCAGGCCTGCATGATGTACTTGCCGACATGCACACCCGACGCGCCGAGCATGATCAGGGCCATGCCGTTCTGGGTGACGTTGCCGTTTTTGCCCACGCCGCCTGCGGCAAAGAGCGGAATCTCGTTCTGGCGGCCTTGAGCGACCAATTCGAGATAGCACTCGCGCAGGTTGGAGGCAATCGGGTGGCCGGTCGCGTCCATGGACACGTTGTAGGCCGCGCCGGTGCCGCCGTCAATGCCGTCAATCAGCAGTGCGCCCGCGTAGGGATTGCGCACGAGGTTGTTCAGCACCGACTTGGCCGAAGTGGAGCCGGAAATCTTCGGATAGACCGGCACCCGGAAGCCGAAGGCCATAGACATGGTTTGAATCATCTTCATGACGCTTTCCTCAATTGAGTAGAGCGTCTGATGCACGGGCGGCGAAGGCAGGTCAACGCCTTCCGGCACACCGCGCAGGCGGGCGATCAGCTTGCTGACCTTGAACCACATCAGCAGGCCGCCGTCGCCGGGCTTCGCGCCTTGGCCGTACTTGATCTCAATGGCCGCCGGATCGCACTGCATCTCCGGGATGGCCCGAATGATCTCGTCCCAGCCGAAATAGCCAGAAGCGATTTGCAGGATGATATATTTGAGGAACGGACTGCGCAGCACCCACGGCGGGCAGCCGCCCTCGCCAGTGGCCATGACCACCGGAATGCCGAGCACCTCGTTGCAGTAGGCCACGCCTTGGAGCAGGCCCAGCCACATGTTCGGCGAGAGTGCGCCAAAGGACATCGAGCCGATCACAAAGGGGAATATTTCGCGGGTCGGCGGAATCCACTCGCCTGCGAGCTGACGGCGGAGAAACTCCTCCGGCGGTAGCACCCGGCCCAGTATGGTGTTGAGGCTGAACTCATGCCGTCCTGCATCCAAGGCCGGATCAGTGAGCATGGAAATGCGGTCAAAGGCGATGCGGTCAAGGATGGTCTTGCCCGGCACGTTACGCCGTCCGCCACGTTTCCATGCATCGCCCTTCTCATCCATGTGGAAGCGCGAACGGTGCTCGTTGCTATTCGGCACCGGGCCAATGGCCTCGTTCGGGCAGACTGACGAGCACATGCCGCAGCCGATGCACATCTTGTCGATTGCCGTGTGCTGGCGGATGCCGACAAAATGACGGTACTCGTTGCCGCGCTTCTTCTGAAGGATGTCTAACTTCGGCATCCGCTGGCGGCGGTAGGTCAGGTAGATGGCCTGCTTAGGGCAGACCGCCGTGCATTGCCCGCAAAGAGTGCAGCGGTCTTCGCGGTGCTGGATAATCCACGGCAGGTCGCTGAAGGTCAGGCTGCTTGGCTGAGTGTAAACGGATCGAACTGAGACCATATCAGGAGTTCCTTTCTATCAGGGGGGATGATAACTGTGTGTTCGCGCATGGGCTGGAAGTCAAGGCTGGGGTCGCGGTCAGGGATGAGTGCTTCCACGCCGCACATCTCCGAGGCGATGGCCCATGCGCCGGGCCGTCCGCCAACCGTGGCAGGCCGCATCTTCTTCTGATCCATGACCAGCAGGCAGCTCTCGTCCGGCAAGGTGCCGATGACCGCGTTCGGGCCGTCAATGATCAGGCGGCGGCAGGCGGTGCGCAGGCCCTTGAGGAACTCGCCCTGCGGATGCTTGTTCAGCTCCTCGGTCTTCAGCGGGGTGATGACGTGCTTGTAGCAGGCCAGCGGCAGATTGAGCTTCTTGGTCACGTAATGAAGAATGTGCGCAAAAACCTCGGAATCCGATTGATAACCCATGTAGCCGGGAATCCGCTTGCCTTCCAGCCACTCTTTGATCGGCACAAAGGCGGTGTTCTCGCCGTTGGTCATCGTGGCAATGCCTTGAATGAAGAAGGGATGGCAGGCATAAAGGTTGATGCCGTAGTTGGTGTTCTGCCGACCCTGCGCCATGACCACCCGCGCCTTGATGCGGTCGTCGTTGAGGCCCAGCGCGTCGCCAATCTCTAACGGCCAGCCCACCTCTTTAATCATGATCACGTCGGACCAGAACGAAAACACCGTCAGGTCGCCGCCATGCTGCTCACCGTCCTTGCGCAGAAAAAGCCGGGCCTGCATCAGTCGGTCTTCCAGCTCTGCCACGCTCAGGCCCTGCGGCTTCTTATAGACCCGGACTATGTACTGATAACGGTCTTTGGCTTCAATCAGGGCGGAGTTGACCTTAAACTGATGATCATACTCCTGCTCAAAGCCGCGCTCCTCCATGTGCTTGTGCAGCCGCTGGAAAGCGGCCTCGCTGTGGGCGATGCCGGACAGAATCAGGTGCTCTTCTTTTTTGTAATTGAAATCCGCAAAGCTGACCCCGCGCAGCAGCAGGCCAAGGCCGCTGCCGTCATATCCCTCCTGCATGGCTTCCATGCCGGTCAGAACCTCATAGGGGGAAAAGGGTATGTCTGCGGTTTTCAGGGCTAATCGACACATAAATGACTCCCGGAAATTCGATGATAGTTGGGCATAAGGCCGGACGGTTCGTTTTCCGGCGGAAAAAGACTTGACAGTACAAAGAAAACTGCGAGCTGTCAAACAGAAACAACGCTGAGGGGGAGTTGAAGAACAGGCGGCTTTTACCCGCCAACAACAAAACGGCAGACTCTCTTTGCTGAGAAGTCTGCCGTTTTGTTGTTCAGGCAATGCTGCGCGGAGCTGTGTTCACAGGTTCACGCCTGCCCGGCCAGCGGCTGCGGGAGAATGATGCCAGTGTCAGGCATCAGCTTGCGCTCGCTGTCCTGCGGCTTGGGCCGTGGAGAGGCGGCTTTGCTCAGACCTGTGCCTGCGGGCAGCTGCTGGCATTCCTGGAAGATTTGCGCCTTGCAGCCGCTGCACTTCTGCGGATCCAGATTCCTGTGGATGGCAGCGAGAGCCTTGCTCTTCTCATCAAAGAAGTTGCCGCTGCCGATTTTCTTGATGAAGCCGGATTTTGCCGCTGTCTCATAGACAGCAGGCTTCATGTCCACAAAATACAGGCCGCCGTTGAGCTTTTTCAGGCGGTCGTGCTCTGAGGCCAAGGCTTCCGCGCCTGCCAAATCAATCATGTTGATGCCGGAGGCGATGATCAGGATATGCCGGATGCCTTCCTGGTCGGAAATCTCGGCAATGCGGTTCTGAATGCGGCTGATCGAGCCGAAATAGACTGAACGGTCAATGCGGATGATTTTCAGCTGCGGGCATTCGCTCAGTGGTTTCTGATCAAGGGTGACAAACTTTCTGTGGCTGGCATTAGAAGCGTCAATGGACAGGGCGGGAATTTCTGGGATGGATGTTTTCGCCAAAAAGAGTACCAGCGAGAGCAGCACACCGAGATAAATGGCGAACTCCAGCTCCAAGAAGAGGGTGGCGAAAAAGGTGGTCAGCAGGATTGCCGATTCGGATTTGCTGAACTCCAGCACATGTTTGATATGGTGAAAATCAATCAGGTTGTAGGCGACCAAAAGGATGACTCCGCCCATTGCGGCGATGGGCAGATATTTCGCCAGCGGGGCAACCAAGAGAATGATGCCTGCCAAGGCGACAGCGGCGAACACGGCGGACAGCGGCGTTTTCGCGCCTGCCTCGTAGTTGATCCCGGAGCGGGTGAACGAGCCGGAGCCTGCGTAGCTGGAGAAGAAGCTGCCGATCAGATTCGACATGCCCTGGCCGATGAACTCCTGATTGGCATTGATGCGCTGGCCGGATTTGGTGGCCACAGCCCGGCTGATGGACACAGCCTCGATCAGACCAAGCAGAGCGACTGCAAAGGCCTGCGCGGCAAGGGATTTGATGGTCGCCAGCGAGAGGTCAGGCATGGAGAGCGGCGGCAGCTGGGCGGGAATCTCGCCGACAAACTTGATGCCCTCGGCGAAGGTGCTGAGATAGACGGCCAGCATGCTGCCGACGATCAGGCCGACCAGCAGGTTCGGTGCCTTCCGCATGAATTTTTTCACTGCGATGGACACGCCGAGCGTGACAGCGGCAATCAGCAGCAGAGCAATATTCAGCTGGCCGATGCCATGAATCAGCGCAGCCCAAGTGTGCAGAAATTCTGAGCCGCTCTTGATCGGAATGCCGGTGATGTGCTTGAGCTGGCTGGTGGCGATGAGCACTGCGGCTCCGGCGGTGAAGCCGATCACCACGGTGTGCGAAACAAAGTTGACCAGCACGCCCAGCCGCGCCAAGCCAAAGGCGAGCTGATAGACTCCGGCGAGGCAGGTCAGCGTCAGGGCAAGAGAGATGAATTCAGGCGAGCCGGGCGTTGCGTACTGGCTGATGGCTGAGAAGACGACGATGGAGATGGCGGTGGTCGGGCCGGAAATCAGGTGAAACGAGGAGCCGAAGAGCGCGGCGATGATCGGGGTGATCATCGCTGTGTAGAGGCCGTATTCCGGCGGCATTCCAGCGATGGTGGCAAAGGCCACGCCCTGCGGCAGCACGATCACTGCGCCGGTCAGACCGGCGAAGAAATCTGCCTTGACGCTCTCCTTGGTGATCAGCTTGAACCAAGCAAGAAAGGGGAACAACGATGTTAATTTCATAAAAACGCCTCCTCAGAAGGAAATAGTGCAGCTGGCCTCGTGGCCAGTCTTGAGCGGAAGAAATGTGTCGCGGCAGCTTTATTTTTCAGCAGTTTTACTTCACTTCAAAAAAGAAAAAAAGAAAATACGTGGCAGGAGATATAAAAGACGGCGGAGATGCTCCGCCGTCTTTTGTCATGCTTTCAGATGGCTGTCGGCATATCTCTGCGGTATTTTTCATGGATGACCGCTGCTGGGCGGAGCTGGTGCAACCGCTCGCTTTCCTGCCGCCGAAGCATTTCACGGGCAGCCTGATGCTCGTTTTCCTCAGCAAAAGCTGCTGCGCTGAAGCTCTCTTCAATGGCCTGCAAAGTGCAAATGAGTTTCATTTTAATCTCCTTGGGATTAAGATGGGAATGTGCTGCGCGGGTTCTCGTTACCGCTGGCCATGCAAAGACTGTGCCATCAGGAAGAAGCAGCACAGTGTCTTGATATTACTTTCGTAAAAATAACGTCTGCTGCTTTTCGCTCACTGCTACCGCTGCAAAGCGCAACAGCAAAGCCGCCGCAGGCTGAAAAAGCCCATCTACAGCCGTGTTGCACGAGATGTTGCATTGCCGGTGCGGCTGTTGCATTCTGAATCGTCATGCGCCGTCTCTCCTTGCTTAACAGCCTTTCCCGCCGTATCCGGCTGGGCTACTGCCTGATGGTGACGCTGGTCGCCCTGATCATGCTGCTGGTTGCCCTTGGTCTGGCCGACATCCGCCAGCGCGTCGCCGCCTTGGAGACCGTCTCGGCCCTCAGCGACACGGTGCTGGAAATCCGCCGCTACGAGAAGAACTGGCTGCTTTATCGGCAGGAACAGGACTTTCATGAGAACCAGGCGCAGATCGGCAAGGCATTGACCTTGCTGCACGAAAAGCACGATCCGCCTTCGTCCAGTCAGGCGGAGCTGGAACGCGAGCTGCTGCGCTACCGCGAGGTGATCAACAAGGACTTCAGGTTCTTTCAGGTGGCGCAGCGTCATGCGGAGGAAGAGCAAATCCGCAGCGTGGGCAAACGCTTAGTTGATCTCTCCGGGGCAATGAACCAGAGCATCCGCAGCTCGATTGACGGCAAACTGGCCAGCCTGACGTGGAGCGGCATTCTCTTCGTGCTGGCCGTGGCCGGGCTGGCCCTGTTTCTTGGCCGTCAGATGACCACTTTGGTAGTGCAGCCGCTGGAGCATATCATTGAATATACGCGCAGCATTGGCGAGGGCCGCTTCGACCGCTTAGAGAATGCGGCTGATCCAGCCGAAATCCGGGCAGTGACCAAGGCCATCTGCCACATGGTGGAGATATTGGACAGGCGGGAGAAGCAGCTTATCCAGAGCGAAAAGCTGGCCGCAGTCGGCACTTTGGTCGCGGGCGTGGCCCACGAGCTGAACAACCCGCTCTCTAATGCCAGCAGCTCGGCGCAGATACTGCTGGAGGAATTGCAAGAGGCGAAGATCCCGGACAGCGAGTTCCTGCTGGAAATGGCGGCGCAGATTGACGAAGAGACTGACCGGGCGCGGAATATCATCCGCTCATTGCTTGAATTCGCCCATGACCGTGAGATGCGGCCTACGGAGCTGGAACTGGAACGCTTCCTCCGCCAGACCAGCAAGCTGGTGGTCAACGATTTCCCGGCGGAGCTTGAGTTCACCGTGGACATCAGCAAAGACGGCCTCTTCTTCGCTGACAAGCGGCAGCTCCAGCAGGCGTTGATCAACATCCTTCGCAATGCCGGACAGGCACTGGAAGGCAGCGGGAAAATCCTGCTCCGGGCTGGACTGGACGAGGAGCGCGGCGAAGTGCTGATCGAAGTGCGCGACAACGGCCCCGGTATCGCGGCGGTTGATGTAGAGAAAATCTTTGATCCCTTCTATACCACCAAAGACGTGGGCAAGGGCAGCGGCCTTGGCTTGGCCGTCACCCGCGAGATCATCACCAAGCACGGCGGAGCTATCACGGTTGCAAGCGCACCGGGGCGCGGCGCGGCCTTTTTCATCAGCCTGCCGCTGCGGGTGGAGGCTGAACAGAAGCATGGCGCGTGAGAAGCGTCGAGCGAGGGAAGACCAGAGCATCGGGCGATGGAAGGCAGGAGCATCGGGCGATGGAAAGTACGAGCATCGCTCGATGCCCTTGCAAGACATCGAGCGAGGGAATTTCCAAGCGTCGCTCGATGCCTTGAATAAGACTCGCTCGATATGGCAGCCGCATGAAGCCGCGAAAGACTTTTTGCCGCTCCATGCACACCACTGAACCTCTTTAATAGACAGATCTTAATCATCATGAATTCACCGAAAATCTTAATTGTTGACGACGAACAGGCCGCAGTCCGCAACCTCCAGCACATCCTCGGCAAGGAAGGCTATGAGGTCATCGCCACCCAGAGCGGCCAGAATGCCCTCAAGCTGATCGAGCAGCACGGTTTTGACCTTGTGCTGACTGATCTGCGGATGCCGAACGTGGACGGCATGGAGATCCTGCGGCGGGTCAAGCAGGTCTCGCCGGACACCGAGGTGGTGATGATCACTGGCTATGCCACAGTCAATTCAGCGGTTGCAGCCATGAAGATGGGGGCGTATCATTATGTGATCAAACCCTACAAGCTGGACGAAGTGCGCAAGGTCGTGCGCGAGGCTCTGGAAAAGCGGCAACTGCGGCAGGAGAACACGGCGCTGAAAGAGCGGCTGGCTCAAGCGCAAGGTCTGACCATTCTCACCGAAGACCCGGCCATGCAGAAGCTCCTGCGCACAGCCCGCGAGGTGGCGCAGAGCGACTGCTCGGTGCTGATCAGCGGCGAGTCCGGGACTGGCAAGGAGCTGCTGGCCCGCTACATCCACGAGCACAGCCCGCGAGCTGTCGGGCCGCTCAAGGCAGTGAACTGCGGCGTGTTCACCGAGGAGCTGCTCGCCAACGAGCTGTTCGGCCACGAGAAAGGGGCCTTCACCGGCGCGGATCGGCATAAGATCGGCCTGATTGAATCAGCGGAAGGCGGCACTATGTTCCTCGACGAGCTGACGGAGATGACGCTGGCCATGCAGGTCAAGCTGCTGCGGGTGCTGCAAGAAAAGGAGGTGCTGCCGCTGGGCGCGACTGAGCCGGTCAAGGTCAACGTCCGCTTCTTGGCGGCCACCAACCGCGATCTGTCGCAGATGGTTAAGGAGGGCGGCTTCCGGCAGGATTTGTACTTCCGCATCAACGTCATGAATCTGCATCTGCCGCCTTTGTCCGAGCGGCCCCGTGACATCCGTCTGTTAGCCCAGTTCTTCTTAGACCGCTTCAGCGCGGTGATGCGCAAGCCGGTTAAGGAGCTGGCCCCGGAGGTCTTGGAGCGGCTGCACGGCTACACGTTCCCCGGTAACGTGCGCGAGCTGGAGAACATCATCGAGCGAGCGGTGGTGCTGGCTTCAGGCTCGCGTGTTGAGACGGCACACCTGCCGGAGGATTTGGGCGCAGAGACCTTTCACGCCCCGGCAGCGGAATCCGACGGCGGCAACATTCCCTCGCTCGACGATCAAGAACGGAAGTACATTGAATGGGTGCTGGCCCAGACCGGACAGAACAAGTCAAAAGCAGCGGAGATTCTCGGCATCAACCGGGTCTCGCTCTGGCGGAAGCTGAAGCGGTACCACATTGTTTTGCCCAAATAACTATCTGCGCCGCCAGCCGAAATCCGCATTTGCCGCTTGCCCGGACGGCGAATTGGTACTTGACTGCTGTTTTCATTCCGCTGCTTTTCCAGTATGCTGCATGAAAAGCGGAAATCGCCGTCTTTGTCTCGGTGCCGCTCAGAATTTCAACCTTCATACCGACCGCGTCCTATGAAAACTGCCTGCCGCGCTCTATTTCTCGCATCCCTGCTTCTCGTTCCCGCTGTTCATGCCGCCGAGCACACCAACTCCATCGGCATGACCTTCACAACCATTCCCGCAGGCAGCTTTTACATGGGCAGCTGCATGTACAGCCGGGCGGACAAAGCCGCCGACCGCGAGCTGGAAAAGCAGGGCCTGCCGCCCAAAGGGCCGACCTGTCCGGCTAAGGGCAAGCTGGATGAGGACGGCTTGGAGGAGGAGGCCCCGCAGCATGAGGTGCGCATCAGCCGAGCGTTCCAGATGGGCGTGCATGAGGTCACGCTGGGGCAGTTCAAGCAGTATTTAGCCGCGCTGGATGACAAAGAGCGGGACAAAATCGACACCGATGCCTTCCGAAAAGCCAATGCGCACGGCGACGAGGCAGCGGTGACGCATGTCTCTTGGCTGGATGCGCAGGGCTTTATCGCTTGGCTTAACCAGAAAGAGGGCGGTGCTGCCTACCGGCTGCCGACCGAGGCGGAATGGGAATACGCGGCGAGGGCAGGGCGGTCGTCCATTTATTTCTGGGGGGATGCAATGGATCCCGCGCCGGAACACGCTTGGTTCAACATGGATGCCGCTGACTTAGAAAAGTGGTTCTCAATGCGCGAGCAGAACCGGAAGGAGAACTACCCCCATCCGATTGGCATGAAAAAGCCGAATCCGTGGGGGCTGCATGACATCAGCGGCAACGTCTGGGAATGGGTCAATGACTGGTACAGCGCGGAGTATTACCGCAGCAGCCCGGCGGCTGATCCTGCTGGCCCAGAAAACGGCAAAGCCCGCTGCTTCCGGGGCGGCAGCTGGTACGGCTCCGTCAAGAATCTCCGCGCCGCCTTCCGGGGCGTGAATGCCCCGGACTACCGCAGCGACTCGCTCGGCTTCCGTCTGGTACGGCAGACAGAGGGAAAATACTCTGGTTCATGATGAACAAAGAGGAAATGCGCGTGGTTGCATCACAGTTCGCACAAAAAGCCACGCGCAGAGAAACGGCACAACGGCACCTCAGACATTGAAGCGGAACAACATGCAGTCGCCATCCTTGACGATGCACTCTTTGGATTCCCGTGCCCGGAAAAAATCATCGGTAATCCCCAGCACTATTCATCGGTAATCCCTGCAACCAGTTATCGGTAATCCCCAGCGCTATTTATCGGGCGTAGAATGATCCATTCATCGGCAGCACTTTTTTTGCCGGGATATGCAGCTCAGACATTGAAGCGGAACAACATGCAGTCGCCGTCTTTGACGATGTACTCTTTGCCCTCCGAGCGCAGCACGCCCTTGTCGCGGGCTGCGGCCTCGGAGCCGCAGGCCACGTAGTCCTCATAGGCGATCACTTCCGCCCGGATGAAGCCGCGCTCGAAATCGGTGTGAATTTTGCCTGCCGCGCCGGGCGCGGTGGTGCCTTTGGTGATCGTCCACGCCCGTGTCTCCTTCTCGCCCACCGTGAAGTAGGTGATCAGGCCGAGCAGATCGTAACCGGCGCGGATCAGGCGGTGCAGACCCGGCTCTTCCAAGCCCATGTCAGCAAGGAACTCCTTCTGCTCCGCTGCGTCCAACTGGCCCAGCTCCTGCTCAATCGCCCCAGCGATCATGATCACCGATGCCCCTTCCTGCGCCGCCAAAGCCTTCAGCTTTTCCACATAGGCATTGCCTGCGGCGATGTCCGCCTCGCTGACATTGGCCACGTAAAGCACCGGCTTGGCCGTGAGCAGGCAGAGTTCGCGCAGCAGCTCCTGCTGCGGCTCGCTGGCCGCTGTCACCGTCCGAGCAGGCAGCCCCTTGTCCAGCGCGGCCTGAAGCTGCTCCAGAAAGGCGGCCTCATCAATAAACTTCCTGTCGCCGGACTTTGCCTGGCTCTGCGTCTTCTTCAGCCGCTTGCTCACGCTGTCCAGATCGGCCAGCACTAATTCCATCGAGATAACTTCCACGTCACGGATCGGATCAATCGAACCGTCCACGTGGACGATGTTCTCGTCCTCAAAGCAGCGCACCACATGCAGCACTGCATCCACCTGCCGGATGTGGCCAAGAAACTGATTACCCAAGCCCTCGCCCTGCGAAGCCCCTTTGACCAGCCCAGCGATGTCCACGAACTCCATCTGCGCAGGCACCGTCTTACGGGTTTTGGCCAAAGCGGAGAGGATGTCCAGCCGTTTGTCCGGCACGGGCACCACGCCGACGTTCGGCTCGATGGTGCAGAAAGGATAGTTTTCCGCCGCGATGGCCGCTGCGGTCAAGGCATTGAAAATGGTTGACTTGCCCACATTGGGCAGACCGACAATGCCGCACTGAAAACCCATGATCGCCTCATTCTCTGAAGGTTGTGCTGAAAAGTTTGCCGACTGAAAAAACAAATCACCCCGCCGCAAAGCGACGGGGTGTTGTCAGGCAAACACATAGTTTCGCGCCAGCGGTGCTTTATACAGCCGCTGGCCTCACAGGCTTGCTGTGCCCCTTAATTCACATTGACCGACGCACTGGTTTTCTGGTTCTGACATCCGTCATACAAAAAGCCTGTTTTCAGCAAATTGTTGACGGTGAACGTTATCGCCCCTTTCTTGGTGGTGTAGCTGGATGTCAACGTCACCAGTCCGTTGACATCGGTCAGACCTGATACATTGCCGCTCACCAGCCCGTTGCTCCACGTGCCATACACCCTGACTCCGCTGACAGGCTGTCCTGACGCGTTCAGAATCAGCACTGTCACTTGAGCGGCTGTACTGTCTCCTGATTTGACAGTGGATATGGAGATGTCCTGCACGGTGATAACTTTGGTCAAATCAGGCCCGACTGTAATCACAGC
This sequence comes from Desulfobulbaceae bacterium, assembly GCA_011391865.1. Lineage (GTDB taxonomy): Bacteria > Desulfobacterota > Desulfobulbia > Desulfobulbales > Desulfobulbaceae > Electronema. The sequence continues at coordinate 22,646 of JAABPV010000024.1, read as the reverse complement.
GGCTTCAGAGTCCACGTTGCCCGTATTGTCTTTCACGGTGAGCGAAACAGGGTATGTGCCTGCGGTCTTGTATATCCGTGTCGCGCTTTCACCGGCACCGTATCCGCCATCTCCGAAGAACCAGCTGTGCTCCGCAATTGTTCCGTCTGAATCGAAAGAATCAGAGCCGTCAAAGGAAACTGTAAGCGGCGCGTTGCCTGATGTTGGATGCGCTTTCAGCACAGCTGTCGGCGGCTGATTGACCGTGCCGCCGCCCTGTCCGCTGTCAGCGAAGTCCATGATAGCGTAAAGTGCTTTCTTTGGATTGAAATTCTGATCAAACAGCAGCGGGTAATCCCACTGATCTTGAGGAAGAAGCTCCCATGTCTGACGATTGTAGCTCAACCAAGTGCCAGGCCCGTCCGTCAGCCCCCAGATGGTCACGCTGTGAATATGATCTTTATATTCCCGGAATAGATCAAACAGCTCCTGATAGCGGTATGCCTGTTCCTGTTCACAGGCCGCAGTCAAAGGAGCTGAATAATCTTTTGTGTAGTAGTTGTATATAGAAATATCAAGCTCGCTGATCTTGATTTTCAGACCTTTTGCGATGATCTTGTCAAAAGCCGCTCGTATCTGACTTATTGAAAAATCATTCAGTTGCCAATGCCCTTGAAAACCGACACCATCAATCTGCACGCCGCTTGACTTCAGATAATCAATCATTTGCAGAATCTTGCCAATCTTTTTGCTGTCAGGCACGTTGTAGTCATTATAAAACAGCAACGAGCTGCGTCCATATTTCGCATTCGCTTCAGCAGCATACTGAAAAGCGAGCTTGATGAATTCAGGTGACTTGAAATAGCTCCACCATAAAGAACCTTCTGAATCCTCTCGGTACACAGTGCTTAAGTCTGAGATAGCTTCATTCACAACATCCCAGTTATCAACGACATCTCCGTACCGCTCAACCATTTTGTCGATGTGATTCTTCAGGCGTAGACTTAAAACAGAAGATGACACTGAACCATCGGGGCCATTCTTGAACAGCCAGTCTGGATTGCCCTGATGCCAAAGCAAAGTATGGCCGGTCATCTTCATATTGTTCGAGCGCACATAATCAGCTAAAGCGTCACCTTTTTCAAAGGTGAATTTGTTGTACTCTGGCTGAATGCTGCTCCATTTCATAGAAGATTCAGCTGTGAGGCGGTTAAAAATGTTGTTTCCGCCTAATTTGTCCAGATTGCCCAAGTACTCGGCTGACATGGACGTGCCTATTGGAAACTGGTTTGAATACCGGTCTTTGTAGGGCACCGTGCTTGGAGTTGCGCTAAGAAGGCGGTAATTGATAAGAAGTTTGGGTGCCATGAAAGGATCTCCCTCAAACGCTTGCGCTATTCTCGTGCCAGAACCTTGCAGGAAAATAGTGACAGGGGATGAGGATGAAAATCCGTTTTGAGCAACGATCTCCTTTACAACCGATGAAATATCCGGGCTTCTTTGGTTCAGCCCCTGTTCTCCCCAGCCTCCCCATGCGGGAACCGCCCAAGTGACTTTTGCGACAGTTTTATGGCGCGAAGATATATTGTATGCGCTGCTTGAAAAAGGCTCGGAATTCAGGGAGACTTCTCCTGTTATGGTGAAACTGGTGCTGGTACTGGTACTGCCTTTTGAGAAAAACTGCAAATGTGCTGAATCAATAATGACATCAGCAGGAAGGCTGAGTTTTGGAAATCTTAAGCCTATGATTTGGTTTCGCCCGCCGCCGCTCCAAGCATGATAGCACAACTCTAAGTTTTCTTCAGCGAGGTACATGGTTCCGTTCGCCAAATCTTCTTCCGCATCGTCGGTTCCGGTTGATATTCCAAGAGTTTTTCTTTTGGCGACGGACTCCTGAGCATGTGAAATTGCAATAAAAAACAAAAAAATAATACTTGCAGACAGCAACAACATCTTCCCTTTCATTTTCCCCTCCCTCCCCTTGTCGAATACTCGACAATTAATATTTTGCAAGGATTCATCTTTGGTAGCTTAGTTGCAACTATTTTAGGAGTTACGCAGTTTGATTGCCAACCCGTTGATTTTATTCAACTGACGACTTAAGCGGCAAAAAGACAACTGACTGTAATAGTTAAAATTCTTATTTCAACTGCGTAAGTCCTATGATTTTTAACACATGAAAAAATTTGGCGGTCTGCGCTTTTTCCTGAAAGAGAGTCAGCCTGTTATACGTTCCGGCATGTATAGAGCTTATGGGCCGCTGCTGCTCGGTGCGCAAGACGCAGAGGTGAGTCAGGTGCAGTCTGGTCTATCCAGACCAATTATCGCACGTTGATAACGCAGTAGTATATTGTATCCGATCTGACAGGTCTCTGCAACGGCGACAGACCGCCTTCGATATAAACAGAGTTTACGCAGGTAAAGCAAAAAATTTAACTATTACAAAAACTTACCTTTAACTGTGCAAAATATCAGTTTAATAAAATCAACGAGTTGGCAATCGAACAGCGTAATTCCTGATAGGAACAAAATTTGCAGACTGCTGTGGGATTTTCTCTGTTGACGTGGGGGGATGCAGTCTGTAATAGTGCAGAGAGTCGGCACCCTTTCCGTCACCGCCGCAACGATGTCCTTCAGCTAAGCAAGTCCGCATGAGTGAGCAACATCCCCGGCATGATTCCAGCACAATCGGGCGTGACGGCGAAGATGCCGCAGCCCTCTTTCTTAAAGCGCAGGGTTATGTTATTTTTGAGCGTAACTGCCGACTGTCCAGCGGTGAAATTGACATCGTCGCCCAAGACGGAGGCTGCTTGGTTGTTGTCGAGGTGAAAACTCGGCGTGGCAGCCAGTTCGGCAGCCCCTTTGAGGCCGTGGATACTCGGAAACAACGGCGGCTGGCCGCTGCCGCGCTGGAGTACATGGCCGAACGCAATCTGGACATGCCGCTCCGCTTTGACGTGGCCGCTGTCTTCGCCGAGAACAACGCCTTCAGGGTGGAGCTGCTGCGAAACGCGTTTGACTGCGAGGGGATGGCTTCATAAGCAACGCATCTGAACAACATAACGTGAGTTAACGCAATCATGCTGCTGGAGCTGCGCATCAACGATCTGGCCCTGATCAGCACGCTGGAGCTTGACTTCTCCGCCGCGCCCAAAGGGCTTGTAGTCTTCACCGGCGAGACCGGCGCGGGCAAGTCGATCATCATGCAGGCCGTGCACCTGCTCACCGGCGGCAGAGCGTCAGCCATGCTGGTGCGCAGCGGCTGCCAGCAGGCGGCGGTCGAGGCCGCCTTTGACATCAGTAGGCAGCCGGAGCTGGCCGCGCTTCTCAATCAGCAGGGCTTGGAAAGCGGCGGCGACTGCATCCTGCGCCGGGTGATCAGCAGCAGCGGGCGCAGCCGCTTCTTCATCAACGACCGCCTGAGCACCGCCCGCACTGTCGCCGATCTCACTGAAAATCTGGTCAACATCGCGGGCCAGCACGACCAGCAGCTGCTCCTCCGCAGCGGCAGCCACATTGATTTCCTCGACGGCTACGGCGGCCTGCTGGAGCAGCGGTTGCGCTACGCCGAGATCTTTGAGCGGCGGCAGAAGCTGGTCCGCCGCCGGCATCAGCTCCGCGAGCAGGAGCAGCACAAGGAGCAGAAGCGGGACTTTCTCGGCTTTCAGCTGCGGGAGATCCGTCAGGCAGGGCTGTCGCCGGGCGAGGACGAGGTGCTGATCCGCGAGCGCGACCTGCTCAAATCCTCGACTGCTCTGGCCGAGCTGGCCGGAAAGAGCAGCCTGCTCCTGCGCGAAGAGGTGCGCGGCCATCTCAGCGTGATCAGAAAGAATATGGAGCAGGCCGCTGCTCTTGACCCCAGCGTCAAGGAGCTGGCGGAGCGGATCAGCTCGGCCTGTTTCGAGATTGAGGACTTGGAAGGCTGCCTTGACGCATATCTGGAGGCCATTCCCTCGGATCAGGGCCGGATGGAGCAGATTGCGGCGCGGCTGGCTTTGATCCGCCAGCTTCAGCGCAAATACGGCGCAGGCATCGAGGAGGTGCTGGCCTTTGCCGAGCGGGCGGAGCAGGAGCTGCATGTGCTGGAGGGCATTGAGCAGGAGCTGGCGGATTTGGACAAGGAGCTGCTGACCGTTGAGGCGGAGCTGCTGCGGCTGGCCGCCGGGCTGTCAGCGGCGCGGGCGCAGGCCGGAGAGCGGCTGGCTGCGGCCATGCAGGCCGAGCTGGCCTCACTCAGTTTCCGCCAGACCCATTTCGGGGTTTCGGTGCAGGCGGCGGACAATCCCGACGGCTCCGGCCTGTCGGCGGACGGCTGGGACAGGGTGGAGTTTCTTTTTTCCGCCAATCCCGGCGAGCCGCTTAAGCCGCTGACCGAGGTGGTTTCCGGCGGCGAGCTGTCGCGGCTGATGCTGGCGATGAAGTGCCTCTTCGCCCGCCAGGATAAGGTGGAGACGGTGATTCTCGACGAGATCGACGCGGGCATCGGCGGCGAGGCGGCCAGCGCGGTGGCCCGCAAGATCGGCGAGCTGGCCGGGCATCATCAGGTTTTCTGCATCACCCATCTGCCTCAGATTGCCGCCTGCGGCGATGTCCATTTTCTGGTCGAAAAAGTCGCCGACGGGGGCCGCACCCGCACCGCCATCCGCCAGCTTTTGCCGGAGGAGCGGCCCGCTGAACTGGCCCGGATGCTTGGCGGCGATCATCCTACCGCGCAGACCGTAGCCTTGGCCAAGGAGCTGCTGGAGGGGAAGACTCTGCGGGACGTGAGCGGCTTGGGGTGACAGCCGGGACAGAATCGCCGCCTTCCCCTCTTTCTCTTTTTCCAAAAATAGTGTATCCTGCTGGCCGGGCTGGCCGCCCTGCCGCAGCTCTTCGGTTTTCTGTTGCAATTTTCGCTGCCGCCCACTAAAAGAAGAGATCATCATCCGCCAGACAAAAATATGAACCTCGGAACACCGACAATGCTGCGGCCCCAAGAATGCTGCCTCCTTGTGATTGACCCGCAGGAACGTCTGATGGCCCACATCCATCAGGCGGAGCGGGTGAGCAGAAACATCAGCCTGATGCTCCATCTGGCGGCGGCACTGGACATGCCGGTCCTGGCCTGCACCCAGTATAAGAAGGGCATCGGCCCCTTTGTCCCAGAGCTGGCCGGGCTGCTTGCCGACAAACCCTGCATTGACAAAACCGAATTCAACGCACTGGCCAATCCGGGGATGAAACGGCTGTTGAGCGAGCTGCCCGCCTCAGTGCATACGCTGCTGCTTTGCGGTGTGGAAAGTCATATTTGCGTCTGGCAGACAGCGGTTGGAGCCATTCAGGAAGGCTACGAAGTGCAGGTGGTGGCGGATGCCATCTCCTCGCGCACAGCGGAAAACCATGCTTACGGCCAGCAGCGGCTGCGGGAAATCGGCGCGGCACTGGCTCCGGCGGAGATGATCATTTATGAATTCCTTCAAAAAGCAGGTACCCCCGCTTTCAAGGCCATGCTGCCGCATCTGCGGTAGAGCGGACACTGCTTGGGCTGAAACGGGCAATTGCTGACAATAATAAGATTTTTTGCGCAGCGCATGATGTTTGAGAAACTGCAAAGCTGACATAATGTGCTTTGCATGAGGCTTCATTTGCCGCAGATCAGGCTTCAGCCGGAGCGCAGCAGGCTTGACTTGAGGTCTATTGAGCTTGATCTGATCCGCAACGACTTTCAAGTGCGTTGCATCATGCTTCAGGTGTGACGCATGGAGGCGTATCTGGAGCGGATGAAGCTGCATGTCAGGCGCATCAAGCCTTCGCCGCCCTATCTGAAGCATGATGCGTGAAAATGAAGCCTCATGTGCGGTAATTGGAGCCTGAGTTGCGGCGCATGGAGGCTCATTTGTCTCAACTGAGGTCTGATGCGCAGCACATGCCGCCTGATCTTCCGTGGAAAAAGTCGCAGGTGCGGGGCATCACGCGCCATGCAGGCCGCAGAATGCCGAAAACAGCATGAACCGTTGCAATCCCCTTCCGTAACAGGGCAGCAGCAGGGTATAACAGGACACATCAACCTGTCCCAAGACAACTTCGCCAACCTTAACCCGCTAAGATGATGACCGGAAACGAGCTGCGGGAGAAATTTCTCGCCTATTTTGCCAGCAAAGGGCATACGATTGTCGAATCCTCTTCCCTCGTCCCACACGACGACCCCACGCTGCTCTTCACCAACGCGGGCATGTTCCAGTTCAAGCGGGTCTTCATGGGCGAGGAGCACCGCGACTACAGCCGCGCCGTCTCCTGCCAGCGGTGCGTGCGGGCTGGCGGCAAGCACAACGATCTGGAGAACGTCGGCCACACCGCCCGGCATCACACCTTCTTTGAGATGCTCGGCAACTTCTCCTTCGGCGATTATTTCAAGAAAGAGGCCATCGCCTTTGCTTGGGAATTCCTGACCAAGGAACTGGGGATCAGCCCGGAGCGGCTTTGGGTGACCATTTTCCGCGACGACGACGAGGCGCAGGCCCTCTGGGAGGAAATCGAAGACTTGCCCAAAGGCCGCATTGTCCGTCTGGGCGAAAAGGACAACTTCTGGGCGATGGGCGACACCGGCCCCTGCGGCCCCTGTTCGGAGATTCACATTGATCAGGGCGCGGAGCACGGCTGCGGCAGGGCGGACTGCGCTCTCGGCTGCGACTGCGACCGCTTCCTTGAGCTGTGGAATCTGGTTTTCATGCAGTTCTATCGCTCGTTGGACGGCACACTCACCCCGCTGCCCAAACCCTCGATTGATACCGGCATGGGCGTGGAGCGCGTGGCCGCTGTGCTGCAAGGCAAATTCAACAATTTTGACAGCGAAGTTTTTGCCCCGCTGATCAGCACGGTGGAGCGGCTTTCCGGCAAAAAATATCACGCCAATCGCAGCGACGACGCAGCCATGCGGGTTATTGCCGATCATGCCCGCGCCACCGCCTTTTTGGTCGCGGACGGCGTGCTGCCCTCGAACGAAGGGCGCGGCTATGTCCTGCGCCGGGTGATGCGCCGGGCCATCCGTTTTGGCAGAACATTAGGCCTGAACATCTTCTTTGGCGAGGTCTGCCGTGAGGTAGTGCAGACGATGGGTGCGGCCTATCCTCATTTGCACGATGCGGTGCAGCTCTTAAATAAGGTGACAGAGCACGAGGAAAGTCGCTTCGGCGAGACGCTGGACAAGGGTTTAGCCATGCTTGATGAGGAGATTGCCCGCCTGCTGGAAGAACAGCCGGAACGTCCGCAGATCAGCGGCGACTTCATCTTCAAGCTCTACGATACCTACGGCTTTCCGAAAGATATTGTCCGCGACGTGGCAGAAAGCTACTATTTGGTGTCAAAACCTCAGATTGTAGCCGAAGAAATCCAGTATATTATGTCAAGACCTCAGATTGTAGACGAAGGAAACCAGTGTATTGCGGCTACACCTGAGATTACGTGTGATGACGCAGGCTTTGAGGCGGCGATGCAGGAGCAGCGCGAGCAGTCCCGCCGCTCTTGGAAGGGTAAAGATTTGGATCACTTCTCCGCCGGATTGATCAGCCTCTTGGAGCAGAGCAAGAAGAGCGAGTTTGTTGGCTACTACGGCACCTGCGTCGCTGAATCGGTTGCTGAAGCAATTTTGGATAATCAGGGCAGCTTAATCAGCCGGGCAACGGTCGGGGCGCAGGTGCAGGTTTTCTGTCCGCAGACTCCCTTCTACGCCGAGTCAGGCGGTCAGGTTGGCGACACCGGTGTCATCATTTGGCCGGGCGGCTCGTTGGCCGTGCAATTCACCAAGGCCGCTGCCGAAGGGCTGGTTTTGCATAGCGGCACGATCACAGCGGGCACGCTCATAGTTGGGCAGCAGGTCAGCTTGCAGGTCGATGACCGCCGCGCTGCCATTGCTCTTAATCACACCGCCACGCACCTGCTCCACGCAGCCATGAAGGAGCTGCTTGGCAGCCATGTCAAGCAAGCAGGCTCCTTAGTGCGGCCCGACCGTCTGCGCTTTGACTTTACCCATTTTTCGCCGGTCACGCCGGAGGAAATCCGGGCGATCGAGCAGCTGGTGAACAAGGAAATCCGCCGCAACACGCCGGTGCAGACCGCCATTCTCGCCAAGGAAGCGGCCATTGCCGAAGGAGCTACCGCCCTTTTCGGCGAGAAATACGGCGAGGAAGTGCGGGTGGTGAGCATTCCAGGTTTCTCCAAGGAGCTGTGTGGCGGCACGCATACTGCGGACACTGGCGACATCGGCCTGTTCAAGATACTCAGCGAGACCGGCATTGCCGCTGGCGTGCGCCGGATTGAGGCGGTCACTGGTCAGGCAGCCATAGACTGGCTGCACAAGCTGGCGGCGCAGGCCGATGAATTAGGCAAAATGCTCTCCGGCTCCTTTGAGGACGCGCTGGTCAAGGTTCCGGTTCTGCTCAAGCGGCAGAAAGAGCTGGAAAAAGAAATCTCGGCTCTGAGCGCGTCGGCAGCTGCTGCTGATCTGGACAGCCTGCTGGCCGGGGCAGTGGAAGTCGGTGGCATCAAAGTGATCAGCGGTCTGCTCAAGTTAGATTCGCCGAAAACCCTGCGCGACGTGGGCGACAAGGTGCGCGACAAGATGGGCAGCGGCGCAGCCCTGCTCGGCGGCGAGTTTGACGGCAAAGCGGCCCTGCTGGCCTTAGTCAGCAAGGACTTGACCTCGACCATCAAGGCAGGCGAGATCGTCAGCGCGGTAGCGGCCATTGTCGGCGGCAAAGGCGGCGGCAGACCGGACATGGCCCAAGCTGGCGGACCGATGGCCGATAAACTGCCAGAAGCGATGCGGGCAGTGCCGGGCATCGTCGCTCAATTGCTGGAGGCGGGCCGATGATGTCGGATTCGCAGCGCATCGTCATCACCGGCGTGGGTTTGGCCGCGCCGGGCGGGGCCAGCACCTTGGCTGAGTTCCGGGCGCAGGTCTTGGCCGGGCGCAGCGGCATCTCCACCTTGGAAATGCGCTACATGGGTGTGCACCCCGCTGGGCTGTGCGATTTCCCGGAGACCAAGTATCGGAAAAAGCGCGACAACAAGCGCGGCACACGGGCGGGCTGTCTCGGTGTATACTGCGCTGGCGAAGCGCTGGCCGACGCGGGCATTGATTTCACCCAATACCGCCTTGACCGCACCGGCGTATATATGGGCCTGACCGAGCACGGCACAGTGGAGACCGAGAACGAGGTCTATAATATCAGTCAATACAACTGCAACGTTGATTACTGGACGCACCACCATAACCCGCGCACCGTGCTCAACAACCCGGCGGGCGAAATCACCATGACCTTCGGCATCACCGGGCCGCATTACTCGGTGGGCGCGGCCTGCGCTGCGGGCAACGCCGCTCTGATTCAGGGCTGCCAGATGCTGCGTTTGGGCGAAGTGGACATGGCCCTCTGCGGCGGCCTGTCCGAATGCACCGGCTCTTTCGGTATCTTCGCCAGCTTCCGGGCGCAAGGTGCCTTGGCGGAACACAGCGACCCGACGAAAGCCAGCCGTCCCTTTGATCAAGCCCGCAACGGCATTGTTATTTCCGAGGGCGGCTGCGTCTTCACTTTGGAACGGTTGGACAAGGCGATGGAGCGCGGCGCAAAGATTTACGGCGAGATTATCGGCTATGCGATGAACTCCGATGCACGCGATTTTGTCCTGCCCTACGGTCCGCGTCAAGCCGAGTGCATCCGTTTGGCTCTTGAGCGCGCTGGCATGACTCCGGCGGACATAGATTTGGTCAACACCCACGCCACCGGCACCAAGCAGGGCGATATCGAGGAGTGCCGGGCGATTGCCGAGGTCTTTGCAGGCTGCGAAAATCTGCGGGTGAACAACACCAAGTCCATCATCGGCCATGCAATGGGAGCCGCAGGTGTTCTGGAGCTGGCCGCTAATCTGCCCGCCTTTGAAGATGGTTTAGCGCATCCAACCATCAACCTCGACGAGCTGGACCCGGAATGCGCCTTGCCGGGTTTGGTCGCCGGAGAAGCGCAAACTCTGCCCCGCGCCGAAACCATCCTCAACAACTCCTTCGGCATGGTGGGGATAAATTCCACCCTGATCGTCAAGAGACTGGTGGCGAAATAGGGCGGGCTGTGGTAACATTTTCTATTTTTTGACCAGCGTCAGGTCTTCGGAGATGCGCAGAGGAGGCAGGCCGCTTGCCTGCCTTTTGTGTTTTGTCACAAAATACGAAATATTGTTAGGGTTCTGGCGGGATAAGGAATCCCGGCGGAACAAATTGTTTTTGCTTTTAAACCTATAGAGATTCGACCTTATGTGAAGAATCTTTTTGCATGATAGCGTATTGTTTCATTAAATGTTTTAACGTTATAATGTTGCTTTTAAAAAGTTTTAAGGAGATGAGCTATGAAGTTCAAACGCGAGTTTCACCCTAAAGATGGTAATTGTTTTGTTCTGATGCCGCATGGAATTGTAGATGGATTTGACTGGGATAATCACTATCGTGATATAGCGGATGTTATTTCTGATGTCAAAATGAATCCTGTCAGAGCAGATGATATTTACAGTACGCAGCAGCAGCTTATAGATCGTGTCTGGAAAGGAATACAAGAAGCAGAGATTATTCTTGCCGATCTCACTGGGAGAGATCCTAATGTTATGTATGAATTAGGTCTTGCTCATGTTATATGGAAGCCTGTAATATTACTTGCAACAGAAGATAGCATTATCCCTGACCATTTAACTCAATACCGCCCTATCAGATATACACCAGAAGGTAGAGGTCTTGTTCAGTTAATAAAAGATTTAAAAAAGGCCTTGCAAGCTGCTCATGCCGAACCTAAAGAGGAAGAGGCTGCGTTGACTCCTCTTCTTGGAAGAGGTCTTGAACGAATTCCAGCAAAAATCCTAACAGTCACAAAGGATTGCGCTATAGTGCAAGCTATTGACGGCAGAAAAGGCATCCTAAATGCAGAAGATTCCAACTGGATATACCCTCATCCTGATTTAACGAGATATAAAGAGGGTGAAGAAATACATGGTGCATTCGTCAGGGATATGAAAGGAGAGTCAAAGTATTCCCTGATAGCTGTCCAAGACAATCCCTGGGAAAAGCTGGAAGAGAAATTTTCAGTAGATCATGAGTTCACAGGGATTATTGTTAATAAAACTAAAGCAGGAGTGTTTGTTAGGATGGATTTTGGTATCAACGGCTTCATTCCTTCCAATGCAATCCATGAACATCTTGAACATAATGATGAGATACGGGCTAGGACGTTTAAGATAGATCAGCAGCACCGTCATGTTGAGCTGCGTTTTATACGCAAGTTGCTTCAGTCTGCTGAAGTATCGCCTCAACATGAGGAATGGAATTTTTCCGTCGGCCAGCAGTTTCACGGTACAGTTGCAGCTATCAATACCAGTAGAGGTTATGCTCTTGTGCAAATCATAGAGGGAACACCGCCTGGTATTTTACATATCCGAAACATGGATGAAGCTGTAAAAAAGAAGTTTGATGCAAACGAGATACAGATCGGAAACACGATCAATGTTGAGGTTGTAAAAGTAAATAAGGCCGAAAGGAGACTGGACCTTAAATCAAACGGAATGTTGTAACAAATGAACAGAGAAGCATTGTCGGCTATACCTTTAGTTAAGACACCATTAGGGCTATTAGCACTTGTATTGCTGATTGTCGAGTCTATTCTTGGTGTAGTTGCTCTGAATAGCAATGAGCAACTACAGTCCAGTATTGCAATAGGGATGTTAGCCGCTTTGTTTCTCGTTATTTTAGGCGTTATAGCTCTTGCTTTTCTACGTCCAAGGTCTCTCTATGGGCAGCCAACAGAATCTAAGCGGGAGATTGTCGCGGTTTATATCCCTTACAGTCAATCGTTGCTGGAAAAAGCTGAAAAGCAGATATATATAACGAGAAGAGTTGAATCATCCCTGATGCAACTCTTTCCAAAAGGAGTACCTGAAGGCGTTGAGCCTAAAGAGTGGCAGATCATATCCTTACTCCTCAAAGATCAGTCAAATTTTGCTGTAACTATATTGGAAACAGCAAAACAATTGCATCATGAGTTACGCAATTGAAATCTCAATGCAGCTTGTTTTAGGCCACAATGCGAAGCAAATTCCAACCGTTGAAAAAATAAAAACACATCTGCTTTTCCCATCACCTACGACCATTAACGCATTTTTTCTAAGGAGCAAGAAGCATGACCCGTGATGAAATCAAGTATTTGATTCTTGATATTATTCAAAATATAGATGAAGAAGCTGAGTTTGACGATTTAGACGAGGATAAGCCTCTGCGCGATCAGTTGGACTTAGATTCTATGGATTTTCTCGACATCGTGATGGAGCTGCGCAAGCGGCACAAGCTGCAAATCCCGGAAGAGGATTATCCCCAGCTTGCCACACTGATGAGCTGCGTCAACTATCTTGAGCCGAAGCTGAAGGATGCTTGAGCGCAGGCCGGGCTGAACCGCCCCGGCTTGCCGCTCCGCTGAAGGCAGGTCTCTGGCCTGCCTCTGTTTTTTCAGTTTCCGCGCCGCTCCGGCGCAGCCCCGTTTCCTCGCAGACCATCATGGCTGACTGGCAGCTCATCATCATCGGCGGCGGCTTATCCGGGCTGGCTGCCGGCATCCGCGCCGCCCGTTTCGGGCAGCGCACCTTGATTGTCGAGCAGCACAGCCTGCCCGGCGGCCTTAATTCGTACTACCTCCGTCAAGGGCATCTGCTGGAAACCGGCCTGCACGCGATGACCAACTTCGCCCCGCCGGGGCTGAAGCACGCGCCGCTGAACCGGCTCTTCCGCCAGCTCCAGCTGTCGCGCAAGAACTTCAACACGCACGAGCAGCTGGAATCTGAGGTGATTTTTCTAGGCATCACCCTGCGTTTCTCCAACGACCTGAACCTGCTCATTGAGGAGGTGGCCGCCCATTTTCCGCTGGCCGCCGACCGCTTCCGCAGCCTGATCCGCGAGGTGGATGCCTATGATCCCTTTGCTGAAAGGCCTTGGCAGTCGGCGCGGGCTTTTCTGCGCGCGCGGCTGGCCGAGCCGCTGCTGGAGGATATGCTCCTGCTGCCGCTGATGGTCTATGGCAACGCCGAGGAAGATGACATGGACATCGGCCAATTTGCGATCATGTTCCGGGCGGTCTTTCTGGAAGGCTTCTTCCGGCCCGCAGGCACGATCAAAAATTTGCTGGACATGCTGCTGGCCCAGTACAAGGCGTTCGGCGGCGAAATCCGCTTCCGCGCTCCGGTGGCCCATATCCTCAGCGATGGCGGCAAGGTGCAGGGCATCAGCCTGCAAAGCGGCGAGGAGCTGTTTGCCGACGCGGTGCTGTCCACCGCAGGCATTCCCGGCACTGCCGAGATGAGCGGCTGGCCGCTGGAAGCAGCCCGCTACACCGGCAAAATGAGCTTCATGGAAAGCATCAGCCTTGTGCCGGAACTGCGCCTGCCGCCGGAGCGCAGCGGCAAGACGATCATCTTTTACAGCCTCAAGCAGCGACTGGCCTATCACCGCCCCAGCGGGCCGATTGACCCGTCCTGGGGCGTGATCTGCTTTCCCGATCATTTCCAAGGCTTGGCGCAGAGCGGCCCGGCGCAGGTGCGCGTCACCAACGCGGCAAACTACGACCTCTGGCGGCAGGCTGACGAAGCGGAGTACCGGCGGCTGAAGACTGACTGCGGCCAGCAGTCAGCGGCGGCAGTGCGGCAGATTCTTGGTGATTACAGCCGGGATGCGGTCTATCAGGACAGTTTCACCCCGCTGACTATTGAACGCTTCACCGGCAAATGCGCAGGCGCGGTTTATGGCAGCCCGGTCAAGATTAAGAGTGGGAAAACCCCGTGGCAGAATCTCTTCATTGCAGGCACGGATCAGGGCTATCTCGGCATAGTTGGCTCGATGTTGAGCGGCGTGACGATTGTCAATCAGCATTTGTTGAAGTAAACAAAACAATTATGCGCAATCAAGGAACGCTGACATCTTGGAATGATGAAAGAGGGTTTGGTTTCATCACTTCTGACGATGACGGCAAGAAAATTTTTGTTCATATTAACTCATTCAGCAATCGCGGCAGACGGCCAGAGCTTAATCAGGCAGTGAGTTATGCGTTATCTTCGGACAGCAAAGGCCGACCATGCGCGGCAAACGTTTTGTTTGCTGATGAACAGCGCAAGAGCGGCCTCAGCTCGTCCGTTATCGCGCTGCTGTTTCTTGCCGCTGTTGCCATCTGCTCTTTTTATTTAAATAAGATTCCGCGTCTGATCTTTATTGTCTATGTCTTTGCCAGCTTGCTCACGTTCATCATGTATGCCAAAGATAAATCAGCCGCCAAAAACGGAAGCTGGCGCACTCCTGAAAGCACTCTGCATCTGCTTGCGCTTCTCTGCGGTTGGCCCGGTGCCTTGATTGCCCAGCAGACCTTGCGGCATAAATCAAAAAAAGAGTCGTTCCGTTTTATCTTCTGGACAACAGTCCTGCTGAACTGCGGCGCATTTGCCTTGCTGTTCATTCCAGAAGTATCTGTTGAGGTTCAATACTGGCTTGACCTTAAATTAAAATTTTGGATCGGAAACATTGCGAAGCCGTTTATTACAAAATATCTACAGTGACAGATATATAATTAAATATGATTCAAGACTAATTCATTATATGAATTTTATTCATGTGATCCTATGAGATTGCCAAAGATTCAGAACATAGATCCGCTGGAAATTGAAGCCGAGAGCTTCCGCATCATTGAGGCGGAGCTTGGCCCGACTGGCTTCAGCCCGGAGCAGTTTGCTGTGGTGCGGCGCTGTATCCATGCCACCGGCGATTTCTCCTTTGCCGAAAACCTGCGTTTTCATCCGCAGGCCATTGAGGCCGGGCTGCGGGCAATCCTCGCTGGAAAAAATATTCTTGTTGATGTCAACATGGCGGCCAGCGGCATTTCCAAGCAGCTACTGGCGCAGTTCGGCGGGCGAGTGATCTGCCGGGTGGCGGAAGCCGAGGCGGCAGAGCGAGCCAGCGCGGGCCGAATGACCCGCTCCGAGGCGGCGGTAGAGCTGGCTGCCGGAGAGAACATCGGCATTGCTGTGGCTGGTAACGCGCCCACTGCCCTGCTCAAAATCATGGAGCTGATCAAGTGCGGCGTGTTCGCGCCGGATTTGGTGATCGGGGTGCCGGTCGGCTTTGTCAACGCAGCGGAGTCCAAAGAAATTCTTGCCAGTAAGCCGTATCCTTTCATCACCGCATTGGGCCGGAAGGGCGGCACGCCTGCGGCTGTCGCGGCGGTGAACGCGCTGCTGCGACTGGCCGCCGCCGCAGAGGAGCCGCCAAAAAATTGAACTTTTGATTGCATTCTAATGAAAGGCTAACCGTTTCTTCACAGTCTGCGGTTAAATAATTGCTCATGCGGCTTAAGAATTTCGGAGGCGGGCCGCTGCCCCAGCCTCCTGCGCGGCAAGGCAACCAGCGCAGGCTCCGGCGTTGTGTCATGCAGGAGGCTGATTTTGCGCGAAATAAAAAAAATGGTATTTTTTGCATAAACGATGTATAAATCAGGATGCGGAAGCAGCCTGTGGAACGCAGTGCAAGAGGGCTGAACTCAACCAAGCAAAAGGAGAAGGAGATAATGATGAAGAAAAAAGGCACGATGGCTGTGGCTGCGGCAGGTCTGCTGCTGGCTGCGGCAGGGGCGCAGGCTTTGGAACTCAAGACCGGCAGCGACAAAGTTGCAACCACCCTCTACGGTCAAATCAGCCGCGCGGTCATGTATGGCGACGACGGCTATCAGGACAAGTTTTTCCATGTGGACAACGACAACTCCAGCACCAGAGTCGGTCTGAAAGGCGAGATCGCGGCCACGGAGAACCTGACCGTCGGTTCCGTGTTTGAGGTCGAGTGGCAGGACAATCCCTCTAACAAGGTTTCGATGCAGGAGGAAAGCATTCCGGGCGAGTTCGGAGCGCGGCATTTCGACATCTGGTTTAAGACCCAGCTTGGCAAGCTCCATGTGGGCAGAGGCGACATGGCCTCTACAGATTCATCAGAAGTGGACATCTCTGGCACCAAAATCGCTTCCAAGGCTGACCTTGCTGTCGGCACCGGCTTTTTGTTCTACAATGCTGCGGCCTCTGACTACAGCGATGTTGTTGTGGGTAAAGTTTTTGATGCGTTTGACGGCGTACCCCGTCTGAATCGGGTCCGCTACGAGACTCCGTCCTTCGGCGGCTTCAGCCTGATCGGTGCCGCAGGCGAGGGCGACACTTCGGACATGACCCTCGCTTATTCAGGCGAGATCAGCGAAACCAAGGTGAAAGGCGCGCTGTCCTACGGCAATCCCGGCAAGGGCTACAGCCAGCTCCACGGCTCTGTTTCCGCGCTGATGCCGTTCGGCCTGAGCCTGACAGTCGCCAGCGGCACCCGCGATCTGGACATCATGCCTGCGGGCGGCGACGATCCGACCTTCATGTACGGCAAGGTCGGCTACATCTGCAAGAACCTCCTGCCGGAAGTCGGCTCCACCGCCGTGTCGGTTGACTACGGCGTGTACGAAAACGCCAGAAAGCAGACCCTCGGCGAGGAAGGCACGGTGTACGGCGTGCAGTTTGTGCAGAATCTCTCCGCATGGAATACCGACATTTATGCGGCGTATCAGAATTTTGAGCTGGAGAACAACACCGGCGCGGATTATGAACCGATCAGCGTCATGATGCTCGGCGCCATGATCAAGTTCTGATCCGTCCCGCAGCGGAGCGCGCATTCCGCGCCCTGTCTCTAAGGCCATGCAGGGCGACCTGCATGGCCCTCTTTTTTTCTCCGTAAACATGGCAAAAGAAAAGATACTGCTGGTTGAGGACGCGGAAGACATACTCGAATTAGTCCGCTACAATCTGGCTAAGGAAGGGTATCAGGTGAGCTGCGTCATGTCCGGCGAGGAGGCACTAAACGCTGTCCGCCAGACCGCCTTTGACCTGATTCTGTTAGACATCATGCTGCCTGGCTTAGATGGGCTGGAAGTCTGCCGCCGCTTGCGCCGGGACCCGGCCAACGCCCGCGTTCCGGTGATCATGCTCACCGCCAAGAGCGAGGAAACCGACATGGTGGTGGGCTTGGAGCTGGGCGCGGACGACTACGTGACCAAGCCCTTCAGCCCCCGCGTCCTGACCGCCCGCATCCGGGCCGCCCTGCGCCGCTCGCGGCAGCCGGACGAAGACGGCCAAGCCGAGATACTCAGCTTCGGCGACTTGCAGATTGACTGCTCCCGCCACGAGGTGTCGGTCAAGGGCGAGGCGGTGCGGCTGACCGCCACTGAGTTCGGCATCCTGCTCTGCCTGAGCAGGCGGCCCGGCTGGGTTTTCAGCCGCTATCAGATCGTGGAGGCGGTGCGCGGCGAGGATTACAGCGTCACCGACCGGGCTGTGGACGTACAGATTGTCGGTCTGCGGAAAAAGCTCGGCGAGCTGGGATCCTGCATCGAAACTGTGCGCGGCGTGGGCTACCGTTTCCGGGCGCAGGATCTGACGGCCCTGCAATAAGCAGCCGTCAGGATGTCGACGCGCAGAAGATTTTTGCTTTGACAGCTCAGGGCAATCGGGTACGATGAGGGGCCAACTCCCTCCTCCGCCGCGCAGCGATGGCGCGGCAGATGAAAACGAATCAAGTGCCGTTTGCAGAAATGAGCAAAATCAGCCGCAACCAGCCCTGTCCCTGCCGGTCGGGAAGAAAATACAAGCACTGCTGCCTGCTGCGGCATCGTGCCGGACTTCTATCCGCGTCGCCGCGCCCTGAGCAGGCATCCCTCCTTCGGGAGGTTGAAAAAATTCAGCAGGATGCTTCGCGCCGACAAGAATGCTGCCGCGACATAGGCGTGTTTGTCTTCTTTAGCACCAAAGAGGGCGACGCATGGGTGCTGGAGATAACAGAGCGCGACGCGTTCCAAGCCGCCGCCGCCGGGCAGCCGCTGCCGCCGCCGGTGCAGGAGGATGCCGAGCTGATTGAGGTGGACTGGAGTCATGCCTTTATCCTGCGCGGGCGCAGGCTCTTTCTGAGAGACCACCAGAGCGGCGCGGAGACGGAGCTGGTCAGCGCGCCAGCAGCGCAGATCAGCGCGGCGGCGCGGCGGCTGGAGAGGCAGCATCCTGCCGAGCTGCTCCGTCAAGTTCATGCGCAGGCCGCATCAGCCTGAAATGCGGCTGCTCCGCCTTGTCCCTGTCCTTGCAGTGATGGGGCTGATCTTCTTTCTTTCCTCCTTGCCCGGCAGTAAAGTGCCTGGACTGCTGTTTCCCGGCTCGGACAAGCTGCTCCATGCCGCCGCCTACGCCATCCTTGCCGCCGCCGCCCTTGTCGCGGTTCCAGACAGTCTGCGGCGGCGCAGGCCCTGCCGAGCTGCCCTGACAGTCTTTCTCTTCTCCTTCTTGTACGGCATCAGCGACGAGCTGCATCAGTCCTTTGTGCCGGGCCGGGATGCTTCTTTGCCGGACGTGGCCGCCGACGCGGCAGGTGCGGCCCTCGCTGTCTTAGTCTGGTTTGCCGTTGAGGCCATGCAGCGGCGCAGTGCCAAGGCGGCAGCCGAGCAGCAGGACTGACCTTTCCCGTCCGCAGAACTTGCCGCAGAAGAAATCTGCTTGAATTTCAGAGGAAAAACGGGTATAAAAAAAGGTACAATTTATTGTACCGGTAGGCGGAACCGTAATGTCCCGCTTTGCTGAAAGAAATTCCGAGGAACCTGCGGACAGGCTCCTTTGTCGCAGCTCTGGACGGAACGCCGTGCTGCCAACACGCATTTGATGGATTGGAGCGGAATGATCTCGCGCATCATGCACCATGCCGCCATGCACTGCCTCCGCCAGAAAGGCAGGCTGAACATGCGGCTGCCCATCAGCAGGACACTCCGAAGAAACAGAAACATCATCATCTGTTTCACGCTGATCATCCTGACTGTTGACGCGGTCTTTCTCGCCATTAACTACGTCTCGCTCAAAGAGACCCTCTCTTCCTCCCTCCTGCAGCAGGCCCGCCGTCATCAGGATGAGTTCAAGCTGAACCTGAAGATGGCCTACAGCAGCATGCTGCAAATTTCAACCATGATCACCACCAGCAGCGAGCTGGGGCAGAACCTGCTGAACGAGGAGGCGGCAGGCAGACAGGAGCAGAATCCGCCGCCTGAAGACCAGAGCGCCGCCGCTTCCGCCCGGCGGAAAACGTATCAGTTCGGCTCGATGGAGAACAAGCCGACCCCGCTGTCAGAAAGCAGCTATAGCTGGATGCGCGGGGTCACGCCGATCTGGGTGGTTGATCCTGCGACAAAGGGGCAGGTTTATGTGGGATCGCTGGAGGTCAGCACTTCGTTCAAAGAGATCGTCCAGCTGTATTCCAAGCTCTTCCGGGTGGATGCCGCTGTTTTGCTGGGCAGGGAGCATGTCAGAAACAAAATGTGGAATCCCGCCACAAAGGCGTATTTTGAACGGCATCCTGAGGCGAATCACTATGTTGAGGTCAGCACCTCGTGGGAGCTGCTGCAGAAGATACTCCCCAAGCTGTTCGTCAAAGAAAATTATCAGACAGACAAGGCGGAGCTTTTCTTTGAGAACTCCAAGTATTATTCCGTCTATTATTTCCCGCTGATGGACTATCAAATGGCGACCGACGAGGAGGAGTACGCCGATCCTGTCGGCTTTTTGCTGATCTGGGAGGATGTCACGGATCAGCTCGCCCGCTCGGCCACAAACTTTCTCGTCAACATCATCCTCGCAGTGCTGGCCTTTGTGTTCATTGAGGCCGGGCTGATCTGGATACTCAACCGGGAAAACCGTCTGTCCGTGGCCGAGCAGTGCGCGGCGGTGGATGAGCTGACCGGATTGTTCAACCGCCGCTATCTCGACGACGTGCTGGACAACGAACTGAGCCGGGCGGAGAAGAGCCGCGACACTCCGCTGTCGCTGATCATCTGCGACGTGGACTATTTCAAGCGCTACAACGATACCTACGGCCACAAGACAGGGGACGACTGCCTGCGGAAGATATCCGACTGCCTCCGGCAGCAGGGCCGCCGCAGCAGCGACTGCGTGGCCCGCTACGGCGGTGAGGAATTCGTCATCGTCCTGCCGCGCACCGACCTCAGCGCGGCGATGGACATCGCCGAGACAGCGCGGAGGGCAGTGGCCGAACTCGGTATTCCGCACGCCAGCTCGGATATCCTGCCTGTGGTCACGATCACGCTGGGCGTGGCCTGCACTGCGCACCTCGCCGAATACGACAACCTCTTCGAGGCGGCGGACCGGAACCTCTATTTAGCCAAAAACCGTGGCCGCAACCGGGTTGAGCCGGAGCGCGTCTCGCTTCCGGCGCGAAGGATAGCGGCTTGACGGCCCGGCGCACTGCATGAAGCACGAAGAAGAGCTGACCGGCAAACGGCTGGTGGCGGGCAGCAGGCTGGCGGACGAGATCCAGCCTGACATCAGCCTGCGCCCCCGTTTGCTGGACGAGTACATCGGCCAAGAGCAGGTGAAGAGCAGTCTGCGGGTGTTCATCGAGGCTGCCCGCAAGCGGGGCGAGGCCCTCGACCACGTGCTTTTCCACGGCTTTCCAGGCCTCGGCAAGACCACGCTGGCCTGCATCATCGCCAACGAGATGGGCGCCGCCATCAAGACGACCTCCGGCCCTGTGATTGAGCGGGCCGGCGACCTTGCCGCGATCCTCACCAGCCTCCAAGCAGGGGACGTGCTCTTCATCGACGAGATCCACCGCCTCAACAGCGCGATCGAGGAAATA
The DNA here is from genome assembly GCA_011391865.1 of Desulfobulbaceae bacterium. Lineage (GTDB taxonomy): Bacteria > Desulfobacterota > Desulfobulbia > Desulfobulbales > Desulfobulbaceae > Electronema. The sequence continues at coordinate 1,921 of JAABPV010000024.1, read as the reverse complement.
CTTTATCCGGCGATGGAAGACTACCAGCTCGACCTCGTCATCGGCCAGGGGCCGGGCGCACGCTCGGTGAAGATCGACCTGCCGCCCTTCACGCTCGTCGGCGCGACGACCCGCACCGGCCTCCTCACGCCGCCGCTCCGCGACCGCTTCGGGGTGCTCCTCCGCCTTGAGTTTTACTCCCCCGAAGAGCTGGTGGCCATCGTCAGCCGCTCGGCGCGGCTCTTCGGCATCGGCATCACGCAGGACGGCGCGCTGGAGATAGGCCGCCGCTCCCGTGGCACGCCGCGCATCGCCAACCGCCTGCTCCGCCGCGTGCGCGACTGCGCCGAGGTCGGCGGCCATGCGCTGATCAACGCCGACGTGGCCTGCCGCGCCTTAGACATGCTCTCCGTCGACCGCTTCGGGCTGGACGAGATGGACCGCCGCATCCTCCTCGCCCTGATCGACCGCTTCCAAGGCGGCCCGGTCGGCTTAGAGACCTTGGCCACAGCGGTCTGCGAGGAAAAAAACACGCTGGAGGATGTCTGCGAGCCGTTCCTCATCCAGTCTGGCTTCCTCATGCGCACACCAAGGGGCCGCGTGGCTACGGCGGCGGCGTATAAGCATTTCGGGCGGACGATGAACATGTAGATACTGTTCGGTTTTCCTTATCAGACTGTCCGGCTGAAGCATGAGTCCATCACCCGCGAGGCGTTCGGCAATGGTGTCCTCTTTGCTGTAGAGAACCTCAAGGGCAAACCGAAGGGCTTCTACAGCATGGAAGACCTGCTGCTGCCCTATTTCAAGCTGCACGGCGGCGTGGCGTGTTGAATGTTTCTCCGGCTGCCTTCCGAACTGCTGCACACCAGACCTTCTGTCAGTTGTTGCAGCCTATCCTGAAGGATGGCTCCAGCTCGCCGCGTTTCTTCCGCCGCAATGGACGCCGCAATGGACAGAGGATTATTTCTGTTCATGCGCCTGCACCGTGATGTTCCTGCTGAAGCGGTATGACTGGCGGGCAATGCCGCTGCCGTCAGTCAGGGTCAGGGTGACGGTGTAGCTGCCCGGCTTCTGGAACGCATGGCTGACCGCCTCGCCCTCGGCCCTGCCGCCGTCGCCGAAGTCCCAATGGCACACCCAGCGGCCTTGGTCGGCAGGCAAGTCTGTGTAGAAGAGCACCTCATCTCTGGCCCCGCCGCTGAACACCTGCTCCGGCTCGTGGAGCAGCCGCACTTCCGGCGGCGGCAGCACGGTCACGGCAATTGCCTTCTCAGCGGCAAGACAGGCTGGCCCTTCTGAGCCGCCGCTGAGGCGCAGCCGGACGGTGTAATTGTGCCGGAATACTGCGCCCTCTGTTGTGTCCTGCCGTCGCCGCTGTCCCAACTGAACTGCGGCGGCACGCTGGTTTTGTCCAAGAGCGCGGGCGTGATATTCGTTTCCTCACCAGCAAGAACACTGAGCTGCTTTGGCAGGGCAAGCTCCGGCAGACCGAGGACATGCACGGTCTGCGACGGGCCGGGCTGGCCGTCCACCACGGTGTGGATTTCCCGCGTTCCGGCTTGAGGGAACCGCACGTTCACCTCTTTGCCCTCCGCTTTCAGGCCAGCACCAAAATCCCAGCGCGCCTGCTCCGCATCGCCAGTCATGGCATAGCCCACTTCCTGATTGACGCAGACCTGCGTCGGCCGGTCAATCCGCAAGGCGGGCTGACCGGCAACAAAGACAGCCAGCTCGGCCTGCGCCCTGCCGCAGGACAGAGCAGCATTGTCATCCTCCACGGTCAGGCGGACAGCGTACCGGCCCGGCTCTTTGAAGCTGTGCTCGGCAAACCAGCCCTCCGCTTGCTGGCCATCGCCAAAGTCCCAGCTTATAGCCGTAGCACAATAAATTGACTATAAGCATGGTTGCTGAAAAATCTCATCTGTCGAACAGCCAAGTTTTC
>JAABPV010000023.1 GCA_011391865.1 Desulfobulbaceae bacterium | reverse complement strand
GAATTGAGCCATCATGTTACCATAACTCACTCTTTTCTCAACTCAGCAAAAGTTGCACTTACAACTTGAATCCACGACTGGAAAAAAGCTCTCAATTTAGGCGAACAAGCGCATTTGCTGACTCCAAAGGATTTCCGTCCCTGCACGTTGCTGGGCGCAGTGAATATGGAAATCCGCAATTATGATTTAGGCCGCTCTTGGTATGATAAAGCGATAGAGCGAGGCTACAGCGAAAGAGCAATGGACGATGAGCTGCGAAGCATTTTCATGCGAGCGGAAAAGTCCCGTCAGGATGAAATGGGAGAGTATCTGCTTAAAATTGATCCTGTTCGTTATAGCTGGGCTAAGAAGAAACAGGCAAGCGCGAAGAAAAAAAGCAAGGGAAGCGGCAACGCCCCGAAAGGATGAAAAAATACCGTGTTGCCACGCTTGCCGCCGCTCTCCTGAGCGGCGGCCTTTTTCTTTTATATCTCGCCCTGCCGCCGTCGCTGCGCCAGCTCCCTGTTCCGTGCTCGGCGCAAGTGCTGGATCGAGACGGCAACCTTTTGCATTTATTCACGACTCAAGGCGGCTACTGGCGGCGACCTGCCCGGCTGGAGCGCATTGACCAAGATTTCCTCCGCCTGCTTTTAGCCTGCGAGGACAAACGCTTCTGGTCGCATTGGGGCGTGGATCCGCTCGCGCTGGGCCGGGCGGTCATGCAGCTGGCCGGACATGGTCGTGCGGTTTCCGGCGCGTCCACCATCACCATGCAGACCGTGCGCCTGCTGCATCCCCGCCCGCGCACGGTGGTGAGCAAGCTGATCGAAATGGCCGAGGCTCTGCGCCTTGAGCGGCATCTGAGCAAGCAGGAAATTCTTGAAACCTATCTGACTTTAGCACCGTATGGCGGCAATATTGAAGGCATTGAGGCAGCCTGCTTTTTTTATTTCCAGAAAGACGCGGCCCGACTCACGCCTTCTGAGGCCGCCTTGCTGATCAGCCTGCCGCAGTCGCCGGAACGAAGGCGGCCTGACCGCCGCCCGGAGCAGGCAGAAATAGCCAGAAACCGGGTGCTCGACCGGCTGGCGGAAAACGGCCTGCTCAGTGCTGATCAAGCTAATTTGGCGCGGACGCAGCCAGTGCCTGCCAAACGGCAGCCCGCGCCTTTTCTCGCGCCGCAGTTCAGCCGCCAGCTCCGCGCTCTTCAGCCAGAAAAGGAAATGCTCCTCAGCTCGTTAGACCGGGCCGTGCAGGAAAAAATGGAGGCCATCGCCGCGCAGGCCCAGCAGCGTCTCGGCGGGGAGAGCAAGCAGACGCTGGCCCTGCTTGCGGTGGACAACCGGAGCCGCCAAGTGCTGGCGCATGTCGGCTCTGGCGGCTGGCGGATCAGCAGCCTTGATCTGACTAAGGCGCGGCGTTCGCCCGGCTCGGCCCTCAAACCCTTTATTTACGGTCTTGCCTTTGAACAAGGCATTCTTCACCCGGAAACTCTGATCCTCGACCGACCGGGCCGCTTCGGCAGCTACGGCCCGGACAATTTCGACCGCACGCATCATGGCTGGGTTTCCGTGCGCGAGGCACTTCAGCGTTCGCTCAACCTGCCTGCGGTGCAGGTGCTGGAGCGCATCGGCCCGCAGACGCTGCTGGCGCGCTTTGCCTCGGTCGGCATTTTCATGGGCAGCAATCAGGGCGAAGCGGGGCTGTCTTTGGCACTGGGCGGCACAGCGACGAATCTGCGCGACCTCACCGCCCTTTACGCCGCCTTGGCTGATCAGGGCGAATTCCGGCCCATCACTTTCAACCCTGCTGCGCCGCCCGGCCCGGAAAATCGCCTGCTGGCTCCGGCAGCGGCGTGGCAGGTAGATGAAATTCTGCGCAGCCTGCCTGCCGCCGCCGGACTGCAAACCTCAGCTAAAATTCGCTATAAAACCGGAACATCCTACGGTTTCCGCGATGCGTGGGCGATCGGCTACACCCGGCAGCACACGGTCGGGGTTTGGGTCGGGCGGCCCGACGGCGGCTACGGCAAACGGACGACCGGAGCTGAACTGGCTGTGCCGGTGCTGCTGCAAGCCTTTGCCGCCCTGCCCGCGCAGGTCGAGGCTGTCGACAGCCCGCCTGCTGGTTTTCAGCGGCTCAGTCACAATCAACTGCCGCCGCATCTGCAATATTTCAGCCGTTCGGCTGTCGAGCAGAGCCAGCCCCGCATTTATTATCCGGTCGATGGCAGTAGTCTAAATCTGGGTGACAATCCTGTTTTTGTCCTCAAAGCGCACGGCGGAACCCCGCCTTTTCACTGGCTAATCAACGGCCAGCCAGTGGCCAAGGAGCAGCAGGGCGAGATCATCTCCTGCCCGCCGCCAGGGCCGGGCCTTGCCCGCATCACTCTGATTGACAGCCAAGGCCGCCGCGACCGGGTTTCGGTCTGGGTGAATTTGGAGGACTGAGCGGGGCGATGGCGGCTGCGCCAGCCGCTTTTCCGCTTGCTTGCGGCAGGGAACTGATTTACAGTCGTACACGTGACCGTGTTTTGGAGCGCAGGAAAAAGAGGGGGGATATGAACAGCATAACCGATAGCCAGCTAAGGACAGAGGGTGTCGCCTTCTTTGAGAAGCAGCGTTCTTGCGCTAAAGACTATCAATTTCAATAAAAATAACTGAATGAAGAACTTTAATCTCTTTAGTATATCGACATTTCTTTTTACTGGAATTAGCATTGGGTACATCTCAACTAATTCATTTTTTATTTTAACTAAATCACATATTAGCATAGCAGATATAATATCTGTTATCGGAACTCTTGTTGCTATTGTATCACTGGGATTTGTTGTTTCTCTTGGTTCATATAGAAGGACAAACGAAAAATTAGAAGAAGCTGAAAATAAAGCCTATAGCACAACCCCAGAAGAAATCAAAAAGACAATATCAATATTGTATGAATCTCATGATGGATTGAAGGAAAAAGCTGAAAACATCAGCAAGATTATAGAGGATAATCAAAAAGCTATTATTTTAGGAAATCTTTTCAATCTCTATAGCAAGCAGATTGAAAAGTACCAGCAAGAGACAAGAATTCGCGCCTCGTTGTCATTCCTTTTCGCCATCCTCTCCATGTGCGCTGGCATGGGCTTCATGTTCTGGGGCGGCAGTTTCATCCTCGCAGATCCAACCGCCAACCATGTCGCGGCAGGCGCGGCCATTTCCGCCATTGGCGGCGGCATCAGCGCGTACATCACCACAACCTTCCTTGATGTCCACAAGTTGTCGCTCACGCAGCTCAACCGTTATTTCACTCAGCCGGTCATCAACGATCATATCGTCATGGCGCAGCGGCTCGCGGAAGATGTGAAAGATGATGAAGTCAGGAAGAAATCCTACGAGAAGATCGTCAGCAGCATCACCGCGCTGATTGATGCCACCAACGCGGAGTTGCATAAAAGCAGCGTGAAATGATGCCTTCCTCCGCTGCCCACTCCTGATGCAGAGCAAAAAAACGGACGTGCCTTACGCAGCCGGGCATATTTCTTCCTACTGCCGCCTGCTGCGGAACAACGCCAACTACCGCCGTTATTGGCTCTCCGGCAGCATCAGCCAGATCGGCGACTGGTTCAACTACATCGCCATTTTTGTCCTACTCAGTCAGCTCACCGGCTCCGGCAAGGCGGTGAGCTGGTTTCTGATCGCCAAGCATCTGGCTCCGGCCCTCTTCGGCCCGGTAGCTGGCGTGATTGCGGACAGATACAGCCGTAAAGCCATTCTGATCAGCTGCGATTTGATCCGGGCCGGGCTGGTGCTGGGCTATCTGCTTGTGGAAGATAAATCGCAGGTCTGGTTCATTTATCTGCTCGCTTTCACGCAGGAGGCGGTCTGGACCTTCTACAACCCGGCCCGGCAGGCATCGCTGCCGAATCTGTGCAGCAAGGAGGAGCTGGGCATCGCCAACGGGCTGTCCGGTGCGTCGTGGTCGGTGATGCTGGCGGTCGGCGCGGCCTTGGGCGGCTTTCTCACCGCCCATCTCGGCTGGCAAGCGGCAATAATTGCCGACAGTCTCAGCTTTCTCCTTTCTTCGGCGGTCATGACTGCGGTCTTTCTGCCACACCGCGAACGCGCAACAGAACCAGCAGCCTTCTCCGTCGGACGGCTCACCGGTTGGCATGATCTGCGCGAAGGTTTTTTATATCTGCAATCGCAGCCAAAAATCGCCGCCCTACTGCTGATCAAAAGCGGTTGGGCCTTGGCAGGTGGGGTGCTGGTGATGCTGGCGGTGTTTGGGGAGCAGGTCTTCGGCGCAGGCGGCGAGGGCGGGAAAAGCGGGATATTGTTCTCCATGCGCGGCTTGGGCGCGGCGATAGGCCCGATCCTCGCTTGGCGGCTGATCGGAGAAGGCGAAGCGGCCATGCGGCGGGCGGTTGGTGTGGCGTTTTTTCTTTCCGCCGGTGCCTACCTCTTTTTTAGTCAAGCCCCGGACATGCTCTGGGCCGCGCTCTGGGTCTGCTGCGGCCACGCCGCAGGCTCGGTGCAGTGGGTGTTCAGCACCACCCTCATTCATCGCAGCGTCGAAGACCGCTTCCGGGGGCGAGTTTTTTCAGCGGAAATGGCCATGCTCACCTTGGTGATGAGCTTATCCATCTGGCTCACCGGCGCGGCAATGGACGCAGGTATCAGCCCACGACGAATCGTTTTCGGCCTGGCACTGCTCTATATCCTGCCCGGCCTCGCCTGGATCTGGCATCTGCAAAAAAACAAGGGGAGCTGAAAAGCTCCCCCTCGCTGCTGCTCTTATCGGTGCTGCTCGCGCTCCCGGCGGAACTTTCTGCTGCTGTCCGCCGCCCGGTCGCCTCGATAGGCGGGCCGTTCGTCCTGCACCACCCGCACCGTCACCGGCTTGCCGTTGAAGTCAGCCCGCTCAAAGGCGTTGACAATCTGGGTGATATAACGGCTTTCGCCCTCCAGCATGGCGGTGTTGCGCTGAATTTCGATCTTGCCGACTTTGATCCGGCCACAGCCCGTCACCTCGTTGATCGTGCTGATCAGGTTTTCCGGGAGAATGCCGTTGCGGCGGCCCACATTCAGGTGGAACTGGGCGAAATCTTTGCTCTCGCCCCGCTCGCCTGCTGTCGGAAACGACCGTTTGGGCCGCTCTTCTCTGCCGCCTTCTGACCCGCCACGTGCTGCAAACGGTCTTCTCGTCTCTCGTCCGCCGCCAAAGGTTTTGACAGGGCCGTCGTTGCGCGGAGGAGCAGCGCGCCGCTCGCCCGCCTTGGGATTGAGATCCGGCGCGTTCTTGTAATAATTCATAAACCTGCCGAACTCCAAGGCGATGATCTTCTTGACCAACTCCTCCCGGCTCAGATGCTCCAACTGTCCGGCAACTTCCGCATACAACGGCCCGACCTGCTCCTGATCCACGGCTGTGCTACTGATGCGCTCAATCAGACTGACTAACTGCTTTTGGCAAATTTCCTGTCCGTTCGGAATCTGTCGCGGCTGGAACTGCCGCTTGAGCCTGCTTTCCAGCTGACGGATTTTGTACAGCTCGCGAGAATCCGCCAGCACCACTGAAATGCCAGTCCGCCCGGCGCGGCCAGTGCGTCCGCTGCGGTGGGTGTAGTTGGCCGTGTCATCCGGCAGGCTGTAGTTGATGACGTGAGTCAGATCGCTGACATCCAGCCCGCGCGCGGCCACATCAGTGGCTACTAAAAGCTGAAGATTGCGACCGTGGAATTTTTTCATCACCAGATCGCGCTGGCTCTGGGTCAGGTCGCCGTGCAGCGCGTCGGCCTTGTAGCCGTCCTGAATCAGCTTGTCCGCAATTTCCTGGGTGTCCATGCGGGTGCGGCAGAAGATGATGGCGTAAATCTCCGGGCAGCTATCCAAAACCCGCTTCAGGGAGGCGAAGCGGTCTCTGGGGTGAATCAGGTAGTATTCGTGGCTGATGGTCTCCGAGCCGGCGTTGCGCGTTCCGACGGTGATCTCCACCGGCTTGCTCATGTACTTGCTGGCGATTTCAGCCACTTCTCTGGACATGGTGGCGGAGAAGAGCAGTGTGTTCTTCTCCTTCGGGGTCTCAGCCAGAATGCCGTTCAGCTCCTCCTGGAAGCCCATGTTCAGCATTTCGTCGGCCTCGTCAAGGACAACGAAGCGCACAGCGGCGATGTCGGCCAGATTGCGGCGGATCATGTCGCGTAGCCGTCCGGGCGTGGCGACGATGATATGCGCCCCGCGCCGCAGCTCGCGGCTCTGCTGCTCAATGCTCGCGCCGCCGTAAATAGCGACAATGTTGATCCCGTTGATGTGGCGGGCAAAAGATTCTAAGTCCCGTGAGACCTGCATGCATAATTCTCTGGTCGGACAAAGTACCAAGCCCTGCGTCCGTCGGCTCGCCGGGTCAAGGAGCTGGATCAGCGGCAGGCCGAAGGCGGCGGTCTTGCCGGTGCCGGTCTGGGCCAGGCTGACAATGTCCGCGTGATTTTTCAAAATAAGAGGAATGGCCTGCTCCTGGATCGGAGTAGGCTCGGTGAAGCCGAGATCGGTAAGCGCGCTGATGATTTCGCTGCTGATGCCAAGATCTGCGAATGTGCTCATAAAAGGTGTTCCTGTTTCAACTGAATGCAATTAGTGGAAAAAAGCAGTCCTGCGGGGAGGTCTGCGGCAAGGCGCGGATTGGGATGGATACAATGACCGAACGAACGGAAGATGGAAGACACTAAGATACACGGAAATTCGCCGCAGAACAACCTGTTTTTTTCATTTCAGCCACATTTTCTCAACTTTGCTCGCAGCGGCATAAAATTGGGGAGTCCTTCATTGTCGGACATTTTTTCTGTGCGGAGGGATATTGACAGAGAGGTCAATATTCTGTTTAATGAAACATGTTCAGCTCTGTTTCATTTTTTATACCGTTCAAAAAAATGTATCAAGGCGCGGCAGCAAACACATCCTGCTGGATGCTGTTCTTCCCTTGCCTGCGTCCTGATCTGCCAATGAGAGACAGCCATCATGGACAGACGTTCTTTCCTTGCCCTCGGAGCCAAGGCTGCCGCTGGAATTCTCCTCGCGCAAGCCGTTCCCGCCCCAGTCTTGGCTTCATCCCGTTCCCGTGCAGAAAAAGGCTCCAGAAATTTGGCCTTTTACCACACCCATACCCGCGAATGCCTTGAAATCACCTACGCCCGCAACGGGGTGTGCGACCCGAAAGCCCTCCACCAGATCAACAGGTATCTCCGGGATTTCCGCACCAGCGAGGTGTATCCCATCGACCCGGATATACTCGACATTCTTTGGCATATCCAGCAGGAAATCGGCTGCCGCAGCACCTACGAGATTATTTCCGGCTACCGTTCGCCAGGAACCAATCGGAGACTGCGCGGCAAAAGCGGCGGCGTGGCCAAGCGCAGCCTGCACATGAAAGGCCAGGCACTTGACATCCGTCTCTCCGGCAAAAATACCCGGCTGGTGCGCGACTGCGCAGTGGCCTTGGAGCAAGGCGGCGTGGGCTATTACGCCTCTTCAGATTTTGTCCACATCGACACTGGCAAAGTCCGCGTTTGGTAGCCCCGCCAAAGCAGGTCTGCGAGCAAGCCGCCTTTCAGGCGGCTTTTTTGCATAAAAAATATTCTGAAAAATGAAAAATACCCATGTCGCCAAGCTGTCTGTTGTCATTCCTGCATACAATGAAGAGCATACTCTGAAAAGAGTGGTTGATGCCATTCAGGCGGTTAATTTGCCTATTGACAGGGAAATAATCCTTGTGGATGATGCATCATCTGACTGCACAAAGCAGGTGATGAGTCAGTTTCAAGCAGACAATATCATTAAAGTCTTTCACGGAAAAAATCAAGGCAAGGGAGCGGCCCTGCGTTCCGGTATTGCCAAAGCGACTGGCGACATCATTCTGATTCAGGATGCTGATTTGGAATACGATCCTGCGGAATACCCCAAGCTGCTCCAGCCGATCTTCGACGGCAAGGCGGATGTGGTTTACGGCTCGCGATTTGTCGGCTCAGAGGCGCATCGGGTGCTGTATTTCTGGCACATGATGGGCAACCGTTTTCTGACGCTGCTCTCGAACATGTTCACCAACCTGAATTTGACCGACATGGAAACTTGTTACAAAGTCTTCCGCCGAGAGGTATTGCAGCAAATCGAAATCAAAGAAAACCGCTTCGGTTTTGAGCCAGAGATCACCGCAAAAATTTCTCAAGGCGATTGGCGGATTTATGAAGTCGGTATTTCCTACAGCGGACGCACCTACGCCGAAGGCAAAAAGATCGGCATGAAGGATGGATTCCGCGCCCTCTACTGCATCATCAAATACCGTTTTTTTGAGAACTGAAGAATATTCATCATGAAAACACCTGATTTTCCCATCCCATTTGTCAAAATGAGCGGCACCGGCAATGATTTCATTCTCATTGACCACCGCCAGCCGCTGATTGAGCCGGATTCAATGTCCGCCTTTGCCGCCGCTGTCTGCCGCCGCAAATTTTCTGTCGGCGCGGACGGCTTGATTTTGATTGAGAACGCCGAGGGAGCGGATTTCCGCTGGCGTTTTTTCAATGCTGACGGGTCGGTTGCCGAGATGTGCGGCAACGGAGCGCGCTGCGCGGCCCGCTTTGCTTTCATGCAAGGCATTGCCCCAACGAAGATGCGCTTTGAAACCTTGGCCGGGCTGATTGAGGCTGAGGTTGCCGACCAAGAAGTGGCGGTGAAGATGACTGAGCCGCATGATCTGCGTCTGCATCAGACTATTTCTGTCAACAATGCGCAGCTTGTTCTGCACAGTCTCAACACCGGCGTGCCTCATGCCGTTGTCTTTGTTGACAATATCGAAGAAACCGACGTGCGCGGCCTTGGAAGAATAATTCGTTATCACGAGACCTTTCAGCCTGCGGGCACCAATGTCAATTTTGTCCAAAAGCGTGGCGAGACCTTCAAGGTGCGCACCTATGAGCGCGGTGTCGAGGATGAAACCCTTGCCTGCGGCACAGGTTCCGCCGCCAGCGCGATCATCGCCGCCCTGCTTGGACAAGCTACCTCGCCCGTCGAAATCATCACCTCTGGCAACGACCGCCTGACGATTTTATTCAGCCTGCTGGAGCATAAGGCTGGCGGAACCGCGCCAATTGTTTATAATGTTTTCCTCAAAGGGCCTGCCCATGCGGTCTATCAGGGCGAGCTGACCGCCGAGGCATTGCTTTAATCCCCAAGGAGAACAAGATGACAGCAGCACAACGAATTCAGGGCGCGATCACCGCGATTGTCACCCCGATGCGCGACGGCAGGGTTGACGAGGAAAGCCTCGTCAATCTGATCAATTTTCAGATCGACAACGGCATTCATGGTCTTGTACCCTGCGGCACCACCGGCGAGTCCGCCACCCTCAGCTTTGCCGAGCACAAGCGGGTGATTGAGCTAACCGTGAAGACCGTGGCGGGCCGGGTGCCGGTCATTGCCGGAACCGGGGCCAACAACACCATCGAGGCCATCGAGCTGACCGAATCGGCCAAGGAGAGCGGCGCAGACGCGGTGCTGTCGGTTGTGCCGTATTACAACAAGCCGAGCCAAGAAGGATTGTATCAGCATTTCAAGGCGATTACCGAAGCGGTGGATATTCCGGTGGTGGTGTACAACGTGCCGGGCCGAACCGTCACCAACATGGCCCCGGCCACGGTTGCACGGCTGGCCGAGCTGCCCAATGTCATCGGCATTAAAGAGGCCTGCGGCTGCCTGAACCAAATTTCCGAGATCATCCGCATCTGCCCGAAAGACTTTATTGTGCTGTCCGGCGATGACTTTACCTCAATGCCCACAGTGCTGATCGGCGGCAAGGGTGTGATCTCCGTGACCTCCAACGTGGCCCCGAAGGCGATGGCCGAGCTGATGGAGGCATCCCTGCGCGGCGATTTAGCCACAGCCAAGCAGATTCATTACAAGCTCTTCCCGCTCATGGGCACGATGTTCTGCTATCCCAGCCCGGCCCCGGCGAAAAAGGCTGTGCATTTGATCGGCAAGATTACCACGCCGGAAGTGCGCCTGCCGATGACCGAGATGGATGAGCCGTCGCTGAACAAGCTGGCTGCTGAGATGAAGAAGGTGGGGTTGATTTGATTCGTATAGGGGCGGTCGTTGGATCGCCCTTTTCAAAAAGATAAATATGCCTGAGAAAGAAATTTTCGATGTCTTCTGTCCGCAATGCAATATCCTCGTAGATGCGAAGGTGATTGCCAAAGGAGCAGGAGGATTCCGCAGTAACGCTATCAATCCGATGGATGAGATTGATGCAGAGTATCACGGAGATTGTTATTATATTTGTTTATGCCGTCGGTGCAGCCAGCCTTTTTTAGTGCGACAGTCTCGTTATGGAATACCGGGTGAATTCGAGACTGTCACAGAAGAAACAGTGCTCTATCCGAAGGAATCAAAGCTGCTTCCAGAGGCGTTGCCAGATAAAGTGAAAGCTGCCTACGACCAAGCAGCGCGTTCGTTTCATGTTTCTCTCTTCGAGCCATGTGTATTAATGTCACGCAAATGCTTGGAGGCTGTTTGCAAGATACTCAACGCCGATGGAAAAAATCTTAGCGCGCGGTTAGACAGACTTCATCAGGATGGCCACATTGATTCGCGTCTTCTTAATTGGGCGCATCAAATTCGTCTTATTGGCAATGAGGCTGCTCACGACATAGATATCATTGTCACAAAAGAGGATGCGCGGGATATATTCGATTTCACTGAAGCAATCCTTATTTATATATTTTCTCTAACAAAACGATTTGAAGCATTGCAGAGTAGAAGAAAATAAACATTAAGGATTCTGCTCAGAGAAGGGATGTATGACTCGATCTGTGTCATCACGGTTATGTATGCAGCAAATTGACAACAAGGGTTATGCTTCTGATATTTTTCTATATCAATAGAATTTACTCAGTTGAAACGAAAAATTCAACTATTACAGCAAGTTATCTTTTTGCCGCATAAATCACCGGTTGAATAAGATCAACGGGTTGGCAATCGAACTGCGTAACTCCTAATCAAAAAAAATAAATCTGACTGAAAAAGACATCCTCCGCATGACTGAACTGCTGCTCGCAGTTATAAAAATTCTCTCGCCAACGCAGGCTGCTCAAAAACTTCTGGATAAACTTGGTAACTGTTTTCAAGCCGGAATCCGTTCATGCTGGTTAATCACGCCATTAAAGCGGATGGCAAGCGTGTGTTGCTCAACCAGTGAATCTGAAGTGTTTCATGAAAAAAGATTATTGAGCCTGATTTGCAAACTATTTGTCAGGGCTAATAAAATACATCGCATCTGTGATGCAACTCGCGCTTATGAATGAACGCACTTTGCTTCGGGCAGTGTTTGACGCGCTGCCCTCGCTGGTTTTTGTGGTTGACCGGGACGTGCGGATTCAGGAGTACAACGCGGCGGCTTCCGAGCTGATGATGGCCGAGCGGGAGACCATCCTGCGGCGGCGGGCCGGAGAAATTCTCCACTGCATTCATGCCGATGACGTGCCCCAAGGCTGCGGTCGTTCTTCTTCATGTAAAGACTGCATCATCAGAAATTCGGTCAATCTGGCCTTTGCAGGCAAGCGGGTTGTCCGCCGCCGGGCCAAGATTGAGCTGCTCCGCAGCGGCAGCAAGCGCGAGATGTACGGTTTGGTCACGGTCTCGCTTTTTGCTTTCGAGGGAAAGGATCATGCCTTGCTGGTGATTGAAGACATCAGCGAGCTTGCCGCGCTCTACCGGATGATTTTCATCTGCCCGGTCTGCGGCAAAATGCAGGACGAGGACAAAACCTGGACAAAGGTTGAATCCTATTTCAAAAACAGCTGGGATGTGGACTGCTCGCACAATTACTGCCCGGACTGCTTCCAAATCGAGCTGCAAAAAATAAAATCACAGGACGGCGGCGCAGAGGAATAATGCCGCGCTGCTGCCTCTTTTCACCGCAAAGGATTGATCATGATTTTCACTCCGTTTGAGAACGTTGCAAACAGCTACGATATCATCGTCATCGGCTCCGGCCTTGGCGGTCTGACCTGCGCCAACCGCTTGGCGAAAGCTGGCCACAGCGTGCTGCTGCTGGAGCAGCATTTCCAGCTCGGCGGCTTGGCGGCTTGGTTCAAGCGCGGCGGTCATATTTTTGATGTCTCGCTGCACGGATTTCCCTACGGCATGGTGAAAACATGCAGCAAATATTGGTCAAAAGCGATCAAAGATTCCATCGTCCAGCTGAAAAACATCGTCTTTGACAACCCGCAGTTCTCGCTCACCACCACCTTCTCTAAAGACGATTTTGTCCGCATTCTGCACGAGGATTTCAAGATTGAACGCAGCGTGGTGGATAATTTTTTCAACACAGTCCGGGCGATGAACTTTTACGACGACCAGAGCATGACCACGCGGGAATTATTTGAAAAATTCTTTCCGGGCCGCTCCGATGTCCATCGCCTGCTGATGGAGCCGATCACCTACGCCAACGGCTCAACCATGAATGAGCCGGCCATCACCTACGGCATTGTTTTTTCAAACTTTATGAGCAAGGGCGTGTTCACCTTCGAGGGCGGCACGGACAAGCTGATTGCGATGATGGCGGACGATCTGCAAGCCAACGGCGTGACCATCTGCACCAGCGCACAAGTTGAGCGGGTTTTGGTCGAAAAGGGCAAAGTGCGCGGCGTGCTGGTGAAAGGGCGCGAAATCATGGCCAAAGCTGTGGTTTCCAATTCCGGCATCACCAACACCATTGACCAGCTCGCGGGCCGCGAGGCGTTTAGCAGCGATTTCCTCAGCCGTTTCGACCAGGTGACAGTGAACAACTCCTCTTGCCAAGTCTATTTCGGCATCCGCAAGGGCGAGTCCTTCCCGGACGTGGGCGACCTGCTTTTCACGTCAACGGCTGAGGTTTTCTCCTCAGAGGAAATGCGGCGGATGGACACCAAAAGCCGCACATTTTCGGTCTATTATCCGAAGACCCGGCCTGAGCATCCTGATTACACGATCGTTGCCTCAATGAACGCCAACTACGACGACTGGGCGGGCCTCGACGAAGCGGCCTACAAGCAGGCCAAGGCGGCGATGACGGAACGCAGCCTGCTTGATTTGGAACGCTATTTTCCCGGCATCCGCGAGAAAATCGACACTGTGGAGACAGCCACGCCCAAGACTTTCCATCGCTACACCCTGCACACCAAGGGCAGCTCTTTCGGCACTAAATTCGAGGGGCTGGACATCTCCCGCACCTTATTCAAGGAAGTGGGCGGGCTATTCCATGTCGGCTCGGTCGGCATCATCATGAGCGGCTGGCTTGGCGCGATCAACTACGGCGTGATTGTGGCCAATGATGCGGATGCGTATGTGAGGGGATGAATCGTCTGATATCTTCAGGAAGCGGGAGAAATCAAAAAGGCTATGAGTTACGTAGTTCGATTGCCAACACGTTGATTTTATTCAACTGGCGATTTAAGCGGTAAGAAGACAACTGGCTATAATAGTTGATCTTATTATTTCAACTGTGTAACTCCTACTTTATTCCGGGTAAAGAATATCTAAACCCACAATTTCAGGCTGTTGTTAATGCATAAGTCCTGAAAATATTTACTTGTTATACGAATTTTTATGCAAGCGAAAAAAATCATATTCAAAAACACGGCGTTGCTGACCTCCGCACGCCTGTTGAGCCGCATAGCTCAATTTTTCATGTTTATTTACGCCGCCCGGTCACTTGGAGCACATCATTTCGGAATTTTTGCATTTTCCCAGATATTCACAAACGTTCTCAGGCTATTCATGGACTTTGGGGTGTCCCGGTACAGCATCCAGCAAATGAGCCGTGATCGTGAAAGATCGCATATCTATTTAGGATCAGGTATTTTTATTAAACTTTTCCTCGTATTGTTTTCGTATATCTTTATATATGCATTTTCATCTCTTTTAGGCAAAGATAATCTGACAATGCAAGTGCTTCTTATACTTGGAACGGGAGCTGCTCTCGACGTTTTTACAGCATCTTTTTCATCTGTATTTGAAGCGCATGAAGACATGCGCCTTCCGGCTATATCTATACTTGTCAGCAATGTTGCCATGTCTGCTATTGGAATTCTTGTTATTTATTATTTCAATAATCTGATTTTTTTATGTCTTGCTATAATTTCAGGGGCTTTTATCAGGATGGTTCTTTTCGTATTTTTGTATTTTTATAAATATAAAAAAATATTTTGTATTTTTAATTTTTATGTGATAAAAAATATTTTAAAAAATAGTTATATTTTTTATCTGTCAAGCTTGTTTTTATCTATATATTCATATATAGATACAGTCATGATTGATTTTTTTGTCGGACCAGAAAGTGTTGGTTACTACAACGCTTCTTACCGCCTTCTTGATATACCTATTTTTTTTATTGAATCCATTATAGTCGCTTTATTCCCAGCAATATCACGTCTATATTCAGAAAAATCCCCAGAGCTTTTCAATGTTGTGCCCAGATTATTTTCCATAGCATTTACAATCGGTGTATCTATGGCCTGCATTGTCATTTTTATGTCGGAAGATATAATACATATTATTTACGGAGATAATTATTATTCTTCATCAAAAGTTCTTCCTGTTTTGATTGCGAGTGTTGCATTTATTATGCCAGCCTCCATATGCAATGTAACAGTTCAAGCAACAGACAGGCAACATATTTCTCTATTTATTGGTATCGGAGGTGCTTTATTGAATATTATTTTAAATTTTTTTATGATTCAGAAATATTCGTTTGTAGGCGCGGCATGGTCAACACTATTCACAGAGATGGCAGTGTCGTTATCATATTTATTTATAACTAAAAAATATATAGTTAAAAACATAATTCAAATTAAATATTTAGTAAAGGCAGTTATCCTTGCTTTAGTTGTGACATTGTGTTTGATTGCAACTAAGCCTCTTGGGTTTGCAGCTCAATTATCAGTATTTGCATTTATTTTTATTCCATTTTCCTTAGCATTGAATATTTTCACGATAAAAGAGTTGAAAGATCTTTTATGAATCTCTGATGATGCTGGCGGCAACATCAGAAAATGCCGCGTTGATTCAGGCCGCCCTCGTTTTCTTCCCCATGTTTTTCCTTGATTCCCCCTGCGCGGGCAAATTCTGATTGAAACCAGCGTAGGCACGAGCACAAGACCTACACCATCGCTCTGCTCTTCCTCCGCCTTCTGCTGGAGCAGGAGCTGGCTGTCGATGAAATTCTTTTTGTCACCTTCACTAGGCAGTCATGAAGACGAGGGGCCAAAAATCTTTTGCCCCTTGTATTATGAGCCATCAGTTATATTCTGGTTGAGATTTATCGCAGCCGGAATATAACTGGCTGAAGCAAGGAGAGCCGGATGCCGTTTTGCCCCTTGGACCCAAGAGTCCGCGACGTAGATAACGCACCGGCATCTCCAGTTTTTTCCTGCTGGAACTTGGACAGTATCAATGGCCCGGCCCGCCGGAAGCCCGCATTCGCAAGGTTAAGTTTGCAGGAGGTTTTATCATGAGTGTCAGTCAGATGCGCATCCTCGGAATCGACGTTGCCAAAGCCAAGCTGGACATCGCCCTGCTGCTCCCGGACGGGAAGTTCAGGAGCGAAGTCATCCCCAACACGCCGGAAGGCTTTGAAAAGCTGGCCGTCTGGCTGGAGCGGAACGATGCCGTGCAGGTTCACGCCTGCATGGAGGCGACCGGAATCTATTGGGAATCCGCCGCTGCATTTCTCGCGGAAAAGGGCCATGCCGTCAGCGTGGTCAACCCGGCCCAGATCAAAGCGTTCGGCTCCGCCGCCCTGAGCCGCACCAAGACGGACAAAAAAGATGCCCGCCTCATCGCCCGTTTCTGCGCCGAGCGGAGGCCGCCGCTCTGGGAGCCGTCTCCGCCTGTTCCTGCGGAACTCCGCTCCCTTGTCATGCGCCGCGACGCGCTGGAGCGCATGAGGACGCAGGAGATGAACAGGCTGCATGTCGCCCGCGCTGAAGTCCAGCAGAGCGTCAAACGCCATATCTACGCCGTCTTCTTCCTCCTTCCCGTCTTTTTCTCTTTGGCCGCAAGCGGCAGCAGGCTGGCGGTGTATTTCTGATACAGATCAAAGAGGAAGGCCACCCGCTCGGCCTCGGATTTGAAGTCACGCCGACCGTAGGCAGCGTCCACGGCCTTGTCTAAGGCGCGGTGTGCCTTGAGCAGCACAGGCGGCATGGTCAGCGGGTCGTAGAGATCAGCGAGCGAGGAGTCCGGGAACTGAGCGCGGGCATCCAAAACGGCCTGCGCCGCAGCTTCCACCGCCTGCTGCTGCTTGTCGCTGGGATTTTCGGGCCAAGGGAAGTTGTTGTAGACGGACGGCGTGTAGCGGATACGGCTTTCAAGGCGACCACAGACGGTGTGAACCCACGCCATGTGCATGGCGGAGTTCATCACGCCGAAGCCATACAGCGTTGCCCCGACAACAATCTGCAAGGTGTTGCTGGCAATGATGTCGGGTTCCATAAAACCGATGGGAATATACCGTCTGTTCTCCGAAGAAACCTCGGACAGCGCGAGATACGGGGAATCGGGCTGCCTGTCTTGCGTGAACAAGGTCGGCTGATCGGCGAATTCCCGGACGCTGGCGGTCGGGCTTTTCAACCGGAACTCTTTAACTGCTTTGACGCGGTTCATAACGTGGTGAAGCTGGCGCAGCTTGCCCAGATCGGCATCTTTCAGCCACAAACACCAGCGGCAGCGGCCCGAAATGAAATCTTCTCCGCCGACATACGGACGGAGATAGCAGTTTCCTTCCGGTTCAAGCCGCAGAAATTCCTCTTTCTCCTCCTGCGTCATGATCAAATTGCCCCCGTCGGTCGGCTGGCTTCCCTTCTTCATCGGAGGAACGCCGGGAAACGGGCCTGATCTCGAAGGCAGGACAACGTTGGCTGCGTCAATCAAGTACGGATTGAGCTGACCGACTTTGTGCGCTTGAGGTTCGGAGTTGGGCGTTTCGTATTCAAAAAGCCACTTCTCCGGCTGATCGCGCAAAGAGAAACCGATGATGACGCAATGCACCGCCGCCTTGCCCCGCGCCTCAGAGTTCCATTGAAACGGGCGGTGCGCAAAGTTGATCTTCACCTGAGCGGACATCAGCTCCGGCCACAAGATGCCGACCTGCTCGCCTTGCGAGATGGAATTTGTTGAAACAAACGCGGCGGCGATTGAATCATTTTCCCGCATCATGCTGACAGCCTTTTTGTGCCAGCAGGCCACATAATCAAGGCGGCCAAAACGTCCTTCTTTCCCCCAAATGGCGTTCATGTCCGCCACCTGCTCCGCATTCCGCCATTGATGTCCCACAAACGGCGGATTGCCCATGATGTAACTCAGCCGCTCCACCGGAACCACCTCGTTCCAGTCAAGGCGGAGAGCATTGCCGCAGACGATGTTCGCGCTGGTTTTCAGCGGAATGCGGGCGAAGTATAGACCGAACTCCTCAGAGACCTGCTGGTTCATCTGGTGATCGGTCAGCCACAGAGCCACCTGCGCGATTTGCGCGGGAAACTCCTCCAGCTCGATGCCGAAAAACTGGTCAACGTCCAAACGGAGCAGATTGCGCACATCCAGAGTCTGCTGGCCGCTCTTGTGCAGCTCCCGCAGGATGTCCAATTCGAGCAAACGCAGCTCGCGGTAGGCGATCACCAGAAAATTGCCGCAGCCGCAGGCCGGATCAAGAAAGGTCAGACTGCGCAGCTTCTTGTGCAGCTCGGCCAGACGGTTGCGGTTTGCCTTGACCTTCTCAAATTCCTCCCGCAGCGTGTCGAGAAAGAGCGGCTTGATCAGCTTGAGGATGTTGCGCTCGCTGGTGTAGTGCGCGCCGAGGTTGCGGCATGCCCGCTTGTCCATGATCGACTGGAACAGCGAGCCGAAGATGGCGGGCGAGATGCGCGACCAGTCCAAGCCGCAGCAGTCGAGCAGGGTTTGCCGCATGGCGGTGTCAAACGCAGCCAGCGGCAGCGGCTCGGCAAAGAGTTTGCCGTTGATGAAAGGAAAGGCGGCCAGCTGCTCATCCAGGGTTTTCAGACGGCTGACTTCAGGCCGGTTGAGCACATCGAAGAGGGCAGCCAGTTGCGGGCCAAGATCGCTGCCGTCCTCGCGCGTGCGCTGCTCGATGAACTCCTGAAACTGCTGCCGCTCGAAAATGCCCGTGTCCTCAGCAAAGAGACAGAAGAGCAGGCGGACAAGAAAGACCTCCAAGGGATGGCCGCCGTAGCCGCTCTCCTTGATCAGGTCGTGCAGGCGGCCCATGCGCTCCGCCGCCTTGATGTTGACCGGATCTTGCTCGCGCAGGGCATGGGTTTGATAGCCTGCAATGAAGCCGAAGAGCCGCACGTGCTTGTGCAAATCCTTCAGCTCAAAGTCGTGGCGGCTGTCTTCGTCTAAATCATAAAGCCTAAAGCGGGCAAAATCGGAAACGAGGATGTAGCGCGGCAGCTCGCGCTCCTTCAGGCCGGGGAAATAGCCGAGAGCCTGCTCGTGGGCGCGGTCAAGGTCTTTGCCCCGCGATTTGTGCTCGACTAAAAGCACCCCTTTCCAGAGCAGATCAATGTAGCCGTCGCGGCCATCAATCTTTCGCACCCGCTGCTCAAAGCGCGCCACCCTTTTCCGCTCTATGCCGAAGATCTGAAAGAACTCGTTCCAGAAGGTTTTCGCTTCCGCATCTTCAGAAGCCTCGTCCGCCCATTCGCGGGCAAAGGCGAGAGCGCGGGATTTGATTTCGTTCCAGCTCAGTGGGGGCATGTTTTTCCTGTGTTGGAGTAAGAACGCGCTCATGGGCAGTTTTCTCAGCAACTGCCCATGACGCAGCTCATCGCGCTTTGCCCCGGCTCACGCGCCGCCGTCACCTTCCTCCGGCGGTTTGTTTGGATGATAGTCAATGTCGCTGGTGCGGGTGCCGCCTGCCATCTCGTACTGATTGCTGTCCTTGCCGTAGTATGCGCCCACTCCGGCCAGCATCCGCGCCGACATAGTCCGCACCTCCTTCTCGTCATCGCCGAAATTATTACCCGCCGCGTCCGCCTGCGCGAGCAGAGCGTTGTAGGCATCCAGCGAGGCCTGCGCCGTGGCGATCCGGGCATCGAATTCCGCTACGCTGAGGCCGCCGCCCAAATCCAGGGCCGGGTCAATCGTTTTCAGGCCGCCGGAACGCTGCCGCGCGTCGGCGATGATTTGAGACATTCTGCGCTTGTACGACATGAGCTTTCCTCCTGAGAAAAGTTGCTGCTCCATGCGGAGCGGTGCGCTGCGGACATCCGCAGCCAAGCCAGGGACGTTCACGGCCCGCCTGCGGATGTCCACGGCTCGGCCAAGAACCTTCCCGGCTTGGCCGTGAATCTTCTTGGCCGAGCTATGAACGTTTCCAAGTCGGCAGCGGAGCTTCCCGGCTTGATCAGAGATGTCCGCTGCCAAGCCGGGAAGATTATTGGCTCGGCAAGGAACCTTCCAAAGCTGGCCGGGAAGGTGCAAAAGCGAGCCAAGAACGTTCATGGCCGAGCCGGGATTTCCCACTGCTTCTACTTGCTATAGCTCGGCTTTTCCGCGTTGTCAATGCATTTGTTAGAATTGCCGCCTGATCCAAGCGCGAGCCGGATGCGGCAAACAGTTGAGGACTGCGACGATGGAGCTGCCCCTGCGACAGCTTGCCCAGATTTACTCAGGGAAGATTTTGCCCGGATTGAGAATGCCGTTCGGATCAAAAAGCTGCTTCAGTTTGCGCATGAGCTGGAGGCTGGCTGGGTCAATCTCCAGCGGCAGGAAGGTGGATTTGGTGATGCCGATGCCGTGTTCACCGGAGAGCGTGCCGCCGAGGCTGAGGACAAAGCGGAAGAGCCGCTCCTTAGCCTCAAGGCCGTTGCTGTGTTCGTCGGGCTGGCTCTTGTCGAGCATGATGTTGACGTGGATATTGCCGTCGCCCGCGTGGCCGAAGGTGAGGATGAGCAGCTTCAGCTCAACGGCCAGCCGCTCGGTGAAGGCGACCAGATCGGGAATCTTGGAGCGCGGCACCACCACATCTTCGGCGATTTTGTGCGGCCTGAGCGAGAGCACCGCAGGCGAGATCGACCGCCGCGCCAGCCACAGCTCCGCCGTCTCCTGCTCGTCCGCCGCCTGCCGGAGCGCACAGTTGCCTTTTTCCGCAACAAATTTGGCAAAGCGGCCCGCCTGCTGACTTACCTCCTCCTTGCTGCCGTCGAATTCCACCAAAAGCAGGGCCGCAGTTCCGTCCGGCAGCGGCTGCTTCAGCCGGTCGCGTACAGCGGCGATGGCGGTTTTATCCATGTATTCCAAGGTGCAGGGCAGCAGCCCGGCGGCGAGGATTTCCGCCACCAATGTCGTCGCTTCAGCCAAATCAGGGAAGGTGAGGAGAAAGGTGGCTTTGCTCTCGGCCAGCGGCAGCAGGCGCAGGATCAGCTTGGTGAAGACCGCCAGCGTGCCTTCCGAGCCAATCAGCAGGCGGGTCAGATCGTAGCCGACCACGCCTTTTTCTGTGCGCACCCCGGTCTTGATGATCTCGCCGGTGGGCAGCACCGCCTCCAAGCCGATGATGTAGTCGCGGGTCACGCCGTACTTGACCGCGCTGGGGCCGCCCGCGCATTCCGCCGCGTTGCCGCCGATGGAGCAGAATTTCAGGCTGGCAGGATCGGGCGGGTACATCAGGCCGCGTTTTTTCAGGGCCGCTTGCAGCTCGCCGGTGATCAGGCCCGGCTCAACCACGGCGATCATGTTGGCGGCATCAATCTCCAGAATCCGGTTCATCCGGCTGAAGGTGATGACCAGCCCGCCCGTTGTCGGCAGCGCGCCGCCGGTCACGCCGCTGCCCGCGCCGCGAGGGATGACCGGAAAGCGGTGTTCGTTGGCCAGCCGCAGGATTGCCGCGACCTGCTCCGCTGTTTCCGGCAGCGCGGCGGCATCCGGCAGAAAGCTCTGGCCGGTCGCGTCGTAGCTGTAGCAGGCGCGGTCTTCCCAGCTCGTCAGCAGGCTGTCCGGGCCGAGAATGCGCCGGAGTTCTTTGAGGATGTGTTTATCCATGCGCAAGGAAATAGTGCTGGTGGCATCAAGGTGGAGAACTGCGCCGCCTTGAAGACGTTGGTCGTCAACGAGTACGACGGCAGGCTGGTGGATGTGCTGGATGTGAAGATGGGGTAAGGGGGAAGGCTTGCGCCTGCTCTTGCTGGGTTCAGTTATTCGATAGTCTTGGTCAACACGCCGTTGTTCCATCCAGTAACGTAGGTTGGGGTTCATTGCATGAACCCCAACCTACTGATTCCCCCGCAACCAACCTCAAATAATCGCCTTCATCGCGCTCATGCAGCCGCGCAGTTGCGTATGATGAAGCGCAGCTAAAGCAGGCCTGCTTGGCTGAAGGACATCGTTGCGGCGGCGACGGAAAGGGTGCCGCCCCTCTGCACATTACAGACTGTATCCCCCCACGTCAACAGAGAAAATCCTGTAGCCGAGGCACTTTTTCATTGACAGGAACATTGCGGCTCCGTATTGTGTTGGGGTCAGCATATTATACATTTTTTACCAGCTGCTTGATCCTCCAGCACGGTTTCAGGTGCAGGACGAGCATAATAGCATGAGGAAGAAAATGATCAAAAATATTGGAGCACTTTCACTGCTGTCTTTCACGGCCTGCTTTGCTACCGCCCTGTCAGCGCAAGCGGCTACGCCGATCTTTATCAATGAGATTCACTACGACAATGCCGGCGCAGATATTAATGAGTTTGTCGAGATAACCGGCCCAAGCGGCACCGACTTTAGCGGCTGGTCAGTCGTGTTTTACAATGGTGACAATGGATTGACGTATGCGACCAAAAACCTTGTCGGCACGCTCCTCGATGCAAGCAATGGCATGGGCATGATTGCTGTCTATCAGATAGGGATTCAGAACGGCCCCCCGGACGGGCTGGCTCTGGTTGACAACACAAACAAGGTTGTCCAGTTTCTCAGCTATGAAGGTACGTTAACTGCTGCGGATGGCCCAGCCAATGGCATGACAAGCACTGATATTAGAGTGTCTCAGACCGGCGCAACATCGGGAGACTCCCTGCAACTAACAGGAACTGGCAGGGTGTATGAAGATTTCACATGGGCTGACACTGCCCCTGCCACGCCGGGCACTGTTAATACAGGGCAGGTTTTCCCCAAAGTAGCCAGCTCGGCGCACAGCAGCCTTCAAGGTATTCGTTTCCTGCTGCTGAAATAGCTGATGAAGAGCAACTCAGGCTGTTGGATATTTGGGATGTGAAGATGGTGTGTCCCTGCGTCAACAGAGAAACCCCGGCAACGCAGCCGACAGACCTCCGCTCCATGCCAGCATGGAGAAAATCTCGATGCCAGCATGGAGGATGCCTCCAACGTAGCATGGAGACTCGCTCCATGCTTGCATGGACTTTGCCCATATTTGTGTTGACAAAGAACCTGCTGCTCCGTATCTTGAGCGAACCAGCTTGTTATCCAGTTGCATCAGCAGCTTAAATCCTCACGGAGGACATCATGCAAGGCATTCACTACCGCGTTGAGCATAATCCCCTGACCAAACCCGCTTCCTACCGGCTCCGCTTTGTCCCACAATGGACAGCAGGCTACGACGAGGTGGCGGCGCGGGTTGCCCAAAAGAATCCCGGCTCCTCAGCAGAGCAGATCAAAACGCATCTGCGCTCGACAATGGAGGAAATTCAGGCAATGCTGCTTGAGGGCTTGCAAGTCACCTTGGAGAATGCCATGACCTTCCGGCCCGCCTTCACGGCCCGGCTGGCCTCGCCAAATACACCGCTGCCGCCTGTCAAAGAACTCCTCAGGATCAATATCTCCGCCTCACGTCCTTTTGTCAAGCATGTGCAGGCTGCCGCCAATTTGGTGCGTGAGTCGTATACAGAAAAGATGCCAGCACTTCTTGCCGCCGCAGACACAATGACCGGGCTGAACAATGTCCTCAACCCGGCTGGTGTCCTCCGTTTGACCGGCAGCCATCTTGCCTTTGACTGGCGGTCGCCGAACAGCCATTGCGTGCTGACTGGAACCGAGAGCGGCAGCACGACGCAGACCCAGTTCGCCAGCATCAGCGACACGGAAGTCCTGCTGGTGCCGCACCTTCCGGCCCAGTCCAACCTTTGGAATAACGAGTATACGGTGTCCATCACCACCCAGTACACCGAACACGGCTCGATCCGCACCGGCATTTATGGCCGCAGACTGCGCGCACCTCTGACCGTGCCGGGGCTGGGAATGCCTATCCCGTCTGAGACCGGTATTCTCACCGGCAGCGCGGCTGCGCCCTATGTGGTCATCACCGCAGGCAGTCTGGCTGAAGACACGCAACTGCGCATCCAGGTCGAACACAACGTGCAGGAGGATCTTCTCGCCTTCAGGTTGCTTGACATGCAGGACGGCGGCAGGCAAGGAGCGATGATCCCGGCCACCGGGAACGGGGAATTCACTCTGCCCGGCTTCAGCGGCTCGGCAGTGAGCAGCCTGAGTATTCGGGTGGATAACTACGCCGCCTTGAAGACGCTGGTCGTCAACGAGTACGACGGCAGGCTGGTGGATGTGCTGGATGTGAGGGTGGGGTGAAGGGGGAACTGAGGTCATGGAAAAGGTCATGCGCATAGAATGCCCGGCAGAGCTGCTGCTGGGCCTGCATGTGAATGTGGAACGCCTTGCGGAGATGGTCAAGCTGGAGGCGGCAATTGCCTTGTTCAGGAAAGGAAGCATTTCTTCCGGCATGGCAGCAAAATGGCTGGATATGCCACGGCCTGCCTTTCTTTTCAAGGCGATGGAGCAGGGAGCCGCGCTGCTTGAGGACTCCGCAGACGACTTCCGCCGGGAGACGATGCTGCTGTGATTGTTTTCTCCAACACCACGCCGTTCATTGCGCTTTCCTCAATCGGCCAGCTTGACCTGCTGCCGAGCCTGTTTGCCCAAGTCTGCGTGGTGCCAGAAGTTGTCGAAGAATGCCGCGCAGGCGGGCTGATTGCTGTGCCTGATCTGGCAGCACTGCCTTGGCTGCAAACAGTGCCGTCCTCTCCTGAGATCAGCACCCTTGCCCTGCTTGAACTCGACAAAGGCGAGAAGCACACCATTCATGCCGCCTGCGAGCATAAGGCTGATCTGGTCATCATTGATGAGAAGATTGGCCGCAATGTGGCGGAGTATCTCGGCCTTTCCGTCATCGGCACCTTGGGCATCCTGCTGAACGCCAAGCGGAAGGGCCTGATTGCGTCTTTCTCGCAGTGCGTGGAGGAGATGCGGCGGCATGGCCTGCGCTATCATCTCCGCCTTGTGGAGCGGCTGAAGGCTGAGTGCGGGGAATAGGGCGCACAGGCTGGCGGGTGTGAAAATGGTGTGAGGGGGCACGGAATGATGTGCCCCTAGTTTCTCGTTACACGAAAGCAGAGCTATATCGCTGTCTACGCTACCGTTCAATCGCAGGCAAAGCCTATCGGCTGTAGCCATTGGTTAGCCCTTCTCGTCAATCACTATCTTGCCTGCACAGAATTGCTCAAATATGATGCTCGCTTCACTAAATACTTCCTCAAAATGGGCTGCAATGAGACCCTTAAGCCATTTTTTTGGCGACATGGGTGCATCAGGTTTTAGCTGAACATCTCCTATCTCAATAAGCCAATAGTGTGCAAGGTCTCTTGATGCGGCATTCATACGGGTAAGCTTTTCGCAAATCCAAGGTTGAAAGTCCCAAGTAGCATCGCGCTCAATATGACGGATATTCAGATTCGGTGTAGGTGTCGGCGAGCATACTTCTCGTGGTAGCCCGTGATACTCGGCACCTTCCTTACTGGGGACAAACATCTCAAGAGTTGCTATCGAATTGCTGAGTATTCTGAGAATGTGGCGGTCTATATCCCGGCGAGCATCTGTTTCCCTCAAATAGCTGTCTATGTGTGGCCTGATATAATGACAGTCCTCAAGTATAGAGGAAATCCTGTGTGTAAGCCGCGTAGAGACATCGCTTTTCATGATATGCGCTCCTTATATATTATTTGAACCGTACATCCGTCCTGCCAGTTTAGAAAAATATACAGCAGTTAGGGTCACGGCATGCCGTGACCCTACAATTCTACAATTCCAAAGGCAACCAACCTCAAATAATCGCCTTCATCGCGCTCATATAGCCGCGCAGCTCCGCGCCGATGGTCTCCACGCCGGTGCTGCGGATGATCCGGTTAACCTCGATCAGCTCCTTGTTGCTGACAGAGTTGTCCTTCACATCCAGCCCTTTGCCAATCACATCCGCGCCCAGGGTCTTCATGAAGCCTTGCAGCAGCGGATAGGCTGCATGGTTGAAGAGATAGCAGCCGTACTCGGCGGTGTCAGAAATCACCACGTTCATCTCATACAGCTTCTTGCGGGTGATCAGGTTGGCGATCAGCGGCAGCTCGTGCAAGGATTCGTAATAGGCTGACTCCGCCTTGATGCCGGAAGAGACCATGGTGTTGAAGGCCAGCTCCACGCCCGCTTTGACCATCGCCACCATCAGGATGCCCTTGTCGAAATACTCCTGCTCGCTGATGGCCATATCCGCCGCTTCTGTCTTCTCAAAGGCGGTCTCGCCAGTGGCCTTGCGCCATGTGAGCAGGTTGGCATCGTCATTGGCCCAGTCCTGCATCATGGTTGTGGAGAACTGGCCGGACATGATGTCGTCCATGTGCTTGCAGAAGAGCGGCCTGAGAATGCGCTTCAGCTCGTCAGCAAGCTGGAAGGCCCGCAGTTTGGCCGGATTGGACAGCCGGTCCATCATGTTGGTGATGCCGCCGAGCTTGAGAGCCTCGGTGATGGTCTCCCAGCCGTTCTGAATCAGCTTGACCGCATAGCGGGCATCCATGCCCAGCGCAACCATCCGCTCGAAGCAGAGCAGCGAGCCGGTCTGCAACATGCCGCAGAGGATGGTCTGCTCGCCCATCAGATCAGACTTCACCTCAGCGACAAAGGAGGACTCCAAGCAGCCTGCGCGGTGGCCGCCGGTGCCTGCGGCGTAGGCTTTGGCAATGTCCCAGCCCATGCCGAGCGGGTCGTTCTCGCGGTGCACAGCCAGCAGGGTCGGCACGCCGAAGCCGCGCTGGTACTCATGCCGCACCTCAGTGCCAGGCGATTTGGGCGCAACCATGATGACGGTGATGTCCTTACGGATTTGCATCCCTTCTTCGACGATGTTGAAACCGTGCGAATATGAGAGGCAGGCGTTCTCCTTCATCAGTGGCATCACCGCCTTGATCACGCTGGAGTGCTGCTTGTCCGGGGTCAGGTTGATGACCAGATCAGCACTCGGCAGCATCTCCTGATAGGTGCCGACCTTGAAGCCGTTCTCTGTAGCACGCTGCCAGGACAGACGCTTGGTGGCAATGGCCGCGTCGCGCAGGGTGTAAGACACGTCCAAACCGCTATCGCGCAGGTTCAGCCCCTGATTGAGTCCCTGCGCCCCACAACCAACGATGACGATCTTCTTGCCCTTGAGGGCTTCCACACCATTGAACTCGGAGGCCTGCATGAAACGGCAGCGGCCCAGCTCGTCCAGCTGAAGGCGCAGGGGCAGGCTGTTAAAATAGTTAGACATGATGATTCTCCTTGTGCAGAGTTGTTGAAAAATATCGAATGGTGCTATCTTACCAGCAAACGCTGCGGCGTAAAGGGTTTTGTGCAGATTGGCGCGGCTGGCCGCGCCTCAGCGGTCAGAGCATGACTTTTGCGTGATGAGGCGCAGCACGCGCAAGGTTTCCTCCGCAGTGCGCTGCCACGTGAAACGCTCCGCCCAGCTCCGGCCTAGCTCGGCCCGGCGGCGGCGTTCCGATTCAGGCTGGCGCAGCGCGTCACGCATCTTTTCAGCCAAAATCTCCGCCGTTGGCGCATCCACATACAACGCGGCCTCGCCGCCCACTTCCGGCAGCGAAGCCGCCCGCACCGTCAGCACCGGCAGCCCGGCGGAAAGTGCCTCGATCACCGGCAGGCCAAAGCCTTCGTAGGCGGAAGGCAGCACAAACAACTCAGCGGCCTGATAGAGTGCCCGCAGCTCCTGCTCGGTCAGTCCGCTCAGGCGCAGCACCTGTTCTTGATTTTTGATCTTCCGCAAACTCTTCCGCAACGCCTCCTCGCCCCGGCGGCCCTTGCCCACCAGCACAAGCTGATGCGGAATTTCTTCTTGCAGCAGGGCGAAGGCATCAACCAGCTTGTCAAGATTTTTATGCGGATAACTGTGGGCCACGCAGAGCAGAAATGGCCTGCGGACAGACAGCTGATCCAAAAGAAGATCAACTTCTCCCTCTGATGCCAAGCTCTTGGCAAAATCCTCGCTCACTCCGTTCAGCACAGCATGGACTTTGGAGCCTTCAGCAAAGCCATGCCTGATAATCTCCTGCCGGGAAAAATTGGAAATGGCGATCACCGCCTGACAGCGGCGGCAGGCGGTCTGAACCAAAATATCCAGCACTGTCCGTTCGATCCAGCTCATGTCTTCAGGGCAGCTTTTATATTGCAGATCATGCACAGTCACCGCCTGCGGCGAAAAGCAGACTGCCGGAGCCGTATAGCCCGGCGACCAGAGCGCGTCCACTCGCGCTCTGCGGACGGCGCAGGGCAGCAGAAATTGTTCAGCGAGAATCCGCAGCGGCCGCACCGCCGCCCGGCAGGGAATCTGATGAAATTCAGTCTGGGAAAAGGCGGCCAGATCGGCCCGCAGCAGACTGTCGTTCTCGCGGTTGGTGAACAAAACCAAGGTGTCGCCGTCGGCAAGCGCGGCCATCGCCTTCAGCGTCTCGCGCAGATAGATCTCGGTGCCGCCCACGTCGCCGGGCACGAGAAACAGCGTGTTGATGCCTATGCGCATGATTTTTTCCGGCGGCGGGCCATGAGCGAATAGATGCCGACAATGCCCCAGCGGACGCAAAAATGAATCAGCGTCTGCGGGGCAAGACGGCCTGCGTCGGCCCGCGCCGCCTCATATTCCTCTTTGAACTGCCGGGCGAAGTGCTGGCCGCTGATGGACTGCTCGTGCCAGCGGAAGGCGGCCAGCGGCGCGCCCTGCGCCTGCGCTGCGCCGCCGCTGCGCCACAGCCTGAGGATGAATTCATAATCCCACGCCGCCCGCATGTCCTCGCGCAGCGGCCCGGCCTGCTCAAACGCCGAGCGGCGGAAAAACAGCGCGGGCTGCGAAAGATAGTTGATGCACTGATAGGTGAAGCGCGAGGAGACAGGATAGAAGATCTCCTTGAAACGGGTGATGGCGGCGCGGATTTCCTGCCCCTGCGCATCAACAATCGGGCAGCCGCCGAAGCAGATGGCCGCGTCAGGCCGTTGCTCGAAGACCTGCCGCACCCGCCGCAGTGCGTCGGGATAATAAATGTCGTCGGCATTCAGCCATGCCAGTACGTCGCCGGTCGCCGCCGATAGCCCCTTGTTGATGGCATTGGCCGGGCCGCTGTCTTTTTCAATGATCGTTCTGGCGATACTGTTGGAATATCTGGCAATGATATCGTGGGACGAATCTGTGCTGCCGCCGTCCACGACAATGTATTCCAGCTCGATGCCGTCAGATGCTTGCGCGATGACGCTGGAGAGCGTCTGCTCAAGGAATCTTCCGCTGTTGTAATTCGGAGTTATGATCGAAAATCGCATAGTTTGAATAAATGCCGCATTATCTTTTGATTCCATGCCAGATTCTAAAAAGCCTAACACGGCAGCCTAAACAAAATGAAAAGGCGGTCAGCTCTATTGAGCTGACCGCCTGATTTTATTTCGCGTCCCCAACCGGATTCGAACCGGTGTTGTCGGCGTGAAAGGCCGATGTCCTAGACCTGGCTAGACGATGGGGACTTTTAAGCTGCTGCATGGTGGGTCGTGCGCGACTCGAACGCGCGACTCTCTGCTTAAAAGGCAGATACTCTACCGACTGAGTTAACGACCCTTGGTAGAGGGCTATTATATACCGTTTTCCCCGCATTGTGTCAAGAAAAAAGTCAGCATCGGGAATGGAGAGAAGTTTTGTTCCGTTATATTAGATGGATACAATGAAATCTTCAGCTTTTTTTGGCCAATTGAGTTGTCAGGCGGCTGAACCGGTCGGGCCGAAAAACAGTGGACAAAAAAGAAGGCAATGTTAAGATTCATTCATTTGCGCCGGTCGCTGCTGACTGGCTCTGACTGGCTGAGGAAATAGCATGAAAGAACAGTTCATCACTGGCAAAAACTACGATCTGGGCGCAGGCGAGATCGGACGGATTATCCGCACCCTGCTGTGCAGCAAACTGATCCCTATAGGCAACCTTGGCGGCGGAGCGCGACTGCGCGGCCTGCTTGTGCTCTTGGTCTCGCACCGGCTGGGCGGGCTGATTTTCCCGCTGCTCGCGCCCCATGAAGACAGGCTTCACCGGCTCTATCAGCGCGTCAGGCGGCGATGAGCAGCCGGAACATGCACGCTCTGGCCGCAGCTCTGCTCTGCTTCGCGGTGCTCTTCGCCGTCTGCAACGCCGTTCTGCCCGGTGCTGCTTTTATTGAAGCTGTAGTGCAGTTTGATCGCCCCGACCGCCTGCAAGTGTACTATTCTGGCGGCAGGGATTTTGCCGAGCAGCATTCCGCTGTTTCTGCGGTGATTGAGCCGAACATGCCGCAAAAGGCGCGAATCCGGCTCAACCATGCTCCAATCAAGCGTCTGCGGCTCGACTTGGGCGCAGAGCCGGGAGCTGTCCGCCTGCACAAGCTGATCATAGACGGTTATTTTGCGCAGCGTGTTGTTCTTGAGCCTGCGGAAATTTTCAGTTTCTTCAGCGTCCATTCCGCAGGCGCGGCGGTGCGGCTAGAGCAGGATCATGTGGCGATTCAGACAAACGACGACGATTCCTATATCGTCTGCAACGAGCCACTGCTTCAGCCGAAACCGCTGCTGCTCTGGGGGCTGCCGTCACTCTTCGCTTTTTTTCTTTTTCTGCTGCTTCAGCAGGCTGATATCGCCAGTTTTGCGCCCTTTGCCGATCTGCGCGGCAAGCGGCCTTCTGTGGGCGAAAATATCGACGCGCTGGACGGCCTGCGGGCCTTTGCTCTGCTCTTAGTGGTGGCTGATCACACGTGGGGATTTTTTTCCGGCGCAGGCCGCAGTGGAGTCTGGATTTTCATGACCTTGAGCGGCTTTCTGCTTGCCAAGCCCTTTGTCCAGCAGCCGGAGCGCATCCTCTCCCTGCCGTTCTTGCGCCATTTTTTTGTCAGGCGGATAAAACGGATAGTGCCGGTGTACTACACCTACATCCTGCTGGTTTTCCTTCTGCATGGGAGGATAGAAGAGGCGGCTCTGCATTTCCTCTTTCTCAAGGGAAACGGCCATCTTTGGGTCGTGCCGCAAGAAATCTGCTTTTACCTGCTCACTCCGCCGGTGCTGCTGCTCTGCCTGCTGCTTTTTCGCATCCGGCCTTGGCTGGTTCTGCCCGGCCTACTGGGCATGATCATGCTGGCCAACTGGTTCTCGGAATCAGTGCTGCTGATCGGCGGCATGGATGCTCCGATTCCGTTGTATTTGGGAGTTTTTCTTGGCGGAATGCTGGCCTCGTGGCTGCATTACGGTTTCGGGCCGCAGCTGAGCCAACTGCTGCGCCAAGGCGGCGGACATGGAGCCGCTGCGGCAGCTGTTCTGATTCTGCTCGTTTTCGTCCTTTTCTCGCATGAGAGAGTGTGGGGCGGCAAACGATTCTTCGCCCTCATTTATTATCCTTGGTTCGCCGCCGCCGCCGCCGCGCTGATTCTGGCCGTGCTGGAGGCAGGGAAATCGCCGCTTGTGAGTTTCCTCTCCAGCCTGCCGCTGCGCGCTCTGAGCTTGGTGTCTTTCAGCATGTATATTTTTCACACGCTGGTGATCGACGTGCTCCGCAAAGGCGCGGAACTGTACAGCGGCGGGCATCTGGCAGGAGCACCTCTCTTTATTTCCACACTGCTGCTGAGTTATCTGTTCGCCTGCGTCACCTACGCGCTGATTGAACGGCCTTTTCTCCGCTCTTCCTGACAAATTCCAAGATAATGCAGCTCTTTCGTTTTTTTTTCAAGTGCTCCTCCGTTCAGCCGCTGCACGGCCTTGGTTTCGACCTCGACATAGCTTCTGACGATAACCAAGCCGCTTGGCAGAAACCTTGGCTCTTCATCCTGCTGCTTTTTCTGCTCTTCAGCAGCGGCTATTATTTTTTGATCTTCAACCGCGCATTGGCGGAGCTGGAGCTGGAGACCGACACCCGCACCACTTTAAAATTTTACTGGCCCAACAAGCAGGGCAATTACAGCGAAAAGAACTCATCCCAGCTTGTTATCAAGCCGGGGCAGAAATATTACACTGTGCGGGTGACGGATATTTCCCGCCTCGACCGTCTGCGGCTCGATCCGAGCGAAAACAAAGCGGCCAATATCATCATCCGCCGCATTGCCCTGCGGCAGACAGATTTTCCTCTTTATCAGCTGCAAAGCAAAGAGGATTTTGCCGACAGACTCCGGCCTGTCGCCGAGGTGGAGCCGCTGACTCCCCTGCCGGATGGCGGTGTCAGCATGACCGTGGGCAGGCACGATCCGCAGTTGGAGCTTGTCCTGCCCAAAATGGAGCGGGATATTTCCTGGCTGAAGGAGCTGGAGCACGGGCTGGCAATCCTCCTGCTCGCCGCCGCCTGCTGGGCGGCATCGCGCCTTTTTTCCCGGCAGCTTGAATTTGCTCCAATTTTTGCGATCTTTGTGCTGGCCCTGATTTTGGTCATGGCAGCGATCAGCGATTACAACACCCATCCTGACGAATTTGTGCATGTGGCCGCCGCCGAGTATTACAAAGAACACAGCCTGCCGCCCAAGGTCGGCGATCCGGCCATCGCTCACACCTACAGCATGTATGGCGTTTCGCGCCTGCACTCTGGAGAAATCTACTATCTGCTGGCAGGCAAATTTCTGCGCTTTGCCGCGCCGCTGCACCTGAAGCCCTATTTCGCCCAGCGGCTGTTCAACGTGCTGCTTTTTTCCTGCCTGCTACTTTGGGCGTTCGGCAAGCCGGAATTTCGCCCTTTTTTTCTGCCGCTGCTGATCTCCCCGCAAATTTGGTACATTTTCAGTTATGCGGATTCCGAGGCACTGTCTGTCACTGTCTGCCTGCTGGCCGCTTGGCAGCTTGCGGCGGAACACTCATCTCTCAACCGCCTACTGCGCGACGAGCCTGAGAAGAGGCGCTGGTTCGCGCCGCTGTGGCTGGGCCTGCTTTTCGGCCTGCTGCTGCTCCAGAAGCAGAATTTTTATTTTCTCTATCTTTTTTATTTCCTTTATTTTATATGGCGGATACGTCAAATGCCGCCGAGCTGGAGCAAAAGGACGCTGGCCCGCTTCACCGCTCTTGTCCTTGTCGGCGGCCTGCTATTCACCGCCTTCAAAGTCACGGACGCTTGGGTGAACGATTTCAGAAAAGGGCAGCTGGAGCTGGCAGCCCGCGAGCAGCATGCTGAATTCATGTACAAACCCAGCACCCCGCTGAATCAAAAGCATCTGTATCTCCAGATGCGCGACCGGGGCAAGACCCTTCAGCAGCTCATCGAGCTTGACCGCTGGGGTGAGAAGACCTTCCGCACCGCCGTTGGTGTCTACGGCTACACCCAATATGCCGCTTCTTTTGCCTATTACGATTATGTCCGGGCCGTCGGCCTGCTCATTCTCCTGATGCTGACCGTTTCCGCAGCCTGGCGCGGCGGACATTCCGGCCTGACCCTGCTCGCGCTGGCCTGGGGCTGGTCGCTGTTCTTCATCGCAGCCTTAATCCACCATGCTTGGACGGTGGACTTTCAGGCTCAAGGCCGCTATCTGCTGCCGATGATTCCGATGTTCGCCATCCTGCACTATCACTGCCAGCGGCTTGTGTTTAGACCGGTCTTTTACGGTTTGTTCGTGCTCCTTTTTTGCCTTTCGGTGTATAATTTCATTTTCATCGGCCTGCATGACATCGGCAAGTCAGTCTTGTAATTTTTCCATTCAGAGGGATTCCATGCTGCGCAAAAACATTTTCTTCGGACTTACAGCCCTGTTCGTCCTCTCCGCCGCGCCCGGTCAGGGAGCGGAGCAGGAGCTGGTCTGGTCGCAGTCGGACGGCCTGCGTTATGAAATATACCACAGCGTCCGCAATGAGGGCGTTTGGGAGCTGCCGCAGAAGCTGACGGACAACAACGCCAACAACCTTCATCCGGCCTTTGTCATCAGCCCGGATAGCAGCCGCTGGATCTTTTGGTCGGCGGTCAACCCGGACGGCATCGCCATCGAATACACGACAGGCAAGGACGGACAATGGGCGGAGCCAGTCAAGCTGGAGCTGGAAGAGGGCAGCACCGCCATTGCGCCGTCGGCTTTGGCCGCGCAGGACGGCTCGGTCTGGCTGGCTTGGTCAGGCGGCAGCGGCGGCGGACAGGATGAAATTTACTGGAGCCGCCACGCGGCATCAGGCTGGCAGAAGCCGAAGTTGGTCAACACCTCCAATCAGGTGCCAGACATCAAGCCGGAGATCGTTCTGAACGCGCAGGGGCAGATTGAAGCGCGCTGGCAGGGTTTCCGGGGCGGACAATATAAGCCGCTGGTATCGGTTTACTCAGGCGCGGGCTGGTCCCCGGAACAGGAAGTGCCGGAAGATGAGAAAAAGCCGGAAGATGAAAAGAAGCCGGAGCTACCGGACTTCGTGCCTGTCGGCAGCCAGCACGTTCTGATTGATTTGTCGTCGGCCAAGGAGGGAGCAGGTAAATGAAGAGGAATAGCTGGCGGCTGGCCTGCGTCGGCCTGCTTTTTTGCTTGGCCGCTCCGACGGCAGGCCACGCCCAAGGGACAGCCACAACCACGCCGACACCGGCGGGCGTGCTCTGCTTCGGCGACTCCATCACCCAAGGCTACAAGGGCGGAACCGCCACGGCCTATCCCACCTACCTGACCAAGATGCTTGATGCGGCCGCATTCAAGGTGGTCAATGCAGGCAAGGGCGGCGAGGACACGTATCAGGGCGTTGCCCGTCTTGGCAAGGTGCTGGAGGCATACAAGCCAAAATACGTGTTCCTGATGGAAGGGGCGAATGATGTCATTGAGCGGATTTCGCCCGCCACCACCAGCTTCAACTTGGAGAACATGGCCCAGCAGGCCAAAACTGCGGGGGCGACCCCGATTTTATCCACCATCACTCCGAATTCAGATTCCAGTTTCGCCCCGGAAAACTACAATCCCTTGATTGTGGAGATGGCGGCCAAAGGCGGCCACACGCTGGTCGACAATTACGCCAGAGTGGTGACGGAATGGAAGAATCTGACCTTTGACGGGCTGCATCCCAACAGCAGCGGCGCCTACATCATCGCTCAGAATTTTGCCGAGCCGCTTCAGACGGCGAAACGCCAAGAGGATGAGGCTGCCAGCGGCAGCGGGGGAGGAGGCGGCAGCGGCTGCTTCATCGCCACGGCGGCCTACGGCAGCGCGCTGGAGCCGCAGGTGGTTCTGCTGCGGAAATTCCGCGATCTCCGTCTGCTGACCAATGGGCCGGGCCGGGCGTTTGTGGCGTGGTATTACCAGCATTCCCCGCCAGCGGCGGACTTCATCGCCCGGCATGAGCTGCTTCGGCTGGGAGCGCGGGCAGCTCTACTGCCGCTGCTTGCCGCTGCTTGGCTGCTGATTGAGGCGACGCTGGCGCAGCAGGCCGCCCTGCTGCTGCTGGCGACCGCCCTGCTGCTGGCGGCGGCCCGCCGGAGCCGCCGCCGGGCTTAATGGACAAAAACAGGCTGCGGCTATTCCCGCAGCCTGAGCGAAATTTTGCCGTCCTGCACGCTGACGCTCTCCAGCCCTGCGCCCAAGCTTTGCCAGAAACCGGGCTGGCCGCCGAACTCCTGCATCAGGTCGATGTTTTTCATGCCGCCCAGCCACGCGTTGGGCAGTGGCACACCCATCAGCGAAACGCCTTTCAGTATCACTGCGGGCCGCCCGTCGCGGTACGACAGCTCGGCCCCGGCCCGCAGCCGCAGAGTTTTGCCGCCCATGACCGGAAAATTAGGATCGAGCGGCAGGAGCAGACGCAGACTGATTAAGTTGTCAGAAAAATTTACAGCCAGCTTGTCGGCCAGATCGGTATTTTTCGCCAGCAGGCTGTTGATCTCCCGCTCGCTGAAGCTGATCTCCCGGCTAGCCCCGTCCTCGGAATACCGCTCAGACCGGAGCCGCCCGTCTTCCTCGAAATCCCCTTGCTGCGGTGCGCTGGGAACGGAAAACGCCTCCAACCGCTCCAGCTTCTCCTCCAGCCGTCGCTCTTCCTGCTGATCCAGCACCACCGGCTTCAGAGACTGGGGAAAAAGCCAGATTTTTACAGCCAAGGCCGCGCCCGCCGCAGTAAGCAGCATTGCTGCGGCTGCCACGGCCAGTAGCTGTTTGAGGGAAAAACCTGTTTTCGGTTTCGGCGCAGGGGTGTTCATGGGCATCCTCTGTTTGCAGGCATTCAGGCGGTCTGTGATTTTTATTGCCCCTGCCGAAACAGGATGGCAAGATGAGCGGCGCACTGTTCTTCTGAAACCTCAGCACAAGCCGCCGCATGGCCGCCGCTTTTCTTCAATTCGCTGTCGGGCTGATCAAAGTCTTCTGGCTGCTGCTGCCTGCTGTCCTGCTGGTCAAGCTACTCCGCTCCCGCCAATGCAAGGGCTGGCTCGGCGAGCGGCGGGTGCGCTCAGCCCTTCGGCGGCAGTTCAGCAGGTCGGACTGCTGGCTGTTCAACAATCTCCTTCTGCCAACCAAGGATGGTAGCACTCAGCTCGACCACCTATTGATCACGCCGCAGGGTATTTTTGTCATTGAGACCAAAAACATGCAGGGGCTGATCAGCGGCGGCGGACAGGACAGGGACTGGACGCAGGAGATCGGCGGACGGACGCGCAGCTTTCAGAATCCCCTGCGGCAAAATTACAAGCACACGAAGACTCTGCGCGAGCTGCTCGGCATTCCTGAACAGCACGTTTTTTCTCTCGTGGTCTTTGTCGGCAGCAGCTCGTTCAGTGCGGCGATGCCGGATAACGTGGTTGATCTCGACAGTTTGGTTGCATGCATTGCCTCCAAGAAAAAACGGCTGTTCAGCGCGGCGCAGGCGGCTGCCCTTGCCAAAGCGGTTCAGACTGTCCGGCTGCAAGACAGCTTCAGCAACCGGCGCAGACACGTCCAGCATGTGCAGGCCATTGCCGCAGGCCGGCGAAAAAAGCTACAGCCTTGTCCGCTCTGCGGCGGTCCGATGGTGCTGCGTGAGGCGAAAAAAGGCACGACTGCTGGCCGGAGTTTCTGGGGCTGCGCAGCCTTTCCTGACTGCGCAGGCACAAGAAACGCAGACTGAGCACCTCTCAGCAGCTCTCCTGTAGGCTGATGTCAACAAAGGAACGCAGACTTTCTTCCTGCTCCTCCGATAGGTCGCCGAAGGCCGCGCCGACCAAGACATGGTCAAGATGCTCGTTGTCCATGACCCAGATCACCTGCATGGGCACATCGGCGAAAGCAAGCAGGTCCGGCAAGCCGCTGATGCAGTGGAGCAAGATTTTCCGCCCGCAGCGGATGCCGTCCAGCAGGCTGCGCTCAACAGAAATCTGAATGCCGCCTTCGCTCATGTTGAGGATGGAGGAGGGCACAGCTTCTTCCGGTTCTTCGTGATCAAGGGGAGAAATCAGCGCGGCGATTTTTTTTGGTTCTTTGAAAATGATTCGATGATGCCGCCGCTTGTCAGCCTGACGTGCTGTTGTCATCGTATGCTCCTAATATTTCAGCATCAATGGAGAACACAGCGCGTTCCGCGCAGGTTCACTGTTTGCGCGGGTCAAAGGCTTCCCGCAGAGCCTCTCCGATAAAAATCAATAAAATCAACGTTCCGACCAGCACGATGAAGGTTGAAAGGGAAAGCCACCATGCTTCGATGTTCGCCTTGCCCTGGGCCAGCAGCTCGCCAAGGCTCGGCGTGTCGGGCGGTACGCCGAGGCCGAGGAAATCGAGGCTGGTCAGGGCGAGAATCGCCCCGGACATGCGAAAGGGCAGAAAGGTGATCACCGGGGTCATGCTGTTCGGCAGCAGATGGCGGCGCATGATGGTCAGATTGCCCACGCCAAGAGCCTTGGCCGCTTTGACGTAATCCAGATTGCGGCCTTTGAGGAACTCGGCCCGCACGTAGTCGGCCAAGCCCATCCAGCCGAAGAGTGAGAGCAGAATCAGCAGGAGGAGGACGCTGGGCTTGAAGATCGAGGCGAAAATGATCAGCAGGTACAGCTCCGGCATCGCGCTCCAGATTTCGATGAAACGCTGAAAGATTAAGTCAGTGCGCCCGCCGAAATAGCCCTGCACCGCTCCGGCGATAATTCCGCTCAGGGTGCCGATCAAAGTCAGCGCAAAGCCGAAGAGCACTGAAAGCCGGAAGCCGTAAATCAGCCGGGCCAGCACGTCGCGGCCCCGGTCATCCGTGCCGAGCAGGTGCGTCTCGCTCGGCGGCGCAGGCATGGCCTCACCGAGATCAAGGTTGATTGAGGTGCTGCTGTGCGGATTGAACGGGAAAAAGACCTTGTTGCCGCCGCTGTTCAGCTTTTCCAACATATATGGGTCGCGATAGTCGGCTTCAGTCTCGAAATCGCCGCCGAATACGGTTTCCGGGTAAATTTTGAAGAGCGGAAAATAATAGCCGCCCTCATAGCGGATGAGGAACGGCTTGTCATTGCTGAAGATCTCGGCGAAGAGCGAAAGGACAAAGAGCAGGCTGAAAAGCAGCAGGCTGTAAAAACCGCGCCGATTTTTCTTGAAATTCCGCCATCTGCGGATAGATAAGGATTGTCTTTGCCGTGCCATATTCATTAAGACTTCTTATTCTCGTAATAGAACGAGTTAAATTTAACTGATTTAACTTTCTTTATTTGCATTCCAAAGAATCAAACTCGCAAACGAATGGCAATAATGCCACATCATCTGGTGCATCATTCCAATCTTCTGAAGTAAGCATCATTAAATAACTTTCAGGCACAATATAGTTATTTGGTTCACCATATGCCCAATTGGAATAGCTCCATGGCTCCCCAGTCACCCATTTCCAATTCCACTCGCTCTCTTCATCGGTTCCTCTAATCCATACCTCTTTGAAAGCCAAAGAGGAAACAAAATGATTTTCTTCATCTGAAGATGATCGTTGTCAAGTGTCCACCTTGACTTGCGCAATAATTTTTAGCATCGTGCCAAGTAGTGGCCGTATCCACCAGTTGGTAGAGATGATTCCCATACTCCTTGAATTGATCGTCCTTGATACAGCGGACACTGAAACCATGTCCATAATAGCTATTCAGACCAGAGGCAGAGCTGCTGTCGAAATATAAACCAGACGGACTGTTGCCGTCGTCAGTGCTGCTCCAATAGAATCCTGTTGCGTTCATTCCGACGAGACTTCCATTAGAATATATGCGAGCACCAGCCGTTACAAGTTTCAGTGGCGATGCGAATGCGCCAGCGGCATCAAGTGAAGACCAAGATAAGCGTTCTTGATCAAACTCAGCGGCGGTGGGAAGCCTGAAACCGGCAGGACAAGGATTGTTGACCCCATTAACACCTTGCCAGAGATTTGAGTTATGAGGACTCCTCCAGTCATCAGCGGTGATAAAATTGCTATGACCCGGCACATCCGCAGAACTGAGCGTCTCGGTTGTGCCGCTCGTCCGCTTTTCATGCCCGTCTTTTCCTCTGCCCCATTGATACAAATCGCCGTAAGCCTCTGTGTCCGTCATGCTCGTTGCAACTCTTGATGCGCGGAGGTTGCGGTCCATCCATATCCGGCCTGTTGCGGAGGTGACGGTGGGGATATCTTCTTGTGCTTCATGACGCACGACAACAACATACTCTTCATTTTTTTTGCCCGAGATGTTTGATGTGGCTATCACTTTAAATCGCAATAAATAAAGTGAGTTATCTGCGGGCAAATTTGGTGCGGTAAATGTGACGATTTCACCAGAACCATGCGTTATGAATCCAAGATTTGGATAATCCTACCCATCTAAATAATCCCAATCATAGGAAAAAGTATCTAAACTGGACAATGAAAGTGTTTTTGATGCGTTTAAAGTTACTTCGGTGCCAGGTTCAACAAATCTGCGTGGAGTTACTTCAACTTTGATGATTGGTTTAGCCAAATCATCAATCACGTATTTCTTTGACACCTCAAAGTATTTAGACCCTCCTTGGGTTTTGTTTATTTCTCTGAAAGGTAAAGTGTAATTAGCTTTCAGCTGAGAAATATTAGAATTTAATAAGTTGTAATCAAATTCAATACCAAATGGTGATGTGCAAACAGAATGCGACTCAGAATGATTATAGAAATCATCAAAATAAAATTGTTGGCTATAAAATTCTGTTTGGCTGTCATTGACAAAAAACTTAATTTGAGCCGTGGATTCAAGTTCCAAGTGCAATTTTTTGGCAAGTTCCCAAGAATAGCTTTTTTGGCGTGTTGAAGCCAAGAGA
>JAABPV010000022.1 GCA_011391865.1 Desulfobulbaceae bacterium | reverse complement strand
CTGGTTCGGTGAGTTGTGTGTAATGCTTCATGTGCGCTCCTCTTGCTTGGCGGTGAGAATTGAGCCATCATGTTACCCATAACTCACTCTTTTCTCAACTCAGCAAAAGTTGCACTTACAACTTGAATCCACGCACTCTCGGTTTACGCGAGCAAGAGGCAGTGACCTCGACACCGCACAAGGGGGACTTATGGACGCATCTGCTCTTGTCAGCATCATCATCGGCGGCCTTGTTGGCGCAGTGCTGTTCCAACATGCAGGGGGCTGGCTGGCCGGAATGCTCCTCGGTTATCTGCTGGCGCGGACTTTCAGCCAAACTGAGAAGATCAAAGACTTAGAGCGGCGGCTGCGGGATATTGAAGGCTTGGTCGAGGAGATGCCGGACGAGGCGGAGCAGCCTGTCCGGCAGCCGGAAACGGTCTCCGCCGTTGTCTCGCCGCGCCATGAAGAACAGGAGGAAATGCCGCCAAAGGTCTTTTTCCGGCCAGAGCCTGCACCCGCTCCGGCAGCGGTGCGCAGCGAGATCAAGCCGCCGCGCGCGCCGTCCTTGGAAGACCGCCTGCAAGCCAAGATCAAAGCCTTTTTCACCGAGGGCAACGTCGTCCTCCGCGTCGGCCTGCTGGTGCTCTTCTTCGGCGTGGCCTTCCTGCTTAAATACGCTGCCGAGCGCAATGTGA
Source organism: Desulfobulbaceae bacterium (assembly GCA_011391865.1). Classification (GTDB taxonomy): domain Bacteria; phylum Desulfobacterota; class Desulfobulbia; order Desulfobulbales; family Desulfobulbaceae; genus Electronema. Next base: position 108,752 of record JAABPV010000022.1, on the reverse strand, counting down.
TTCCCATTGAAATGCGGCTGCTCGGCGTGGCATTGGGCGGACTTGCCCTGCTCGGCTTCGGCTGGCGGCAGCGGCTGGCGCGGCCCGGTTTCGCCCTGCTGGCGCAAGGCGGCGGCATCGGCATCATGTACCTGACCGTCTTCGCCGCCTTCAAACTGTATCACCTGCTGCCTTCGCCGCTGGCCTTTGTTCTGCTGCTCGGTCTGGTGGCCGCCTCCACCGCCTTGGCCCTGCTGCAAGATGCCCGCCCGCTCGCCCTTTTCGGCGCGGCAGGCGGCTTCCTCGCGCCGGTGCTGCTCTCCACCGGCAGCGGCAATCACGTCGCGCTCTTCAGCTATTACGCCCTGCTCAACTCCGGCATCCTCGCCGTGTCGTGGTTCAAGGCGTGGCGCAGCCTGAACCTGCTCGGCTTCATCTTCACCTTGGGCATTGGCTCAATGTGGGGCCTGAACAGCTACCAGCCCCAGCATTTCGCCAGCACCGAGCCGTTCCTGATCCTCTTCTTCCTGATGTTCAAGGCCATCGGCGTGCTCTTCGCCTTCCGCCAGCCGCCGAACCTGCGCGGCTATGTGGACGGCACCTTGGTCTTCGGCACGCCGGTGATCTGCTTTTCCTTGCAAGCGGGCATGGTGCAGAACATGCCGCACGGCCTCGCCTACAGCGCACTGGCCGTGAGCCTCTTCTACATCGTGCTGGCGCGCTGGCTGTGGAACCGGGGCAACGAGCGGCTGCGCCAAGGAATGCGCACCATGACCGAAGCCTTCCTCGCCCTCGGCGTGGTCTTTGTCACCTTGGCCGTGCCGCTGGCCCTGAGCGGACGCTGGGCCGCCGTCACTTGGGCGATGGAAGGCGCGGCATTGATCTGGGTGGGGATCAGGCAGAACCGCGTCCTTGCCCGCAGCAGCGGTTTCCTGCTTCAGTTCGCGGCAGGCTTCTACTTCCTCGCCGACGGCGGCTCTTACGGCGGCACACGCCTGCCTGTGCTGAACGGCACCTATCTTGGCGCGGCGATCATCGCCCTGTCCGCGCTCTTCTCCTCATGGCAGCTTTACAAGGCCGACACGCTCCGCCGTTGGGAGAAATGGAACCACCTGCCGCTCTTCTGCTGGGGCTGCCTCTGGTGGTTCTGCGCCGGGTTCCTTGAGATAGACCGAATTCTCTCGCACCGCAGCGAAGATCATTGCAATCTGCTTTTCACCGCCCTGAGCTGCGCTATTCTCACACGTCTATCTGCAAGGCTGGATTGGAAGACCGCTGCCTGGCCAAGCCTGCTGCTGCCGGTCTTCATGACTCTGATGTGCTTGGACAAGATCGGCTGGCAGGGCCATAGGCATCTTTTCTTTGCTGATGAGGGCTGGGCGGTCTGGCCGCTGGCCTTCGTCCTCCTCCACGACTGCCTGCGGCAGGGGCGCGGCCTGCTTGCGGAACGCTGCCTGTCGGTCAATCACATCATCGCTTACCTCCTGCTCATCTTTATTGTTACCTCGGAAGGCGGCTGGCTGACACGCCAGCTCATCGGCGGCGCAGGCGTGTGGAACGAGCTGGTCTGGGGCCTGATTCCGGCAGGCATAATCTTGCTGGCGCACAACCGCTGGCTGGAGACCCGCTGGCCGCTGGCTGACTATGCCAGAGCGTATCAGCGGCATAGCTCGCTGGTGCTGGCCTTCCTGCTCTGGTTCTGGCTGCTTGCGGGCAGCTTCGGCAGCGCAGGTAACGCGCCGCCGCTGCCCTACATCCCCTTGCTTAATCCGCTCGAACTGAGCCAGATCGCGGCGCTGCTCCTGCTGGTCTGGTGGCTGCTGCGCCATCGTCTGCTGCCGGAGCCTGCGCTGGCGGCCTTTGGCGCAGGCACAGCCTTTCTCTGGCTCAACACCGCCTTGGCCCGCGCCGTGCATCATCTCGCCGGAGTGCCCTTCAATGCTGACGCGATGCTCTCGTCCCGCCTCTACCAGACCGCGCTGGCCATCCTCTGGGCCTTGCTCTCGCTCGCTCTGATGACCGCCGCAGGCCGCCGCAGGAGCCGCAGCGTCTGGTTCGCAGGCAGCGTCCTCATCGCGGCCACGGTGCTGAAGCTCTTCTTTGTGGATCTGGCGGCCAGCGGCAAGGTAGAGCGCATCGTCTCCTTTATCGCCGTGGGCATCCTGCTCCTGCTCATCGGCTATTTCTCGCCCTTGCCCCCAAAAAAGGAGGAAGCCCCATGAACCGCCTGCTCATTCTCTTGATTCTGCTGGCCGCGCCGCCCTGCTGGGCCAAGGATGAACCGCAGCCGCTGCGGCTGGAGGATTTCGCCTACGGCATGGAGCTGAAGGTGCGCGGCGGCAGTCCGGTGGTCAGCCTGAGCCTGCCTGCTGAGGTCTATCAGGGCTGCGTCCGGCCTGATCTCGGCGACCTGCGGGTCTTCAACGCGCATGGCCCGGTGCCGCACCTGCTCCGCCCGCCGCAGCCGGAGCAGGCCGCCCGGCCCGCGCAAAGCCTGCCCTTCTTCCCGCTCGCCGAGCCGACGAACGGCGACAGCGGCATCGCCGACCTTGGCATCAGCATCGGCAGCAGCGGGGCGATCATCGCCTTCCGCGCTGGCCAAGCAGCACCAGCCAGCCAGAATATTGCCGCCTATCTGCTTGATGCCTCAGTCTTGAAGAGCCAGCCGGACTGGCTGGAATTCACGTGGAGCGGCGGGCAGTTCTCCGCCTCGGTGCGGGTCGATGCCAGCGATGATCTGAACAGCTGGCAGACGCTCGTCTCTTCAGCGGCCTTGGCCGAACTGAGCTTCGGCGGTCATCAGCTTCTGCGCAGGCGGATCGAGCTGGACGGGCAGGCTGCAAGGAAATACCTGCGCCTCACCTGGCCGCAGGGCAAGGAGGGCATCAGCCTGAGCGCGGCGCAGGCTGGTTACGAAAGCGAAACACGGGCGCAGGCCCGCTCGCTGCTGCCGCTGAACGGCACGCCTGATTCCTCCGCCGCGCCGGGCCGAACCGCGTGGCTCTACAGCACCGGCGGTTTCTTCCCGGCAGATCAGCTCAATATCCGCCTGCCGGAGCAGAACGCGCTGGCCGAGTTCATTATTTCCTCGCGCCCGGACGATCAGGCGGCGTGGCAGCGGCGGACTTCGTTGCTCGTCTGGCAGCTAACCGTTGACGGAGTGAAGCTGGAGAGCGGACGGCTGACGCTGCCGCCAGTCACCGACCGCTACTGGCGGCTGGAAACCGAGGTCAGCGGCAGCGCGGCTCCGGTGCTGGAGCTGGGCTGGCTGCCGGGCCAGCTCGTCTTCATGGCCCAAGGCGAGCCGCCCTACACGCTGGCCTATGGCCGGGCCGGACTGGAGCCTGCCCGCTCGCAGGTAGGGCAGCTCCTCAAGGCGGCGGAGCCGGTCAGCGGCGGCAAGTTGGTTGCAGCCGCCGAGGCCGGGCCGCAGCGGACACTGGCTGGCCAAGCGGCCTTGGAGCTGAAAAAGGAAATCCCGTGGCGCATCTGGCTGCTTTGGGCCGGGCTGATCGCCGGGGTGCTGGCTGTGGGGGCAATGGCGTTGAAGCTGTTCCGGGAGATGAACGGTCGGAGCAAAGAAAGCTCCTGAAGCCTCGCCGTCTCTCCTCCGCTTGCCGTATTGCGTCGGGCCATGCTGTTTGCCGCTTGATTTATCTGGGCAAGACTGTACAATTTTCCGCATCCCCCAGAGACGGCGGCTGGCCGCCGACAGAATGCCTCCACGACCATGACCGACGAGAAAAAAAATCCTGCGGGCGCAGGTGCGCCCGATTTTGGCGAAATACAGATAACTGGCGGCGCGGCCCCGCACCGTCCTGCCGCCCGCAGCGCGGCTTCTGCATCTAAGCCGCCCAAAGCCGCCGCTCCGCCGGAAAAAAAATCCACCCGGCAGAGCAAAGCTCCCCGCTCCGGCGGCAGAGGCCGCCTCTGTCTTGTCCTCCTCTTGCTGCTGCCGCCCGCGCTGCTGCTCCTTTGGCTGGCTGGAGCGTTCTATCTGCTGCCGCTTTATGTGCAAGGGCCGCTGGCCGAGAAAGTAAGCCGTCAGCTCGGCAGGCCGGTCACTGTGGGTCAAGCCAGCCTCTCGCCCTTCAAGCTGCTGCTGCGCCTGAATGAGATCACCGTCGGCCCTGCCGCTGCTCATCCAGATGAGCGGGAACTGGCCCGCATTGACAGCATCGCCGCCCAGCTGCGTCCAGCGGCTTTGCTGAAAGGGCAAATCGCCTTGGACGATGTCCGCATTGACCGCCTGCGGGCTGACCTGCTCCGTCGGCAGGACGGGAGCTTCAACGCTTTGCCGCCTGGCAGCGGACTGTTCGGCGGCCTCAATGTTTTTCCTGATTGGTTGCGGGTCAACAGTCTCCGCCTGAGCCGCAGCACAGCGCACTTTTTTGATCAGCCCAGCGGGAAAAAGCATTTGGTCGAGCATATTGAATTTGTCCTGCCGCCTGCCGGACAAGGGCTTGATCCCAGCCTGAGCGCAGTGGTCAACTCCAGCCCGCTACAGCTCATCGGCCAGCGGCAGGAGGACGACAGCGGCCCGGAAACCCGCCTGACCCTCAAGTTAGACAATCTTGATCCACAGCAGTATCTCGGCCTCTTCCCGGAACTGGCTAAATCCCTGAGCCTGAGCGCAGCGCGGGCAGACGCAGTGCTGGAGATCAGTCTGCGCGACAAAGGCGAGTCAGGCAAAGGGCTGAACGCGACCGCCTCTGTCACCTTCTCCAGTCTGCTGGCGCAGTCCGCTGATTATGAGGAGCAGCCAAAGCAGGCGTTCCGACTGACCTCGCCCACCGCCCATGTCATAGTCCGGGGGAACCCTCTTCAGCAGCATTACATCGTGGAGGAGCTGCTGTTGGAGGAGCCGCAGCTTGATCTGCCGTCAAGCATGGCCGGGTTGCTGGACGGCTCCGCGCTGGCCGTCAAAGCCGCCGCCCTGCTCAACCCGGCGGAAATCGGTCTTGCGGTAGGCAAGCTGACCTTGAGCAAGGGCCAAGTGCGCAGCGGTGGGCAGGAATGGACTGACGTGCAACTGGAGTTGTCTGGCTTCGAGAATCTCAAGGCCACCGCTCAAGGGAAAAACAGCGATCCTGCGCGGCTTTCCCTCTCGGCCAGCAACGGTAAATCCGCGCTCTCCTTCACCGGCGCGGCGGATCCCGCCTTCAGCCTGAACGGCAGTCTTAGCCTCCAAAACACCCAGGCCGACTTCTTCCGCCCTTTTCTCTCCGCAGATGAAGGGCTGCGTTTCACCAAAGGCGGCGCGGACATCAGCGGTGAGCTGCGGCTGGAGCAGCGGGCCGACGGCAGCCCCAGCCTGACTATTACGGGTGGCGCGGTGGCCTTGCGCGATTTCACGTTGCAGCAAAAAAAGGCTGTGCTGCTGAGTGCCAAAAGCCTGCACAGTGCGGACTGCATCCTTGATGGCGCGGCCCGGAGCGTGAGCTGCGGCACAACCGCGCTGGACGGAGCAGACTTCGCCGACACAGGCTTCTTTCTCCCCAGCGGCAAACGAGGCAGGCTGTATTTCTCTTCCAGCACGCTGGAGCTGAAAAATTCCTCGGCCCGGCTGCAATTCGGCCCGGCCAGCCTGCCGCTTTCGGGCCTCAGCCTGAGCTTGCAGGCGGACAGCGGCCTCAAGCTGACAGCAGCGGCAGGTAAGCAGGGCAGCATCGAGATCAATGGTGCGGCGGCCAAAGGCAAAGACGGCGCGGTCGCGCTCTCCGGCAAGCTGAGTCTGAAAAATGTCTCCGCCGACCTGCTGCATCCGTATCTGACGCAAGGCGGGGAACTGCGCTTCAAGCAGGGCGGCGCGGATGTCAGCGGCAGCTTCAGTCTGAACGGCGCGGCCTTGAGCTTTGCCGACAGCGCGGTGACGCTGCGGAATTTCACGCTTCAGCGAGGCGAGGCGGTGCTGCTTTCCGGCAAAGCGGCCAGCGGCTTGGACTGCGCTCTAAACGGCGTGGCCAGAAGCATGAGCTGCGGCAAAATCGCGCTGGACGGGGCGGACTTCGCCGACAGCGGCTTCTTCCTCCGGCCTGCGGGTCGCCTCCGCCTGAGCGCGAAGACCTTGGAGCTGAAAGACTCTTCAGCCAAGCTGCCTTTGGGCGCGGCCATGCTGCCGCTCTCCAGTTTGAAGATGAGCCTGAGCGGTCTGACCCAAAAACAGCCCGGACAGATCAGTTTGGAGGCGGCCAGCAGCGGCGGCAGGCTGGAGATCAGCGGTGCCGCAGTCAAAGAGGAATCGGGGATCGCTTTGTCCGGCACGCTGACGCTGCGCAATGTCGGCCCGGAAATTCTTCAGCCGTACTTCGGCGACGGCATTGTTTTCAGCAAAGGCGGTGCAGATTTGAGCGGCACCTTCAAGACAAGCGGATCTGCGCTGCATCTTTCTAACGGCGCGGTGACGCTGCGGGATTTCAGCCTTCAGCGCGGGGGCGCGGCCTTGATTTCCGGCAGAACGGCTCATGGTGCGGACTGCGCTCTTGACGGCGGCGCCAAGAGCATGAACTGCGGCAAAATCACCGTAGACGGAGCAGACTTTGCCGACAGCGGCTTCTTCCTCCGGCCAGCAGGCCGCCTCCGCCTGAGCGCGAACGCCTTGGAGCTGAAAGATTCCGCAGCCAAGCTGCCCTTTGGCGCGGCCATGCTGCCGCTCTCCGGCCTGAAAATGAGCCTTGGCGGTCTGCCCGGACCGGTCAGCCTCGAGGCGGCGGCTGGCTCTGGCAGGCTGGAAATCAGCGGCGAGGCGGCCAAATCCGAAGCAGGCTTGGCTCTTTCCGGGCAGCTGAGCCTGAAGGACGCGGGCGCGGAGATCCTTCAGCCGTATTTCGGCGAAGGCATCAGCCCGGCCAAAGGCGGCGCGGACATCAGCGGCGGCTTCCGCCTCAGTCCCGCTGAAGGCGGCTCTGCGCTGCATCTTTCCAACGGCGCGGTGACGCTGCGGGATTTTAGCCTTCAGCGCGGGGGCACGGCCTTGATTTCCGGCAGATCGGCTCATGGTTCTGACTGCGCTCTTGACGGTGCGGCCAAGAGCATGAGCTGCGGCAAAATCACGCTGGACGGGGCAGACTTTGCCGACAGCGGCTTCTTCCTCAGGCCAGCAGGCCGCCTCCGCCTGAGCGCGAACGCCTTGGAGCTGAAAGACTCTTCAGCCAAGCTGCCCTTGGGCGCGGCCATACTGCCGCTCTCCGGCCTGAAAATGAGCCTTGGCGGCCTGCCCGGTCCGGTCAGCCTTGAGGCGGCGGCCGGCTCCGGCAGGCTCGCGGTCAGCGGCGAGGCGGAAAAAACAGAATCTGGCCTCAGTCTCGGCGGCAGCGTACTACTGCGCAATGCGGATGCCAGCCTGCTCAATCCCTATCTTGGCGACGAGCTGCATTTCAGCCGGGGCAGAGCGGAGCTGTCCGGTGCAGGCCGCCTGAGCGCAGGCGCGGACGGAGGAGCAGCTCTGCATCTCACCAGCGGCGCGGTGACGGTGCAGGATTTTAGTCTTGAGCGCGGCGGTGCCGCCTTAGTTTCCGGCAAAGCAGCCAACGGCGCAGACTGCGTCCTTGACGGCGCGACCCGGAGCATGAGCTGCGGCAGCATCGCGCTGGACGGCGCGGACTTCGCCGCCGACGCGCCGGGCTTTTTCTTCCGTTCAGGAGGCAAGCTGCGCTTCGCCGCCGACGCGGTGGAGATCAGCGGCTCCTCCGGCCTGCTGCCGGTTGGCCAAGCCATGCTGCCGCTCTCCGGTCTGAAGATGAGCCTGAGCGGGCTGCGTGGGCCGCAGCCGCCGCAGAACAATTTCCGCTTCGCTGCCGCAGCAGGCCAAGGCAGCCTGAAAGCGGAAGGGCAGCTCCGCCGGGACGGCTCCGGCGCGGCGGAGCTGACAGCGGAACGTTTGGACATCCGCCTCTTCAGCAAGGCGTTCGCCAGCCTGTTCCGTGACAGCCTGAGCCTCAAGCAGGGCAGCCTGAGCGCAAAGGGAGAGTTCCGCCTGCCGGAAAGCCGTTTCAGCGGCAGCCTCAGCGTGGACAGCTTCGCCGCTGAAACTAACCAAGGTGACAGCCTGCACTGGCGACGGGCTGCGACGGACAAGGCCACGCTCGTTCTCTCGCCGTTTGCCGCTTCCGCAGAAAAGCTTGCCGTGGAAGAGCCGCAGCTTCAACTTGCTGCGGTAAACAGCAGTTTGCCTGCGGCTTTCTTCGGTCTCTTCACCGAACTGCCGCAGATTGCAGTTGAACAGTGCAATCTCAACGGCGGTAGCCTGCAACGCGGCGGCAGCAAGTTCAGCGGCATTCAGGGGCAAATTGGGCCGATAAAAACAGGCACGGCAGCAGCCTTTTCGTTCACCGGCAAAATGGGCGGCAGCGATTTCGCGGCCAGCGGCAAAACTGACACGGCCAGCGCAATTATAGACAAGCTGACTGTGGAGCGGCTGCCTTTGGAAAAAACTGGCCAGCTGCTGGCTAAAGAGCTGGGTTTGGACAGCAGCCGTGGCCGGGTCACCCGCAGTGTGTCGGCGGACGGCGACCGGCTTGATTTTTCCGGTTTTGTTCCTTTGCCGAAATCCGATTATGCCTTTGCCCTAGCTCTGTTGACCGACAAGGACGGCGGTTTTTCCATGCCCCTTCAATCTGTGCCCTTTTCTGCCACGGATGAGGTGATTGTCAAGGCGGCGGCAGACATGCTCCAAAAACTGCGCGACACCTCGCCTTGGACGGCATTGGAAAAATTGGTTCCTAACTTGCCTAAGGCGCAGAACATTGATTTTCTGCCCGGCGACAAAGTGCCGGATTTCATGGAAGGCATAGACGGTCTCCGCACACTTTTCAGCAGCCGTCCGCATCTTGGCTGGACAGTCAAAGGCTGCTATGATCAAGAGGCTGACCGGAAGGGTCTGCTTGCCCAAGCCCAGAAGAAGGGCGGCCAGAAAGTTGAGGAGGAGAATGCCCGGCGGAAGCAGGAGTTAGACCGGCTGCTCGCCCAAGAGGTGCTGCGGCAGATGACCTTAAACAAAGCTGGGTTGCCGATAGTCAAAGATCTGCTGCCAGAAATCAAGGCGCGGGAGGACTTGCAGCCGCTGGCGGCCCGGCAGGACGCGCTGCCGGAGCATGTCCTGCCCGACTTGGCCAATGCCCGCGCCGAGGTGGTGCGGCAGCAGCTTGTCGGCAGGCTCAACCTCCCGACGGAGCGAGTGCGCATTGAGGAAAGCGCGGCCTGCGGGGCCAAAGTTGAGCTGCTGCCGGTGCCGGTCTGGTAAAAAACGGCAGCGCATTCCGGCGGGCTGCTGTATAATTTTTGTCTATCGCGGCAACGGTCTGCCGATTAGTTTTTGTTTAGATTTATGAAGTGACGTAGAGCCATTCAAGTCAAATAAACGGAGCAATCATGAATTGTTTTCAATTGGTCAAATCTGTTCTTGATGAGATTTATGCAGAAATACCTCTAATAGGAGATGCAGAAAAAGATGCGACTATAAAAAAGAAACTTGATTATCTTTCTGGCACATATAAAAAACTCACTGACTTTGGTGAGGAGGTTGATTATACAGATCCAATAACTCGTTTTGCCTATATTTACTGTTATGTAACTTCTCATGCTAATATTATCCATAAGATAATTAAATCTTGCAATGAATTGAAATGCTTGATGGGTACTGCCGAGACAGTAAATATGACTTGTATTGGTGGTGGACCAGGAAGTGATCTACTCGGTGTCTTGAAGTACCTGAGTGATTTGGATCAGTCTCCACATCTTAGATGTACACTGTATGACCGAGAAGAAGCATGGGGGAAGCATGGCAGGATGTAGATAAAAAAATAGGGGCAACTTTGCGAATGTCCACATTTTTCCAACGATTTGACGTTGGAGTATCCAGTAGTTGGGAGAATCGTTCGAAATATTTGGATTCAGATTTTTTTACAATGAGTTACTTTATGTCTGAAGTTTACAAGATAAAGGATGACGCTCAGCCTTTTTTTGAAAACCTTTTTGCAAAGGCGAAAAATGGTTCCTTATTTTTGTATATAGATAACAATAATCAACAGTTTTACAACTGGTTTGATGATCTTGCAAGAAGAAATTCTTTTGAAGTAATAATGTCTGCAAGAGAGTTCATTAAAATGGAACTTAGTGAAGAAAAAAAAGATTTGGGCGTTTTTTATGAAAAATTTAAAGAAGTTAACCAACCAAAACTGGGGGCTAATATTGCGTACAGAATATGTAGAAAAGTAAAGAAATGATTATTTCTGCAAGTTATAAAACGGACATCCCGACTTTCTACGGAGAATGGTTTATTAATCGCCTTCGTGCTGGTTATTGCAAGGTTGTGAATCCTTATAATCAGCGGATTTCAGTTGTTGATTTGACTCGATCGCAAGTCGATGGTTTTGTATTCTGGACAAAAAATTTAATTCCATTCTTTAAACATCTCACAGAAGTGCAAGAGCGTGGTTTTCCTTTTGTGGTTCAATATTGCATTAACGGATACCCAAGAGCTGTCGAATTTTCTGTCGTTGACGTTTCCAATTCCATTGAAAGCATGAAGCGGCTTTCTGGAATTTATGGATCAAAAGTAGCCGTTTGGCGATATGACACAATTTTGTTTTCTTCTATAACATCTATCGATTTTCATCGACGTAATTTTGAAAAATTGGCCAAAGCATTGCATGGAACGGCAGACGAAGTAGTGATTTCTTTTGCTCAACTCTACAAAAAAACTCTTAGAAATGTACAGGCAGCTTCCAAAGAATTTGGATTTTCTTTGGAAAGCATAGAAGATGAAGCGAAAAGAAATCTTGCTATTGAATTTTCTCAAATAGCAAAATCATGCGGATTCAAACTGACGATGTGTTCACAAAAACATTTGTTAGTTCCAGGTGTAGCCGCTGCAAGATGTATTGATGCTGAAAGGCTTGCTGAAATTTCAGGGAAAAAAAAATTTGTTCAAAAAAAAGGAAATCGTCCTGATTGCGGTTGTTTTTTTTCACGAGACATCGGTGAATATGACACTTGTCCTCACGGTTGTATATACTGCTATGCTGTTCAAAATAGCGAGTTAGCAAAAATCAGATACAAGCAACATAATCCAGAGAGTGAATTTCTTTTTATTCCAAAAGATTATTTATCAAATAAAAGTATGAGCAATAAAGTTCAAGGCAGTTTGTTTGACTGATATAGGACTTACGCAGTTGAAATAAGAATTTTAACTATTACAGTCAGTTGTCTTTTTGCCGCTTAAGTCGTCAGTTGAATAAAATCAACGGGTTGGCAATCGAACTGCGTAACTCCTATGATATTTCATATAAATCCGGCCCACAATGGGCATTACGCTGTAACGGCTGTAACGCCACTAAAACACACGAGCTTTTGGTTCAACAAATTAAGTGAAAACAGGGCACAGGAAACGTTTCCTGTGCCCTTCAGGTTTCAGGTGGCGGCACAACCCAACTAATCATACTTATTATGGAACATCTTGAACGGACAAAGCCCGCCCACGAGTGCGGCATCTGCGGCATTTACGGCCACGAAGACGCGGCCAAGCTGACCTATTTCGGCCTCTACGCCCTCCAGCACCGGGGCCAGGAAAGCGCGGGCATCGCCGCAGGCAATGGCCAGCGGATGGCCGTCCACAAGGCGATGGGCTTGGTGCCGGAGGTCTTCACTGAGGCAAGCTTGCAAAAGCTCTCCGGGCATTTGGCCGCTGGTCATGTGCGCTATTCCACCACCGGCGAGTCCTCAATCATCAACAGCCAGCCTTTTGCTGTCACGCATCAGGGGCTGCAATTGGCCGTGGCCCACAACGGCAATTTGGTCAACTCAATGGCCTTGCGCAATCAGCTAGAGCAGCAAGGCTCGATTTTCCAAACGACGATGGACAGCGAGATCGTCATCCAGCTGATGGCCCGCAACATGCACCTCGGTCTGGTTCCGGCGATTCAAGCCTCTTTCGCCTGCATTCAGGGCGCGTACTCGCTCCTGCTCATGACCCCTGACACTTTGATTGCGGTGCGCGATCCGAACGGCTTCCGCCCGCTCTGTCTGGGCCGTTTGGAAAACGGAGCGCATGTGGTGGCCTCCGAGACCTGCGCCCTTGATCTGATCAATGCCCAATACATTCGCGACGTGGAGCCGGGCGAAGTGCTGGTTATCAATCAGCACGGCGTGGAGTCGGTTTTCCCGTGGCCGCCCAAGCAGCGCAGTTTCTGCATTTTCGAGCAGGTGTATTTCGCCCGCCCAGACAGCGACATCTTCGGCTGCAATGTCTATACCACCCGCAAGCGGATGGGCGCGATTCTGGCGCGGGAGACCAAAATTGAGGCGGATTTCGTCATGCCTTTCCCGGACTCCGGCAACTACGCGGCCATCGGTTATTCGCAGGCATCGGGCATTCCGCTGGAAATGGGCATGATCCGCAATCACTACGTGGGCCGGACCTTCATTCAGCCCTCGCAGGCGATGCGCGATTTCTCCGTCCGGGTGAAGCTCAACCCGGTGCGCCCGCTGATCGAGGGCAAGCGGGTGATCATTGTTGAGGATTCGATCATTCGCGGCACCACCGGCAGAAGCCGAGTCCACGCTCTGCGCAACGCCGGAGCCAAGGAAGTGCATCTCTTGGTCTCCTGTCCGCCGACCATCCACGCCTGTTATTACGGCATTGATTTTCCCTCGTCAAAGGAGCTGATTGCAGCAAAAATCTCCATTGATGCCATCCGCGACCACATGGAGCTGGACTCGCTCACCTATCTGAGCTTAGACGGCTTGGTCGAAGCCACCGGCTTGAAGAAGGAGGATTTCTGCCTCGCCTGCTTTGACGGCAAATATCCGATCGCCCCGGATATCACCTTCACCAAGGACTGTCTGGACGGCATCTGCGGCTGCAAAACCGGCTGCTGAGGAGCGGAAACGATGGCGGCAATAGAAATCGACAGCTACCGGTGCAGCGGCTGCGGCACCTGCGTGGAAATGTGTCCAGAGGTTTTCAAGATGGACAGCATGATGGAAAAGGCGGAGCTGGTGATGGTTGCGCCTGAAATCACCGATGGGGTGCATCTGGCCGCAGCCTTTTGCCCGGAGAAGTGCATTGCGGTGAAGGAGTAACAAACGATCATGGTCACTGGAGTGCTGACAACTTTGGGTATTGTCACTTGGACGGCTTTTTGTCAAGACCTTGCGCAAGAGTTGGTGAAGGAAATAATCATCAAGGCTGGTTTCGGCGCGTTATCTTTGCTGCATCGGGATGCTCTGGCCAAGGCGATGAAGAAAATCATCAAAGAACTACTTGATCTGCTCGAATACGAGCTGGGTTTGGATGAGGACACCGAACGCGAGGAGCTGATTCAAATTCAGCGGGCGGTGTCGGCTTTTCTCAAGCAGCCGGAAGTGACTGATTCCATCGCCACGCTGCTGCAAGGTGAACAGCTTGATTCCGCCGTTCTTGCTCAAGCGTGGCGGAACGTGCAGGATGCGCCAGCTTTGCCGGAAGGCTTCTCATGGCAGCGGATCAGCAAACGCTTCAGCCGCAAAGCCAAGGAAATCCGCGACAGCATCCCGGAGCTGAAGGCGGTTTTTGCGCAGAATACAGCGGTCAAGGCGGACGAAGCCCTTGTGTCTCACCTTGGCCCGCCGCCGGATTTTGATCTTGACGCGTATGCCAAGGCGTTGCTGGATTGGTTCGGCAATCTCAAGCTGGATTGCATGGATCCTCTTTGGATTGATCCAAAACTGAAGGAAGTGCCGCAGCTATGGAGTGTCTTTATTCCACAAGCTGTCCGAGAAAACAGATATTCTCGATTCCCTGAATTGCCCAAAGGCGACGAGGAGCGGCAGGAGCAGCTGCGGCCTTATTTCGGGCAGCCGCCGCGCCCGGTTTTGGAGGTCTGTGCTGATCCGCAGCTGCAATGGCTGGTGATTCTCGGCGATCCCGGCAGCGGCAAATCAACCCTGCTCCGCTGCTTGGCTTTGCAATGGGCGCGGGATGAGGACGCGACCCGCCGGGCAGCTGCGCCGCTACCGCTGCTGATCGAGCTGCGCGACTACAACCAGTGGGAATGCCCCAGCGGCAAGAGCTTCATCGCCTATCTGCACCATGCGCGGAACTGGCACCGCTTCAATCAGAACGCGCTTGATGCCCTGCTGCACAGGCCGGGCCGCGTCCTGCTTCTCTTGGACGGCCTCGACGAAATCTTTGATCCGCAGCAGCGCGAGCTGGCGGTCAACGACATCTTCCGCTTCAGCAACGATCACTCCGATGCCCGGATCATCCTCACCTCGCGGGTGGTTGGCTACAGGCCGGAGCGGCTGCGCGATGCCGGGTTCCGCGACTTCATGCTGCAAGATTTTGACGAGGGCCAGATCGAGGAATTTCTCAAGCTCTGGCACCAGATCACCTTCAGCGACCAAGAGGAGGCGGAGCGCAAGCGGCAGCGGCTGGCCAAGGCAATCGCCGATTCGCGGCCCATCAAGCTGCTGGCGGGCAATCCGCTCCTGCTCACCCTGATGGCGATCATCAACCGCAAGGAGGAGTTGCCCCGCAACCGGGCGCGGCTCTACGAAAAGGCGGCGGAGCTGCTCTTGCAGCAGTGGGACACCGAAGCGAAACTTCTGCCTGATTTTCCCAGCCTGAGCGCGGAGATTGATCTGCGGGCCAAGGCGGCGATACTTCGCAAAGTGGCTCTTGAAATGCAGACAGCCGGGTTCGAGGCCGCCAACTTGATTCAGGGCGAGAAACTCATCAAGCTGATTGAGGAATATCTGCTGACCGAGCTGCGCTTTCCGCAAGCCCGCAAAGCTGCCAATGCCTTGGTTGAACAACTGCGCCAGCGCAATTTCATCCTCTGCTTTCTCGGCGGCGACAGCTATGGCTTTGTTCACCGCACCTTTCTGGAATATTTTTGCGCGGCGGAGTTTGTTGATCAGTTTGAGAAGAAACGCAGCCTAAGTCTTGATGATTTACTGGCTCTGTATGATGCTCATTATCGGGAAGACGACTGGCAGGAGGTGCTGCGTCTGATCTGCGGACAGCTTGATGAAAAATTCGTTGCGCAGATTATTGATCTGTTAACGAATTGGATAAATATTGAGGTTTGGAATAAAGAAACACCCTTGCCAGCATTAACAATGGCGGTTTGGTGTTTGAGTGAGGTTAAAAATATTAATTTTATAGACCAAGCAACAGGCGGAAAGTTGCTTTTAACAACAATAGATTGCTTGCTCTACGGCAGAGAACCTATTATTATTAAGCAATTACTTGCCGCCGCCGAAAATATTGGAAATAGATGGCCAGGAAAATATCTGTTTAAATTTTCTGGGCAATATCCAGATTCAATACCAATTGTAAAAATACAAGAGCACCATGCAGCATGGCCTCTTTTTTTGGCGGCTATCTTTACGAAACGACATTGGATCGAATCACTTGTAATGTCTGACAATATATTTGTCAGAATTGGCTCAATTCAAGCACTATTAAAATATTGGCGAGATGATAAAACGCATCAATTGTTGCGCAATTTTATTATAAATGACAGCGATGAAGAACTGCGAGCAGTAGCTTCTGAAAATTTGATAAATTTATGGCCAGATGAAGGGTCGATCAATCTAATTAAAATGTATTCTTTTTCTAGCGGAAAAATAGCTTCTCTTTACAGTAAACGTCATTCTGGTTTTGGTGAAATTATATTTTCGAGACATCTAAATTGGAAATCTGGAGATTATCTTAATCCCCGTCAGCCAATCCCCGCTGCTCACATCCAAGAAGCCGCAGAAAAAGCCGGTATTCCCCCGGACAAAATAGACGAGGCTGTGCGTTCGCTTTCAGCGCACATGGGCTGGAACATCACCAAGGGCAGCTTGGCCGGGAAGCTGTAGGGACGGAAAATTTTTCGCCCCTGCTTTCGCAAACGGGAGATTGATATGGAGCAAATTGTCATTCAAGTCAGGGACAAAGAAAAGGCGAAGATGCTGCTTGAGCTGCTGGCGGCTCTTGATTTTGTTGACTCGGTAAAGGCCAGCCACGCTGAAGCTGCGGCGGAATCTCAGGATGAGCCGCCGGATTTCTTCGCCTTGGCCGGTCTCTGGCAGGACAGAGAAACCACCTTGGATTCCATCCGGGAAAAAGCATGGCCGAGACAGCAAGGATGATTCTCTGCGACACCAATATCCTGATTGAGTTCTACAAAAACAACCTTCAGGTGGTCGAAGAGCTGCGCCGCATCGGCAAGGAGCGGCTGGCTGTCAGCGCAGTCACGCAGGCGGAACTTTACTTCGGTGCAATCAATAAGAATGAGCTGCGAAAGATCAGGCAGCACCTTGCCTTGCTGCATCATCTCACGTTAGATATTCCTATTTCGACCTTGTTTCTCCAGCTTATGGAAACCTATTCCCTGAGTCATAAACTGAGCCTGCCTGATGCGCTGATTGCGGCAACGACCCTTTCTCATGATCTGGAGCTGTACACCCTGAACATCAAAGACTTTCGATTCATTGCCGGATTAAATCTGTATCGCCCGGCAGCATGAAAGTTCGCTTTCAGCGCACATGGGCTGGGACATCATGGCCGGGAAGCTGTAGGGGCGGAAAATTTTTCGCCCATGCAAGAAAAATGCTACAATAAAAGCATGATAACCAGCTTCAAACACAAAGGGCTTGTGGAACTGTTCGAGCAGGGCCACTCCAAAAAGGTGAAACAGGATTTGCAGGCCCGCTCTCTGCGGCGGCTGGATGCTCTGCATCAGGCCGAATCGCTCAACGACTTAAACGTGCCGGGCTTTAATTTCCACGGCCTGCAAGGACTGCCGAAACGGTACAGCATTCACGTCAACGGCCCGTGGTGCATCACCTTTGAATGGGAAGAAGGCCAAGCATTCAATGTTGATCTTGTACAATATCATTGAGGTGAAATCATGACTGAACAGCTTGTTAGGCAGCCCGCGCTGCGTCCGCCGACTCATCCCGGCGAAATCCTCCGGGAGGATGTGCTGCCTTCCCTTGGCATTTCTGTCAGTGAGACCGCCCGGCGGCTCGGCATTTCCCGGCAGCAGCTGCAACGGGTGCTGCATTGCGCCCGTCCGGTAACAGCGGAGCTGGCTCTCAGAATCGGCAAATTTGTCGGCAACGGCCCTGGCTTGTGGCTGCGGATGCAGCAGGCGTATGACCTGTGGCACGCTGAAGCCAAGATGCGGGATGAACTGGCACAAATTGAGACGGCGGCGCAACAAGGCGCATCCTGCGCTTGAAAAAGGAAAAAATGCAGTGCTTTCAGCGCACATGGGCTGGGACATCACACCAAGGGCAGTTTGGCCGGGAAGTTGTAGATTTGCCATGCACTGGGATGTGAAATTTGTTCAGCCTCTTGAAGAGTACCGCATTTATGTTGAGCTGGAAAACAGCCAAAAAGGCATCTTCGACCTGAAGCCCTATCTGCATCGCGGTGTTTTTCAAGAACTCCGAGATGTGCATTACTTCAATCAGGTCGGCATCCTGTTCGGTGCCGTGACTTGGCCAAACGAGCAGGACATCGCCCCGGAAACCCTGCTGGCCGAGATGATTCCAGTGGATCAGCAAGTGAAGAAGGGCAGTTTGGCCGGGAAGGTGTAGGGACGAAAAGTTTTTCGCCCATGCAAGAAAAATGCTACAATGAACGCATGATGGAAATCCGAAAAACAAAAATTTTCGCCAACTGGCTCGATAAATTGCGGGACATCCAAGCGCGGGCGCGTGTTTTGGTTCGGATCAAAAGGCTGGCTGAAGGAAATGCCGGAGATGCCAAATCAGTCGGTGAAGGTGTTTTTGAATTACGGATTCATTACGGTCCAGGCTATCGGGTCTATTATACGAAAATCGGTCATGAGATTGTTTTGCTGCTGGCTGGCGGCGATAAAAGCACTCAATCGGATGACATCAAAACAGCGTTGCGCCTTGCCCACAATCTGCCGGAGAAAAATCATGAATGATGAGTTGATTACTCCCTTTGATGTGGCCGAACACCTCCGTACACCAGAGGAAATGGCCGCTTATCTTGAAGCCTGCTTTGAAGAGGCAGACGGTGATGCCGCGTTCATCGCCAAGGCGTTGGGCGACATTGCCCGCGCCAAAGGCATGGCGCAGGTGGCGCAGAATGCCGGGCTGTCCCGCGAAAACCTAAGCAAGGCACTCTCCGGGGAAAGAATTCCCAGCTTCGACACAATCTTGAAGGTTATCAGCGCACTTGGCCTGCGTCTGCACGCGGAAGCGTCTGTTCGGGCTGCATGAATTGGCAGCAACTTAGCCGGGAAGGTGTAGCGGCGGAAAATCTTTCCTTCCGGCAAAAGCGGCATCGAATTTTGTTCGGCAAGAAAGGAGTGTTGTTAAACCGGCAAGGAGTGCTGTTCGTCAGCGAAGAAGCGTTGTTTAACGGGGAAGGAGTTTTGTTCGGCAAAGAAGGAGTGCCGATTAACAGCAAAGGAGTTTTGTTAAACAACGAAGAAGCGTTGATTGACCGGAAAGGAGCGCTGTTGATCAGCAAAGAAGTCCGGTTAGACAAGAAAGGAGTTTTACTAAACCGCAAAGAAGTGTTGTTTGATAACAAAGCTCTGCTGCCGAGCTGCTCCCTTCAGGCAAAAACGAGCGAAGCTGTGCTCCCTTTCAGCGCGGAGGCACTGGGACATCAGACATCACCAAGGGTAGCTTGGCTGGGAAGGTGCGGCAGCAGGAATTTTCCATCCCGGCATAGCGCAATTTTTTCTGTTTGTTGCAAAAACGAGCAACAATTTCTAACGCTTCCGCTGCGGCTTTCTCTTGCTCTTCCTGCTGATTGCTGACGATTTTTTAGCTTTGACGGCTGAGGACTTGGTTCGCGCCGTCGACTTGCGGGACACCGCCGCCCGCTTCGGCACGCCGCCATTCCGCAGCAGCTCCAGCACTTGGCCGCGCTTGTTGCCCCATTGATTGAGGATGATCACATAGGGCCTGCCGTCATCCAAATATCCGGCGTAATTATAAACGCCGCTCATGGTGCCTGATTTGCCCGGCACGCCGCCATGGTTGCGCAGCAGCCAAGCATGAGGCCGGAAAGCCCGCAGCACATCCAGCATCGCTCGTGCTGTGACCCGGTTGGTGCGGCAAAGGCCGGAGCCGTCGCGGTGGGAGATGTCAGCGACGGTCTTTGCGCCAAGCTGCCGCTCCAACTCCTGCCGCACAGCCTGATTCGCCTTGGCCCACGTGGCTGGCCAGCCAAACTTCTCCGCGCCAATAGCCAGATACACCAGATTGGAAATATAGTTTGACGAATATTTGAGGAAAGAGGAAGTCAGCTCCTGCAAATTTTTGCTGCTGCGGTGCTCATAGATCAGGCGGGCATCAGGCGGCACCCGTTTCAAGGCGAGATGGCCTTGGCCGGGAATGCCCGACTCTTCCTGCAAGGCGCGGAAGAGCTGGGCGGCGTAGCGGGCCATTTCGCGGTCGGCGTTGCAAGTGCCCCGGCAGATGTTGATCCGGCGACTGCCTGCTGACAAACCTTGAGCCGCTTCCGTCATCAGCGGCAGAAAGGGGGTGTTCGGCTCGCCGGAGAAGACAAGGCCCTCCCGTGTCACCCGCACCGGCACGCTGTTGAAATTGACCGCTGTCGGGCCGACTGGCGCGTCGTAGGGATTGTCGCTGAACTCACTGCCCGGCGATTGCTGCTCAAGGGCAAACTGAGAAATGTCGATGTAAATATTGTTGACCTGCCGCAGGCCGCGCAGCTTGAGCGCGGCAAAAATACTGCGGATTTCCTCTGAAATCAGCAACGGGTCGCCGAAGCCTTGGATGTAGAGATTGTCCTGCGCGTCGGTGTGAAAGCGGGTCTTGAAGCGATAGTCCGGCCCCAGAACAGCCAGCGCGGCCAGCGCGGTCGGCACTTTAAGGATGCTGGCCGGGATGTAGGGCGTGTCAATATTGCAGCCCTCGACGACATTGCCTTGCAGATCCGCGACCGCATACGCACCGTTCTGAATCAGCCCGGCATAGGGCGGCGGGCAGCCTGCGGCAAGGGCGTTCCGGCTGGCGGCGAGCAGCAGCAGCGTGGCGAGACAACGGAGAATACGCATTATATTCAAAGGGTGCTGATCCTGCGCGGCTCCCGCCTTGTCATGGCAGGCGCGCCTTTTGACGGCAAAAAATTCCAAGAGGTATTCACGCGGAAAATGCCGCCCGCTGTTCGGCGGGCAGCTTGCCGCGTCAGATCAGCCGCACCGCGCCCTTGTCCGCCGAGGCGGCAAACTGCGCGTAAACCTTCAGGGCCTTCGGCACGTTCCGTTCCCGCTGCGGCGTGAAAGCCGCCGCGCCCCGCGCCTCTTCCTCTTTGCGGCGGCGGGCCAGCTCCTCCGCGCTGATTTGCAGATTGATGCTGCGCTCCGGGATGTTGATGTCGATCAGGTCGCCCTCGCGCACCAAGGCAATGGCCCCGCCGCCCGCTGCTTCCGGCGAGACATGGCCGATGGATAGCCCAGCAGTGCCGCCGGAGAAGCGCCCGTCCGTGACCAAGGCGCAGAGCTTGCCGAGCTGCTTGGATTTCAGGTAGGAAGTTGGATAGAGCATCTCCTGCATTCCTGGCCCGCCCTTCGGTCCTTCGTAGAGGATGAAGACCACGTCGCCTGCTGCGACCTGCCCGCCAAGGATGCCCTCGCAGGCCGCCTCTTGCGAATGGAAAACCTTGGCCTTGCCTTGGAAATGCAGGATGGACGGGTCAACTCCGGCGGTTTTGACAATGCAACCTTTTTCAGCGATGTTGCCGTAGAGCACGGCCAAGCCGCCGTCTTTCGAGTAGCAGCAGGCCGCGTTGCGGATGCAGCCTTTCTCGCGGTCGTTGTCCAAGACTTCGTACATGCTGCCCTGCGAACCCATCTCCAAGTTGCGACCGCCGCCGGGTGCGCTGGCGTAGAGCTGGAAGGCTTCGGGGCTTGCGCTGCGGCGCATGATGTCGAAGCGATCAAGGGCTGCGGCCAAGGTCAGGCCGTCGGCCCGCTTCACTGAAGTGTCAATCAGGCCCATTCGGTCCAATTCACCCAAAATGCCGAGTATGCCGCCGGCCCGGTTCACGTCCTCGACATGATAATGCGAAGATGGTGCCACCTTGCAGAGGTTCGGTGCCTTGCGGGAGAGCGCGTCAATGTCCTGCATGGTGAAGTCAACGCCCGCCTCGTGGGCGACGGCGAGGATGTGCAGCACCGTGTTGGTCGAACCGCCCATGGCGATATCGAGGGCCATCGCGTTGCAGAAGGCTGCCTTGGTAGCGATGGAGCGCGGCAGCACGGAAGCGTCGCCGCGTCCGTACCAAGCCTCGCACATCTCGACGATCCGCCGCGCTGCTTTCTCGAACAGAGCCAAGCGGCTGACATGGGTGGCCACCACCGTGCCGTTGCCGGGCAGAGCCAGTCCCAAGGCCTCGTTCAGGCAGTTCATCGAGTTGGCGGTGAACATGCCGGAACAGGAGCCGCAGGTCGGGCAGGCGCAGCGTTCCACTTCCGCAATCTCTTCGTCGGAAACTGAGCTGTCGGCGGCCATGACCATCGCGTCAACCAAGTCATAGCCGCGCTCTTTGCCCTTGATCTTGCCTGCCTCCATCGGCCCGCCGGAGACGAAGATGGCCGGGATGTTCAGGCGCATCGCGGCCATCAGCATCCCCGGCGTGATCTTGTCGCAGTTGCTGATGCAGACCATCGCATCCACTTTGTGGGCGTTGCACATGTATTCGACTGAATCAGCAATCAGCTCGCGCGAGGGCAGCGAGTAGAGCATTCCGTCATGACCCATCGCAATGCCGTCATCAATGGCGATGGTGTTGAACTCAGCCGCAAAGCAGCCCTGCTCTTCAATCATCACCTTGACCTGCTGGCCGATCTCATGCAGATGCACATGGCCAGGCACGAACTGGGTGAAGGAGTTGACCACGGCAATAACCGGCTTGCCAAACTGCGCCTCGGTCATGCCGTTGGCCCGCCAGAGGGCGCGCGCTCCGGCCATTCTCCGGCCTTGGGTGGTCTCGCTGCTGCGAAGAGGTATGGACATGGTTGTTTCTCCTTGTAAAATATCGTCGCGGCAGGACGGAGCACTTGTCTGCCCTGCTGCCGCATTGCGCTTAGTAGTGCTGGCAAATCACCGGAAAAAAATCAGTGTCACCAAGAGCAGCACCGGCAGCAGGATGCAGCCGGACCAAGCCATGTAGCCGAAGAAGCTCGGCATCTTGACCTTGTTTTCCTCAGCGATGGCTTTGACCATGAAGTTCGGACCGTTGCCGATATAGGTGTTCGCGCCCATGAAGACCGCGCCGCAGGAGATGGCGATTAAGATATTTGCCGCCTGCGCACCGCCCTTGGCGAGGAACTCGGCCAGATATTTCTGGCTCTCCACGCTCACGCCCATGCTGCCTGCGGCGGTGGCGGCAAAGGTGAGATACGTCGGGGCGTTGTCGAGAAAACTGGAGAGAAAGCCTGTGGCCCAGAAGAACTGCCACGGCTCAGACAAGCCTAAAGCCTTGCCATGCACATTGAGCACCGTCAGCGGCGCGATCATGGTGATGAAGATGCCGAAGAAGAGCACGGCCACTTCGATGATCGGGGCGAAGGTGAAGCTGTTGGCGGCGCGGGTTTCTTTTTTGGTGGTGAAATACGCGGCCAGCGTGAGTGCGGTCATTAGGATTTCCTGCACGCCGAGGGGCCATTCGCCGCCCCAGCCTTGACCTTTGCCGAGGATGACCAGCACAATGCCGCCAAGAAAGAAAAAGTTGTGCCAGCCTTCAATGCCTAACGGCTCGTGCCGCAGTGCCCGCTCCAGCTGCGGGCCTTTGCGCTCCTTCTCTTCGCGGTCCAGCATGTACTGATCAACCAAGTTGCCGATGATGATCAGCAGGCCGTTGACCAAGAGCCATTCTTTCCAGAGCTGAAATGTCCAGCTAAAGGGAACGCCTTTGAGAAAGCCGAGGAACAATGGCGGATCGCCGAGAGGAGTCAGCAAACCGCCGCAGTTTGACACCACGAAGATGAAGAAAATCACCAGATGGACTTTGTTGTGCCGCGACCGGTTGGCCCGCAGAAGCGGCCGGATCAGCACCATTGAGGCGCCGGTGGTGCCGATGAAGCTGGCCAGCGTGCCGCCGATGATCAGAATGACCGAGTTGGAGAGCGGCGTTCCGGCCAAAGAGCCTTTGATGTAGATGCCGCCGGAGATGACGAAGAGCGCGGCCAGCAGGACGATGAAAGGCAGATACTCGTAGAGCAGGGCGTGGAGCAGGGCCGCCCCGCCAGCAGTGCCGAAGGAAAGCAGCATGTAGGCCGAGAAAATCAGGGAGAAAAAGCCGCTGACCAAGGCGCGGTTGCGGTTGCTCTCCCACCAGTGGTGCGCGGCCAAGGGCAGCACGGCTATACAGAGCAAAAGCAGGGCGAAAGGGGCGATCCAGATCGGCGAAATATCAGGGCCGTGACCGCCGCTGGCTAATGCCGTTGCCGGGGCGGAGAGCAGCAGGGCTGCGGCTGAGAGAATTTTGATCATGATCCGTGAAAAGAAATCGTTGCAATTGAGCCGCCTGCGCGGAACGGAGCGGGCGGCTGCCTGACGGGACAACAATACGGGAGAAGGCGGGGCAAAGTCAATCAGAAACAGCGGCGGAACAGGCTTTCCCGCCTCTGCGGCGGATGAAAGGTTTTAGCTTGACAAGACGGCCTAAAGACGAGTATTTTCCATTTGCTGTCCGCCTGTTATAATAGGTCAGAATTCACATCAATTGCAACGGGATGCCGCCTGCCGCCGCAGCGGAGGGCAGGAGAGGCGTTTCATCATCCTCAGGTTGACGCGGTGAAAAGCAGCCAGGTCACTATCGAGAACGTTTCAAAACGCTTCGGCGACTTTGTCGCCTTGAACAACACGTCGCTGACCATCAGCAAGGGCGGATTTTATTCATTGCTTGGCCCTTCCGGCTGCGGCAAGACAACACTGCTCCGCATTATCGGCGGATTTGAAATGCCGAGCGAAGGAGCTGTCTATTTTGACGGCGTGAATGTGCTGCCGCTGCCGCCGAACAAGCGGCACGTCAACACGATATTCCAAAGCTACGCCCTTTTTCCTCATTTGACGGTCTTTGAGAACGTCGCTTTCCCACTCCGTCTGAAGAAAGTTGCCAATGCGGAGATCAAAAGAGCTGTGGAGGAAAATCTTGCCTTAGTCAAGATGGAGACGGAGAGCAAGAAATATCCCCGCCAGCTCTCCGGCGGCCAGAAGCAGCGCATCGCCATTGCCCGCGCTTTGATCAACCAGCCGCAGGTGCTGCTCTTGGACGAACCGCTTTCGGCCTTGGATGCTAAATTGCGCCAGCACATGCTGCTGGAATTGGACGCGATTCATGACAAGGTCGGCATCACTTTCATCTACGTCACCCACGATCAGGCTGAGGCTCTGAGCGTGTCGGATCAGGTCTGCGTCCTCAACAAGGGGCAAATTCAGCAGATCGGCACTCCAGCGGAAATCTACGAAAGCCCGGCAAATGAGTTTGTCGCCCGCTTCATCGGCGAAACCAACTATATCCGAGGCAAAGTCGTGGCCGTGACCGACGCGGAGAACGCGGTCTTCGAGTCGCCGGAATACGGCAAGTTCAACATCTGGCTCGACAAAAAAGTCCAGCTCGGCAGCAGCGTGGCCTTGACGGTACGGCCTGAGAAAATTCGCATCGCGCCGGGCAAGCCGAGCAATCTACCGCCGGATGTCAACGTCCTGCGCGGCACTGTGGAGGACATGATCTATACCGGCTTCCAGACTAAATATTTCGTCCGGGTCAATGGTGCCAAAGAGCCGCTGATTGTCTTCCGCCAGCATGTGCAGTATTTCATGGACGAAAAGCCGATCAATTGGAAAGATGAGGTCAGCGTCTGGTGGGACACCAAAGACAGCTTCATGGTGGAGGTGAATTGACAAATGCGCAAGAACTACGGGCCGATCTACGTCGCGCCCATCGCCTTCTGGCTCATCGCCTTCCTTTCTGTGCCGCTGCTCATCACCTTGAGCTACAGCTTCATGGAAAAAGGACTGTACGGCGGCGTGGAGCTGAAATTCTCCTTGGCCGCTTACAAATCGTTGCTCAACACCGCTGTGCTGAAGGTGCTGCTCAACACTATAGTGATTGCAGTGGCATCAACGGCGATCATGGTTGCGCTAGCCTTGCCGACAGCTTATTACATTGCCCGCAGCCCGGTGAAAAACCTGCTCTTGATGCTGATCATCATTCCCTTCTGGACGAATTTCTTGATCCGCATTTATGCGTGGATTGCCATACTCGGCAGTAATGGCCTGCTCAACAGCTTCCTAATCTCCACTGGCCTGCTGGATGAGCACATCCAGTTTCTTTACAACCGCTATGCAATCATTTTAGTCATCATCTACACCACCATTCCTTTCGCCATTTTTCCTCTCTATTCGACTATTGAGAAATTTGACTTCTCTCTGATTGAGGCGGCAATGGATTTAGGTGCGTCAAAATTCCGTGCGCTCTGGTTAGTGATGATTCCCAACATCCGCAGCGGCATCACCACAGCCATTCTCTTCACCTTCATCCCGACCTTCGGCAATTTCGCCGTGCCGCAGTTAGTTGGCGGGACTGATTCGTGGATGTTGGGCAATCTGATCGTTCGCGAGCTGAACATCACAAGAAACTGGCCGCTGGCCTCCTCAATTTCTGTGGTGCTGACTTCCGTGACCATGATCGGCGTGTTATTCTTCATGCGCTCGCAGAGCAAAAAGGAGTTGTAGATGAGCAAGCCGGGCAAATTCTCGCTGGGTGTCTTTCTCCTTGTCACCCTTTTCCTGCATATCCCATTAGTTATTTTATTTATTTCCTCCTTCAACAGCTCCAAGTCCATGCGCTGGGAGGGTTTCTCGTTGAAGTGGTATCATGAGCTGTTCTACAACTCGCAGCCGCTCTGGCACAGTTTTTACAACAGCATCATCATCGCCATTTCCTCCGCAGTGACTGCCACAATTATCGGCTCTCTGGGGGCAATCGGTCTCTGCTGGTACAATTTCAAGATGAAAAAGGCCATTCAGACGCTGACCTTTTTCCCGATCATACTGCCGGAAATCATCATCGGCGTGTCTATTCTGATTTTTTTCAACAAGATCGGCCTCAACCTCAGTCTGCTCACCGTCTTTCTTGCCCATGTCACCTTCAACATTCCCTTTGTCCTGATGACGGTGATGGCCCGGCTGGAGGAATTTGATTTCTCCATCGTCGAGGCAGCTTATGATTTGGGCGCGAGCGAATTGGACATGCTCCTGCGCATCCTTCTGCCAATCGCCATGCCAGGGATCATTGCTGGGCTACTGCTGGCCGTCACTCTCTCGCTGGAGGATTTCGTCATCACTTTTTTTGTCGCCGGGCCAGGATCTTCAACCTTGCCGCTGCACATTTTCTCAATGATTCGTTTCGGCGTGTCGCCAGCCCTCAACGCCTTGTCCGTAGTGATCATCGTCGGCACCGCGCTGCTGGCTTGGTCAACAAAAAATCTCTACTCTTCCCTGTTGAAGAGATAATATTTCCCCCATCAAAGGAGCGTGGCCATGAAAAAATTGTCCTTGCTGCTGCTTTCGGCAGCCGCCCTCTGCCTTTCCGTGCAGGGATGTTCTGACTCAAAAAAAGAAGAGCAGGCCCCGTCGAAAGATAAATCTGCGGAGCAGAAGCTGTTTGTTTACAACTGGACGTACTATATTCCAGATCAGGTGGTCAGGGATTTTGAAAAAGCGTACAACGTCAAGGTGGTTTATGACATGTACGCCTCGAACGAGGAGATGTTCACCAAGCTGAAGGCTGGCGGTGGCGGCTATGATCTTGTCTTTCCATCTGGCGATTATGTCTCCATCATGATCAAGGAGAACATGCTGGAGCCAATTGACAAAAACAAAATGCCAAATTTTGTCAATATTGACCCAGCTGTTTTGAATAAAATCAACTTTGATACAGGGAATAAATATTCCGTTCCTTACATGATGGGCGCGGCAGGTGTGGCCGTGAACACCAAGGAGGTTCCGGCTGGATTCGACAAAAGCTGGTCTATCTTCAACCGGGATGATCTCAAAGGCCGGATGACCATGCTCGACGACATGCGCGAGGTGCTGGGCGCGGCCCTCAAATCATTGGGCTATTCGGTCAACACTAAAAACGTCGAGGAGCTGAAGAAGGCTAAGGACTTAGTCAAACAGTGGAAAAGCAAGATCGTTAAATTTGACGCGGAGTCCTTTGCCAAAGGCTTTGCCGCCGGTGATTTCTTGGTTGTGCAGGGCTATGCAGAAAACGTCTTCCTTGAGCTGGACGAGGAGGCGAAGAAAAACGTCTCGTTCTTTATTCCTAAAGAAGGTAGCGCGATGTACATGGACAGCATGGTGCTGCTGAAGAACGCCAAGAACAAGGAACTGGCTTACACATTCATGAACTATATTCACAAGCCGGAGGTGTATGCGCAAGTTGCCGATTTCCTTATGCTGCCGTCCATCAATGTCCCAGCCAGAGACATCCGCAAAGTGAAGCCGAATTATGAAATCGCCGACTTGGAACGCTCGGAGTTCAAGGAGGATCTTGGCGACATGCTGAAGGACTACAATCAGATTTGGCAGGAGATCATTGTCGGCGAGTGATTGCCAACATGTCCGTTCTTTCGGCCTATGCTCTTCCAGCATAGGCCGAATTGTTTTTTCACCTGCGGTTTCGCAGTTTAGAACTTCAGCAACTGACTCAAAAATTGCATGTCAGGCATGTTCTGGGCAACGCCGGGCTGCTGGCCGGAGCAAAACTCTGCTGATTTTGTGAAGTATTCAACGCCATTCTTGATGCAGTTTTCTACCAGCCCCTCATGCCCTCGGCAAATTGAGCAGTAACTGGTGATGCAGGCAGGAACATGCATGGCCGCTTGACAGCTCAGGCCACGCTTCTGCGCGTCATTGATGAGATTTTGCACATACATCTCAATGCCTTTCTGGTTGTCGCAGCCGCAGTGCTCCATGGCCATTCTGTTTGCTGCCTCCGTTGGCATGGCCTGAAGGGCAGCCGAGCGCAGCTCCGCAGAAATTTCGACCGCAGCCGCCGGGCCGCTCATAACGATCAAACCAAAAGCTGCTGTGAAAAGATTTCGTGCTGACAGGATGTTGATGCTTTTCATGTTCTCCTCTCCCGCAGGGCTTCCCCTGCTTTTTAGTATGGCTATTGCTGCATCAGCCGTGACCGGCTGAATTTCATTCCTTTGATGACGGCCATTATACCCATGCCAAGATGAACAGAAGATGAATTGAGAAGTTTTTTTTCTCGCCCGGTTTTACTTGAACTGCTCATTATTGTCATATAAAGCCAGCCATGCTCAAGCTCAGTCTGCGCAGCAAGTTTATCTGCCTCTTCTCGCCGCTGATCGCCGTCATTTTTTTTCTCGGCATCTTCTGCGTCTGGACGTTTTCCGGCATTCACCGGCAGTTTCATGACCTCCAGAAGGACACGACTTTCAACGCCTCCGCCATGCTGGAGCTGAAGCAGCTGCTGCTTTCTTTGGAGGAAGGGCTGCGGGAAAAGCGCATCAACCGCAGCGAGGTCGCGGCCAAGGCCGCCCAGCTCCAGAAGCTGATCAGCTCCCATGCCGACCGGCACAGCCACGCCCAGACCGACGCGGCGGCGACCGCCTCACACGAAATGCTGCATCACGGCATTTTGGCCATGACCCTGTCCAAGTACATCCTCAGCGAGTCGGCGGCTGGCTGGCCGGACGAGGAGTTCGCGCAGGTCGCCAAGATTGTGCAGGAAGAGCTGCGCAAGATGGAGACAGTGATCGACTCGCACTTGCAGCTGCATCTTCAGGAGCTGGCCAAGACAGAAGCCTTTGTCACCGAGCGCTATCAGAAAACCATGATAGTGGCTGCCGTGACCAGCGCGGCGGCGGCTCTGCTGACCGTGGCGGTCTTTCTCCTCATGCTCCGCTCGGTGCTGGGGCCGGTGAGCGTTCTACAGGAAGGCATCCGGCAGATCGGCGCGGGTAATCTCCGGCACCGGCCCCGGATCAGCTCCGGCGACGAGTTCCAGTTTCTGGCGGAAGAGTTCGGCAAAATGGCGGATCAGCTGGCCGGATACCAAAGCGGCTTGGAGCGGAAGGTGGAAGAGCGCACCCAGGAACTGGTCCAAGCCAATAGCGAGCTGCGCAAAGCCGAGGAACAGGTGCATCAGCTCTCGCAGGAGCTGCTGACTGTGCAGGAGCGCGAGCGGCAGCAGGTCGCCCTTTATCTGCACGATCAGGTGGCGCAGGAGCTGTCTTCGCTCAAAATTGCCACCGGCTCGCTGTTCAGCGGCGCGGAGGAGGCCAAAACTCAGGAGCTGCGCGAATGGGGCCGCCAGCTCGACCGCTGCATCCGCACCGTGCGCGAGCTGTCCTATAATCTGCGACCGCCGGGCTTGGAGCAAATCGGGCTGGTCAGTGCGCTGGCCGACCTCTGCCGCGACTTCTCCCGCAAAACCGGCATCCCGGTGAAATTCTCCACCGCAGGTGCAGACAATTTGCAGCTCGACTTTGATTGCGCCATCAATATCTACCGGCTTGCGCAGGAGGCCCTGAACAATATCGGCAGACATGCGGCAGCAGGTCGGGCGGACATCCGCCTGATCGTGTCCTGGCCCAATCTCATTCTCCGCATTGAGGACGATGGCTGCGGCTTCTCAGTGGAGGAGGCCAGCCGCAGGGCGCGGGCGGAGAAACGCTTCGGCCTGCTGGGGATGCAGGAGCGGGTGAGAATGATGCAGGGCCTGTTCCGCATCCAGGCCGCGCCGCAGGAAGGCACCAAGCTGTTTATCGAACTCCCCGGCCTGATCAAGACTCCGGCAGGACAGGAGGAGCAGGCAGAACTCCAGACCGACACAGAGGAAGAATGAACGCACTGAAAAAGATAGTCATCATCGACGACCACGACACCTTCCGGGCCAGTCTCCGGCAAATCATCGGCAAATACGCTGGCTTTGAAATCGTGGACGAGGCTGCCGACGCACGCCAAGGCGAGGCCGCTGTCCGCAGGCACAAGCCTGACGCGGCGGTGATCGACCTTTCCCTTCCTGACCGGAGCGGCATTCAGCTGGCCCGGCTGCTGCGGGCAGCAGTGCCGGAAACCCGCATCGTCATTGTCAGCATGCATTGCAAAATTGACTACATCATCGGTGCGCTGCGGGCCGGGGCGGTCGGCTACGTCATTAAAGAGTCGGTCTCCGCCTGTCTGCGCGACGCGCTGGAGGCTGTGCTGCGAGATGAATACTATCTTGACGCGGCACTGTCTCAGGAAATAGCCCCCCGGCTGATGGAGGCTGCGGAGGTGACGGAGCTTTCCGACGCGACCTACGGCAATCTGACCAGCAGGGAGCAGGAAATCCTCCGCTTCTTCGCCCGTGGCGACTCGGTCAAGGACATTTCCGACAGGCTTTGCATCAGCGCGAAGACCGTGACCAACCACCGGGCCAACATCCTTAGCAAGCTCGACCTGCACAGCACCGCCGATTTGGTCCGCTACGCCGCCAAGCTCGGCCTTTTGGAGGACGCTGAGTAGAAATATCTTGCCTGCAAGCGGAATATGTGTTATCGCTGATTCTGTGAGAGAGAAAAGTTGCTGCCAATTTAAAAGATCTGTCAGGAGACAGCGAGATGAAAAAGGGAAAACTGTCCGTCGCGGGAGCGGCATTGTGCGCAGCATTGCTGATCTGTTCCCAAGCATCCGCCGCAGCTCTGAGCAAGGCGGACAAGCCAGACAAGAAGCCGCCCAAACCAGAGCCTGTGCCGAATCAGCTTTTGGTGTCCTTCAAATCCGGCGCATCCTCTTCAGACATCGCCGCTCTGCACAGCAGCGCGAAGGGCAAGGTGCTCAAGAAGATCAGCCGGATCGGCGTGGAATTGGTGGAGCTGCCCGCAGGCAGCAATCTGGCGGATGCCATCAAAACCTACAAGAAAGATCCCAGAGTGGCGTTCGCCGAGCCGAACTACCGGCGCGTTCTGACCGCCGTCCCGCCGCCCAATGAGGGCAGCCTGCCGGACATTCCGAACCTTTTCACAGAGCAATGGCATCTGCACAACACCGGGCAGGGATTCGGCGAAGTTTGCACGCTTGACATGAATACTTGGGAGTATGTCTGCGAGAGTCCTTTGTACTGGGGTGCTCCTGATGCAGACATTGACATCCTTGAAGGGTGGGAGCTGACGAAAGGCAGTGCGGACATCAAGATAGCGGTGCTCGACAGCGGCGTTGAGTGCTCGCATCCCGATCTCAGCGGCAAGTGTTTCGAGCAGATAAATTTTTCTTCCAGCTCCAGTGCGGCTGACTTCATTGGACATGGAACCCACGTCGCTTCCATCGCCGCAGCAAACACCGACAACAGTATCGGCACTGCGGGTGTGGCTTGGAATGCGCAAATAGGCTCGCTTAAAGTCTGCTCTGAAGTGGAGCTGATGCCTAAATACTATCTGGCAGACTGTCAAGACGGCGATCTTGCCGAAGCTATCATTTACGCTGCTGATCAGGGCTATCAAGTCATCAACATGAGCCTTGCCGGGCCAGAAGATTCAGCCGTAATCAGAAATGCGGTGGAATACGCTTGGAGCAAGGGAGCGGTGCTTGTGGCCGGAGCGGGCAACAACTACGACACTGTCATTCAGTATCCTGCTGGATATTCCAACGTTATCAGTGTCGCATCCACAGATCATTATGACAACCTTTCATCCTTTTCTACCTTCAGCAAAGATTGGGTTTCCGTCGCCGCTCCAGGAGGTGCTCTTTCCATGCTTGACGGCAAAGGCACTATTCTTGCGGCGGTGCCAAAATTATACTGCGATGGAATTGCTGACTGTTACGACAGGAAATCCGGCACATCCATGGCGACACCGGTTGTCTCAGGTATTGCGGCGATGGTGCGGAGTTATCTTCCTAACCTCACTAATGCGGAGGTGCGCGAGTGCATTGAGATAAGCGCGGAGAGAACCGGCGCGCTTGGCCAAGACTTCCTTGCGTGGACAAAGAATGGTCGTGTCAATCTTTATAACGCGCTGCAATGTGTGCCGGACATTGAGAATGAAAAGCCGACAGCCTTGTTCAATGCCGCTATCGCTGGTCTGAAAGTCGATTTCACCGACCGCAGCTTTGACAAAGACGGCACAATAGCGGCATGGAGCTGGGAGTTCGGCGACGACGGAACCTCGATAGAGCAGAATTCGTCCCATACTTACGCTGCTGCCGGAAAATACACGGTCAAGCTGACTGTCACCGACAATCGCGACGGAGTTTCGCATTTCACCAATGAAGTCGAAGTCTCAGAACCGGACGAAACGTGCGTTGACACGGATGGAGACGGCGTTCCTGACGCAACCGACAAATGCGACAACACCCCGGCCAACACGCCGGTCAATTCCAAAGGCTGCCCGGTAAAGCCGAAGGTTATTGTAGTGCCTGTAAGAGGGTAGCTGTCAGCAGCAGAAGGTTGTTTCTTGGCAAAGAAGAGTTCTTGCCGAGCAGCAACCTCCTGTTGCTCGGCAAAAGAAGGCTGCTGCCGAGCAAGCAACGGTTGTTGTCAAGCAACAACTCTCTGTTGCCAAGCAGCAGAGAGTTGCAATTCAGCAAAAGAGAGTTGTTGCTAAGCAAGAACTCTTTGCGGCTCGGCAACAACTTTTGGTTGCCAAACAACAAAGGTCTTCTGTCAAGCAGCATCTCTTTGCTGCCGAACAGAAGACCTTTGTCATTGCGCCGCAACAGCAGTGCAGCAGCCGCGCTACAAATCCAGTCCGGTGCTGTCCTCATTCAGCAGCTCGCAGCCGTCCTCGCGCACCACAGCCATGTTCTCCAGCCGGATGCCGCCCCAGCCGGGAAAATACACGCCCGGCTCAATGGTGACAATCATCCCAGCGCGGAGCTGCTTGCGGTTGCGCGGGTTAAGGCTGGGTGCCTCGTGGACGGCAAGGCCGACCCCGTGGCCAAGACTGTGGCCAAAGGCTTTGCCCATACCCTCCTTGTTGAGCACCTGCCGCGCCGCCTGATCGACCTCGCGGCAGACCGCGCCCGCCCGGATCACCTTGACCGCCGCCAGCTGGGCTTTGCGCACCGCCCGCAGCCGCTCCAAGAAAATGCTGTCCGGCTTGCCGACAAAAAGGGTGCGGGTCATGTCCGAGCAGTAGCCGTTCAAGATCAGCCCCATGTCGATGAGGACGATCTCGCCTTCCCGCAGAATCCGGTCTGTGGGCACGGCATGAGGCTTGACGGCGTTGGAGCCGAAAGCGACGATGGTGTCGAAGCTGGGCCGCTCCGCGCCGTTCTCCCGCATCGCCCGCTCGATGGCCAAGGCGACTTCAATCTCGGTCATTCCCGGCGCGACAGTGCCGCTCACTTGCTGAAAAATCCGCTCGTTTAGCCGCACAGACTGCCTGATCAGGCTGATTTCCTCCTCGCTCTTAACCTCCCGCATCCGCTCGACCAAGCCGGTGAGGGGAACCAGCTCGGTTGTGCCAGCCAAGGCTTTCTCCAGCCTGCCGACAGCGGCGTGGAGGAAATAATGGCTTTCAAAGCCCAGCCGCCGCACGCCCAGATCAGGCAGCAGCGTTTTCAGCAGCGCGGCGAGACCTTTCCGATACAGCTCGACCTTGAAGCCCTGCGCCTCCTCTTGGGCTTGCAGCTCAAAGCGAGAGTCGGTGAGCAGATGCGGCCTGCCGTTTTTGGGGATCAGCAGTACGCCGGAGCTTTCCTGAATGCCGTGGTCAGCAGCGGTGTAGCCGCTCAGATAGCGGCGATTGGCCGGTTCAGTAATTAGAATTGCGTCAAGATTACGGCCCCGCAGCGAGGCTTGAAGTTGAAGTATGCGTTTTCCGGTCATGATGAGTTTTTGGGAAAAAGAAATGCAGGGGCAATTCATGAATTGCCCCTGCATTGTGCGCAAAAGATCTGAGACTCGGCCTTACTCCGCCGCCTCTTCCACCGTGTGCGCTGCAATAATCTTCTGCGCGATATGCTGCGGAACCTCTTCGTAATGCGAGAATTTGACCGTGAAACTGCCGCGCCCGCCGGTCATTGAGGTCAGGTCAGGGCCGTAGAGTTGAATTTCTGCCTGCGGGGCCTGCGCCCGGATGACTTCGCGGCGGCTGTTGCTGTCCATGCCCAAGACGCGGCCACGCCGCGAGTTGAGGTCGCCCATCACGTCGCCGACATGCTCCTTGTCCACTTGGATTTCCAGCTCCATGATCGGCTCCAGCAAAACCGGATGCGCGTTCATGACCGCTGTCTTGAAGGCCAGCGAGCCGGCGATCTTGAAGGCCATTTCCGAGGAATCCACGTTGTGATAGGAGCCGTCTAAAAGGCTGACTTTGAGGCCCTCAAAGGGATAGCCCGCGAGCACGCCTTTGTCCATCGCCTCGACAATGCCCTTTTCAACAGCCGGGCGGTACTGCTGGGGAATCACGCCGCCGACGATTTTATCAACAAACTGGAAATGCTCGCCCTTAGGCAGCGGCTCGATTTCGATGGTGCAGTCGCCGAACTGGCCGCGCCCACCGGACTGCTTCTTGTGCTTGCCCTGCGCTGTGGCCTTGCCTTTGAGGGTCTCGCGGTAGGGAATCTTCGGCAACGACAACTCCATCTCCACGCCGAACTTGCGCTTCATCCGCTCCTTGATCACTTCCAAATGCACCAAGCCGATGCCGGAAACCAGCACCTCATGTGTCTGCGTCTCGCGGGTCATACGCAGAGTCAAATCCTCGTCCAGCATCTTAGTCAGCGAGGAGAAGAGCTTTTCCTCGTCCTTGTCCACTTTAGCGCGGACAGCGTAGGAAATGGTCGGCGGCAGCGGCTCCAGCGGCTCGTAAACCACCGGCTCGGCCTCATCGCAGAGGGTGTCGCCGGTGCTGGTGCATTTCAGCTTGGCGGCAGCGACTATCATACCCGGCACCACGCTGTCCACCGGCTTCTGCTCTTTGCCTTGAATCAGGAAGAGATGGCCAAAGCGCTCGCTCTCACCTTTGCTGGAATTGTAGAAGCTGTCGCCTTTCAGGGTGCCGGAGATGACACGGAAAACAGTCAGCCGCCCGGTGAAGGGATCTGCCGTAGTCTTGAAGACCAGGGCGGAGAAGGGCGCGTCCGCCGCGCCAGTGCGCTGCACCAGCTCCTTGGTCTTGGGATTGGTGCCGACCAAGGGCGGACGCTGCTCCGGCGCAGGCAGCAGGCTGACGATGGCATCCAGCACGACTGAGCTGCCCGCGTTGTTGAGCGGCGAGCAGGGCATGGTTGGGGCAATCTTGCCCTGCCGCACCGCAGCAGCGAAACCTGTGAGCAGAGCCTCGTCAGACAGCTCGCCTTCCTCCAAGAAATGCTCCAGCAGGTCGTCATCGGTCTCAGCCACATACTCCATCAGGGTGGCGCGGCGGTCAGCAGCCTCAGCAGCCAGCTCGGCAGGGATTTCAGCAAGGTCTACCGTACCGTCAGGCCGGAAGATGAGGGCGCGGCGGTGGAGCACATCAACCACGCCTTTGAAGTCCTTTTCCGCACCGATGGGCAGATGCAGCACCGCTGGATTGAGCTTGGCAAAGGTCTGGCGGATTTCATCAAAGGTCTCAAGGAAGTTGGCCCGCTCGCGGTCCATCTTGGTGATGCAGATCAGGCAGGGCAGCCTGCGCTCCAGCACGAAATCCACGAAGCGTTCGGTCTGGCTGCGCACACCCAGCACACCGCCGACAGTGAGCAGCGCGCTGTCCGCCATCCGGGCCGCAAACTTGGTCTCGTTGACAAAGTTGTCGTCACCGGGCGTGTCGGCTAAGAAAACGCCGCAGTTCTGCCAGCTCAGATGGCCGAAGGCCGCGCTGATGGAGATTTTCCGGCGGACTTCCTCGTCCTCGAAGTCAAGGGCCGCGCCGCCCTCGTCCACTTTGCCCAGCCGTCCGATTGCCCCGGCAGTGAAAAGCAGGGCCTCGGCCAAGGTGGTTTTGCCGCTGTGGCCGTGTCCAAGGATGACTGTGTTTCTGATCTGCTGAACGTCGTGCATGAATGCCTCCGCTGCCCGGTGCTGGGATTGATCTTGTCGGCAGAAAACGCGGAAAAGGGCTTCCCCTTTTGCTCCGGGAATGACAACAGCTCTCTGCCGGGACATGATGAGCTGTATTCTGCTCCTTAATCCTTTTCAAGTCAAGCTGTAACCAAACGCGGCCCTGCTCTTCCCGGAAGCGGCGGGGAAACGGCTTCGCTCCTCAGGCTTGCGGCAGCTCCTGTTCATCAGATTCTGGGCCTGCCGACCACAGAAAGCCGATTTCCTCCAGCAGGCGTTCCCGCTCCAGCGTGAGTTTGTTCTGCTTTCGCTGCTGCCGCTGTTTGCTGACCCATTTGCCTAACTGCGGATTTTCTGAGAAGTTATGTGGAACTTTGCAATGGCCGTGCTGCTGTTTGAATTCAATGAGCTGGCTGTATCGTAAACCCCATAACTCTGTCGGCTTTACTCCGCCAAGATCAACAAGCGTCCAATTGAAACCAATTTCTTCCAGCATTTTCTCCCGCTCTGGCAAGAGATTGCCGCTCTTTTTTTTCTGTCTTTGTTGTCTAACCCAATTTCCTAACTGCGAATTGTTAGGATTGTACGGCACGTTGCAATGGCCATATTTTTCTTTGAAGTATAGCAATTGGATGTAACGCTCTTCCCATTTATCGGTATTTAACTCACCCCATTGGAAACCGATGCGCTCCAGCAATTCAATCCGCTCCGGGCTAAGGGTTCCAGCGGTTTTATGACTTCGCATCGCATTGACAAATTTACCAATCTTTGGCACTTCTTTGTATTCAAACGGCACATTGCAATGCCCATGCTTTTCCTTGAACTCAATCAACTCCTGATATCGGTCTTCCCAAGCCCCTCGTTCTCGGTGCTGCCAAGTAAAGCCGAGCGCATCAAGTAGCTGAACTTGTTCATCTGAGATAATTTCTTTTTTTCTCCGTTCTCGCTGCGCACCGACCCAAGCGGCAAGTTTAAGGTCTTCTTTCCATCGGTTTGGCACATCGGCATTGCCATGCTTGGAATGATAGACTTGCAGACGGTTGTAATTTTCCTCCCATTTGGCATCAATTATTTTGCTGGCCCATGAAAAGCCGATTGCATCAAGTTGATTTTTTCTCTCCTCATCTAATTTCCCCTTAGACAACATTGAGCGTTGCTTATTTACCCAGCCGAGTAAGTTATCATCTTCATCTGCCACCAGTTCAACATTGCAGTGCCCGTGCTGTTCTTTGAAATACTTAACCTGTTGAAGTTGTTCCAACCACTGCTCTTCTCGTGCATTCCAACGAAAGCCAAGATGAGACAACAACTCAATTTGCTCTTTTGTCAATGGTGGATGACCGTTGCAACTTTTATCACGCCGACTCCGTTGAATCATGACCCAATTTGCCAATTTAGTCTTAGGTCTGCTCTGCGGGACATTCGGATGGCCATATTCTTTTGCATAATTTTCCAGCTCCCGATACCACTTCATCCAAGTTTCCTCACGCTTTTGCGCTTGGAAATCCCAAACAAAGCCGAGTTGATCCAGTAATTGAACCCGCTCCGGCGAAAGCTGACCTTTGTTCCGCCGTGTTCGTTGAGAACTTACCCAGCTCCACAGGCCAGAATCTTCTTCCCATCCCGTTTCCACATTGCAGTGACCGAAACGCTCTTTAAACGCCTTCAGTTTGCCAAACCAGACATCCCACGATGAGCAAAGGCTATCCAAACAGCGGGTTGCGACAGAAGCACGGAGCGTTTCCAAGCTGAGACGCGGGCCGCCGAAATCTACGCGGTCGTTGAAACGGCTGTCATCAAAGCCCTTGCCGCTGCCCTTCTGCTCCCCAAAATGCCGAATTATTTCCGCCAGCGCATCATCCTGCTCCTGAAGTGAGTTGAGCACATCCCAAACTTCATCAAAATCCGAGCGGCTGACCGCTCCCTCAACAGTCTCACCAGCAGCAAGCTCCACATAGAGCGGCACCAGCACATAGCCGACCGTCTTGCCATCGGCCCGACGCATGGCCCGTCCCGCAGCCTGCACAATGTCCACCCGGCTGCGCCTTGGCGAAAGAAAAGCCACCATGTCCACAGCAGGCACGTCCACGCCTTCGGTCAAACAACGGGCGTTGGACATGACAGCGCGGGACGCAGCCCGGAAGTCGCGCATTTCTCGTTCACGCTGGGCAGTGGCCATCTTGCCGCTGACATGAAAAGTCTCAAAGTCCGGCAAATGAGTGCGGATGCCCTCGCTGCCCTTAGCGACAAAAGACGCGGCAGAGCCAATCGTTTTATGGAAGGTGAAGATTTTCTTTGCTCCGTATTTCTCAACAGCATCGCGCAGGGCAATTTGATTGGCAACCTGCCTGGCGCGGACAGCATCACCTTGCACCATCACTTCGCCTTTACTGAGCAGCTCATTTGTCACCATATCCGAAGTGATCACCGAAATGATGACCTTGTAGCCGCAGATAATGTCTTGCCGAGCAGCTTCAGAAAAGGTCAGGCGATATGCCTGCGGGCCGTACACTTCCGGGTTGTCCATCGAAAAGACCAGCTCGGCCTCGCCCTCGCTGTCTTTCTTTTGCGGATTGTAATGACGCGGCGTGGCGGTCATAAACAACCGCTTGCGGACGAGCAGATTGGCATCGTCCAAGGCAAAGGCGTAGTTGCGATCTTCTCGGCCTGCGGTTTTGTGGGCTTCATCGAACACGGCCAAATCAAACGCTTCGCCCGGCTGCAAAGCGTCGCCCACCACCTGCGCTGATTGATAGGTGGAAAAGACGATTTTCGTTCCAGCGAAAGGTGCATTAAGGAAACCGCGCACGTTGGCGGCATCAGTGGAGACTTGAAAATCCAAATCAGACTGCGCCGTGGCAATTGAGTCCACACCTTTCGTCACCGTCTTGTCAGAGCAGACGCAGAGATACGCAAGACTGGGCAGACTGGTTTCACGCAGCCATTCGTGGAGCAGCTGCCGCAGCAAAGCCAGCGAAGGAACAAGCACCAGCACCCGGTCAGCCTGCATCTGCTCAACTGTCCACAGAGCGACCAGCGTTTTGCCGGTGCCACAGGCCATAATTGCGGAAACACGGTCGTGCTGCTCCAACGCAGGCAGCAGCGCGGCCAATGCGTCTTGCTGATGCTGTTTCGGCGTTTTTCTTGAGGCGATGAACGCTGAATCTGCCAGCCATGCTTCGATAGCGCGGAAGTCATCCGCTTCCAGCTCGTCCAAGTGTGAGCCGCGAATGCAGAAAAATCCCTGCCGGTCGTTGAGAACTGATGCCAAGTCATTGCAGTTGGTGATCAAAAACCGGCTATGAATTTGCGGGCTGTCGGCCAATCCAATGTGGACAGCTCGCGCCATGTCAGCGCAGGCCGGTCTGTGCGAAATTTCACCTGATAGGCGTTGAGCTGACCAAGCTGTGTTCGGCACACGCCGTCAATGCCGTAATCTTTGCTGCCAAGACCAAGCTGCTGGAGAACCGATGTCGGCACAGCGTTCAATGGCCAAACCTGCTCGGCATCATGCTTGCGCTTGGTGGCCAAATAGGCTTCTGCAAACACTTCAAACGCATCGCCGCGAGACTGTTTGTCTGGCAAGGCAGCGATGCGGTTTTCCAGTTCGGTAAAAGAATTCAGTCCGGCAAACAGATTCTGGCTGACAAAGGCGGCGGCTTTGGGATGGAGAGCTTTTGACATGATGACGAGCTTGTTTTTTTGCGCGGATTCGCTCCGGGAGTGGCAACAACCAACTGAACTGCCGACCGCATTTTGCTTTCTAATCCTTTTCAAGTCAAGCTGTAACCAAACGCGGCCCTGCTCTTCCCGGAAGCGGCGGGGAAACGGCTTCGCTCCCCAGCTTTGCGGCAGCTATTTCAACACAGCCGCATCCTGCAAACACAAAGGCCCCTTCTGTTTTTTTCAGAAGGGGCTTTGAGTTTCTTTTCACATCCTTCTGCGTGGTTTCCATCAGCGGCACTGGGCGTTGACTTGGACATCTGGCCGCCGGTGTTGGAATAGACTTCCGTGTCTAAAACCAGCACGTTGATGTTCTCGCCGGAAGCCAAGACGTGATCCAAGCCGCCGTAGCCGATGTCGTAGGCCCAGCCTTTGCAAGTGGAAACAAGGATGGCCGCCTTCTCACGCAGCTATAGCAGCTTTACATGACTGTACGTAAGAATCTTTCTGTCTAATGTCAGTAGCGGGCAGCCATGAACACGGGCAGTAGCAACGATGAGCTGATCAGCGGGATCACGATGGAATTCTCCGGGAAGCCGGGTTGATTCCACAGCAATGCTGGGAGACATTTCGACAAGCTGGATGCCTGGATAACTCAACGCTTGGTTTATCCAATCAGAAACATCCATATCAAGATTGAGTCTTTTCAATTCAAACAGCTTGGCGACTTCCCAGCAGGAAATCACGCTCACGCCCAAGCCGTCCTCCTCATGTTCGATGATATGACTTTGGACAGGCTCAGGCAGTTGTTTTTTTCATCAAGAACCCATTTGACCCAGATATGCGTGTCAAGCAGGATCAGTGCAATGCCTCCCAATCGTCCAAAGCCACTGGTTCTGTCGGATCAATGTATGTGAAAGGAAGACCCCGCAGTGGATAATGTTTCTGCGCTTGCTCCGTTTTGTCTTGAGATGCTGAACTGAGCAGAACTGTTTCTCGGAAAATACGAATTAATTGCAGCAGATTTGGAAAATATTCTGAAGGAATTGTTGCAACTTCCCTGAGCAGAGTTTGTTGATAAGCAATATCTTGATTTGTCATGACTGTCTCTTTTGGATTAATGCTGCGGCCCTCACATCACGGCTCGGTCTTGCTGTAAGACAGTTTGGAATTGATGTTTCTATATATACAGCTTTTTTCATTCCATCACAAACATAGACATGTTACTCTTTATTCATCAGATTTAGACACAGCCTGATAAATGACTTTTTTTATCTTTTGCCAGTTATATTTACACTTTTTTCCATACAGTGAAACGCCATCCATAAATTAGCTTGTGTCCATAATAACGGCGTGGTGTCGCTGGCAACGTAACGACCATGTTCTAAATAATAAAGTTCCGGGCATTTAAAGCCACCGAACCGGCTTTCTTCTGAGGTCAGTTGATTTAGAGAACGATTAAAGTAATCAATTTGCAACTGCAAAAAATGTTTATCGTGCGTCTTTTGATATTTCCGTCCATAAGCAACTGAAATAATGGGATCGAAAATACACCATTGCGCTTCTTGACCTGATTGCAGCAGGTTGTCACGTTCAGCGATATTGTCGCTGACATCAATCATTCGTTCTTCTTCTTTCACTTTATCTTTGTAGTCAGCCGACCAATAGGAATCACCTAAATAGCGGCGAATGCCATAGTCACCTTGCAAGTGCGTTCTGACATCGTTCAGAATTTGATCTGCAATTTCCTCGCTGACGACATTCAGGGGAAATATCAAAAACAATAACGCTGCATCATAACGGCGATACTTTTCAGGCTGGATACATTCGGCGGGCAGAATAGTATGTAACGCATTTTGACCTTTGGCGATCAATTCTGTTACAAACTCGCTGGAAACAGTTCGACCTTGATACTGAATGGAATATTTGTTTTCGATGATTATTTTATTTAATTCGCCTAATGCCGCAACAACCACGCCGATGCTTGAGGCTTCAACTTTTCGCACTTCTTCCCAATGACCGCTGTCTTTATCTTGCCAGTAAGTGATTTTGTCGAAATACAAGGCAAACAAGGCGAGCAATTCTGTTTGCGCTGCGTTGAGTTCGGCAATGGCATGTTCATTGTAGAGTTTGCAGAACAGCCAGAGAAAATAGCCGAGTGAGTCATTCTCAGCGTGCGCCCATTTTTGCTTGATTTCGGACAGATCATTGCCGTTGAAGCGAATATGAGGGCGATTCATCGGGTCGTTAAAATCTAATTCACCGGCAATGATTTTTTCAAATCGCCATTGATGCTTGATGAAATAGTCAGTGAATGCGGTGATGTTTTTGATGGCGATGTCGGTTTTACCATTTAAGTAATGGGCGTAGGAGATGTAAATATTGTCTCGTATCCAGACGTTGCTGTAGCCGGTGTATTCGGATTGGGCATGTAAATTAGCAGCAGGGAAAAGGCCGTTTCCCAATGATGGGAAAGTAAAGGTGTCTTTTTGAATTAACAAATTCAAAATATCATTAATTTTTAATGATGAACATTTCATTGTAATTAATTTGTAGTCGA
This sequence comes from Desulfobulbaceae bacterium, assembly GCA_011391865.1. Lineage (GTDB taxonomy): Bacteria > Desulfobacterota > Desulfobulbia > Desulfobulbales > Desulfobulbaceae > Electronema. The sequence goes on along the minus strand of JAABPV010000022.1, from coordinate 66,558 downwards.
TCGTCATTGCGCACACCCTTTCTTTATTTTTTCAGCCGTAGCGAAAAGGACATCTTGGTGTCTTTTGAAGGATAGCTTTGTCGAAAAATTAACAATAATTGCAATGGCACCAACCAAGAGAAAGATAATTCCTTTAATTTTAAGATTATTTAAAAAAGGAATTAAACTATAAGAAAATAAAAAAAATGATATCGCAATACTAGACCAGTGTAATACGAAATCTTCCATATTGAATAAGTATCTTGCCCCGCCGTATGGATTATTATGATCTAATTGGCCGATATACCCTTCATAAGGGTCATTGTTATAATCTAAAAAACATGCGATAACTAAAATACGAATCGTATTATGGTAACACAGCAAGTCCACGTAAGCGCAGATAAACGGAATAATACAAAGTATATAATCTGGTTCTATCTTTGCGTTTGTATGCTGTTCGCTAAAACCTAATCCAATTGCACCCAATGAAGCTATTACTATTAGCTTATATTTCAAAAAGTCCATCCTTGATTTTTCTGACTCTACAATTTCGTTACGCAAGTCACCAAGTTGGTCTTTTGCTGTTATTTTTTCTACAACATAATTATCAGACATAAATCCCCCATATTGGTTAAAACTAATTAAGTTCTTTCTTTACGATGCTCTTAACAGCTTCCTTCATATCACCAGGTGTACCACGAAGAACGTCACCAAGTTTTCCTGTTAACTCTCCCAGTATCGAGCTTGCCAGACCCATTGAATTATTTTTCAATTCATCATCACTAACAGAACCATCTCTGTAGAGTTCACACGCCGAAATAACTATGAGACCACATATAGTATGAAGGATTGTTGTAGCAGTACAATTTGCAATTACTCCAATTCCAGGAATGTATCCAATAACTGCACTCGCTATGCTAGCTCCAGCAATCGCTCCAGGTATTACACCAATAAAAGTTGACATTCCAGAAAGAGATTTGTAACCATAAACATCGACTATCTCCTCGCACATATTAATAGTTACTCCGGTAAGTAATGCTCCTGAAAGGATAGGGCCTACAAATGGTATTGCAGTAGTCAAGGCCATTGGAACTGCAACTGATATAGCATCTGTAACTTTTCCCCACGCCAGATTAAATGTTGACATGCTATGCTCCGTTTGTTAAAGACAATTCAATACCAGAAAAATTCTGATCAACTCAACATCAACTCTGCCTCCTACACTCCACCAGCCCTCTACTCCTACTTCTCCCTCTTCGGCCCCGGCTTGAAAGCCTTCATGAAATCAAGAAGGGTCTGCCCTTCCTCGGCAATCTCAGGATACGCCTCGGCAAAGTCGCGGATGCGGCGGGTGGTGTCGTACATGGCCTCCATGCACCTGTCGGTGGCCTGAAGCCGCTGATGATAGACGGAAAGATGCAGTTTCTCCAGCAGATGCTCAGGAGGCTCAAGGCGTTTGACCTCGGCAAGGCCGTCGGTCAGACCGGCGAGGACGGCGGCATCCAGCTTGAGGGCATCCTTGTGCTTCTGAACAAAGCGGGCGGCATCGTCGGCCACGGCCTGATAGCCGGGCAGGGCTTTGTGGAGGGACAGGATGTCGCCGCTGTCGAGCGGTGACAGGATTTCCACGTTGAGCAGCTCGGCGACTTTTTCAAGATCGGTCTTTTCCGACATGGCGGGCCTCCTTGGCGGGATTTTTTAGGAATTGGGCAAGCATAACTCTGCGGACTTGCTCTGTCAAGAAAAAAAGCAGCGGTTTCGCGGCAATGGCAGGCGGGGCGCAGCGGCGGGAAAGTGTCTTCCGACTATGAGAAAGTAGAAAAAATATACTTCTTCATAGGAAAAGCCTATGAGGAAACAGGCGCGGCCTATTTCCTCATCTCTTTTTCCTATGAGCAAACAGCCGTGGCCTATGAGGAAATAGAAAAAATTGATTTTCTCCCGTCTCAAAACATGCGGCGGTTTTCAGCCGGTGATCAGCAGATCATCCAGCTCGCTGTACAACGGAAAGCAGCTATCGAGACTGATCAGCTTGATCTTACTGGCAATTGCTGTGGCAATGATGAATCTGTCCGCAGGGTCTTTGTGATGATACGGAAGCTGGCCCGCACGCTGCGCCACTGTTCCGCTGACAGGCAGCACCTGCACGTCAGAGCCGCGCAGGGCTTCCTTCAGCCACTTATCAACCGGCAGCGGCAGCTCTATCCGGCGGAACCGCTCCAGCAGCACAAGCTCCCAGCAGGAAATGGCGGAGACGGCCAGCGCGTCGGCTGTCTCAATCAAATCCGTCAAATTCTGCGGCAGCGGATCATCCGGCAGCAGCCAGCGGAGCCAGATGTGGGTGTCCATCAGGATCATTGCAGGGCTTCCCAGTCCTCCGGCGGCACAACCGGGGACACTATGTCGCCAAGAATCTTTCCTTTTCCTTTGATCGCCGAAGAGGGTTTTCTTCGCCTCTTCTCTTTTTTCCTGTCCTCCGGCAGCAGAAAGATTGCTTCCATGCGGATGTTCGGCGGCAGCTGCGGCTGATGCAGCAGCCTGCCGTGCTGATCGGTCTCAAGGATGACTCGTTTGGTCTGCATGATTGCCTTGTCTATGCTTTTTGTTTTGTCTCAGCGGCAAAATATGAGGGTATTCTGATCTGGCCTTTCTGTCAAGGAAGACCTTGACTTCCTCATGCCTGAAAACAAAAAGCCCTTCCCGTTTCACCGGGAAGGGCCGTTTGCTTCAGACCTGCTTTAAGCCAGCTTACGCCTGCTCAAGCGACTTGAACCTGCTCTGGAGGAACTTCCATCCTTTCTCCACATCCTTCTGCGAGGCTTCCATCAGCGCGTCGCACTGCGAGGGATTCGCCATCTTGAGCTGACGATAGCGGTTCTCGTTCAAAGCATACTCCGCGAATTTAAGGCTCGGCTCTTTCGAGTCAATGATCAGCGGGTTTTTGCCTTGATCTTCCAGCGCTGGGTTGTAGCGGTAGAGCGGCCAATGCCCGCAGGCGACGGCCTTTTTCTGCTGCTCCAAGCCATGCGCCATGTTGATGCCGTGGTTGATGCAATGTGCGTAGGCGATGATGATGGACGGGCCGTTGTAGGCTTCGGCCTCGTTGATGGCTTTCACGGCCTGCTGCGGGTTCGCGCCAAAGGCGATGCGGGCCACGTAGATGTTGCCGTAGGTCGAGAAGATCATGCCCATGTCTTTCTTGGCCATTTTCTTGCCGCCAGCAGCAAACTGGGCAACCGCCGCGCGGGGCGTGGACTTGGACATCTGGCCGCCGGTGTTGGAATAGACTTCCGTGTCTAAAACCAGCACGTTGATATTTTCGCCGGAAGCCAAGACGTGATCCAAACCGCCGTAGCCGATGTCATAGGCCCAGCCGTCGCCGCCGAAGCACCAGACCGACTTCTTGACCAAATAATCCGCCACCGGCAGCAGTCTGGCGGCGGTGACGCTCTTGGAGCAGGCCAGAGCCTTCTTCAGCTCCTCAACCCTGCCGCGCTGGGCCTCGATCTCGTCCTGAGTCGCCTGCGTGGCTTTCAGCATGGAATCAGCAAACTCTTGATTCACGATGCCCTCGGTGGCGGCGAGCTGAAGCAGTTCAGCCGCCTGCATGGCCAGTTTGTTGACGCTCTGACGCATTCCCATGCCGTACTCGGCGTTGTCCTCGAAGAGCGAGTTTGACCAAGAAGGCCCGCGTCCGTCAGTGCGCTTGCAGTACGGGGTGGTCGGCAGGTTGCCGCCATATATAGAAGAGCAGCCGGTGGCGTTGGCGATCAGCATCCGGTCGCCGAAAAGCTGCGTCACCAATTTGATGTACGGGGTCTCGCCGCAGCCCGCGCAGGCACCGGAGAACTCGAACAGGGGCCGCTTGAGCTGGCTGCCCTTGACGGTCGCCGGGTCAATCAGGCTGTTCTCGACTTCCGGCAGAGCCATGAAAACCTTCCAGTTTTTACCGGAAGCAAGGCGGATGGCCTCGGTGTTCGGCACCATCTTCAGCGCGGATTCTTCGGTCTTGTTGCCGTCCGCGTCTTTTTTGCGCGCCGGGCAGACGGTCGAGCAGAGGGTGCAGCCGACGCAGTCTGAAGTGGAAACCTGGATGGTGAATTTGCGGCCTGCGAACTGCTTGCCCACCGCGTCCGCAGTCTTGAAGGACTCGTCGGCACCGGCAGCGGCCAAGGCTTCCGGCGTGGCGATTTTCATTCTGTTGCAGCCGTGCGGGCAGACCAAAGAGCACTGGCCGCACTGAATGCAGGTGGCCGGATCCCATTCAGGAACATTGACGGCGATGTTGCGTTTCTCCCACTGGGTGGTGGCAGTGGGCCAGCGGCCATCGGCAGGCATTTCAGAGACTTTGATCTGATCGCCTTTGCCCTGAATCATCTTCGCGGTCACTTGCTTGACGAAATCCGGGGCCTCGGCAGGCACGGTCTCCGGCAGCGCATGGCCGGTGATTTTGTCCGGCAGCGTGACCTCGACGATATTGTTAACCGCCGCATCGACCGCGCCGTAGTTCATGTTGAGAACCTTGTCGCCCTTTTTGCCGTAGGTCTTCTTGATCGCGTCTTTGATCGCCTTGACCGCCTCATCCTTGGTCAAAATGCCGGAGATGAGGAAGAAGGCGGTCTGCATGATCATGTTGATATGCGCGCCCAATCCCAAAGCAATGCCCAGCTTGATCGCGTCAATGATGTAGAACTTCGCCTTCTTGTCCAGGAGCTGCTGCTGCACTTTGGCAGGCAGGTGATCCCAGATGGTGTCCTTGTCAAAGGTGGTGGTGAGCAGGAAGGTGCCGCCGTCCTCCAAATTCGCCAGCATGTCGTAGCTGTTCAGGAAAGTGAAGTTATGGCAGGCGACAAAGCTGGCCTTGCTGATCAGATACGGAGCCACAATCTGGTTCTCGCCGAAGCGCAGATGCGAGACGGTCATCGAGCCGGACTTCTTGGAATCGTAAACAAAGTAGCCTTGGGCCGAGTTGTCGGTCTCGGTGCCGATGATCTTGATCGTGTTCTTGTTCGCGCCGACCGTGCCGTCTGAGCCGAGACCGTAGAACATCGCCCGATAGACATCATCGCCCTCGATGTTGTAGGACTTGTCGTAGTCGAGCGAGCTGTAGGTCACGTCGTCATTCGGGCCGACGCAGAATTTGTTTTTCGGAGCCAAGGCAGCCATGTTGTCATACACGGCCAGCACCATCGCCGGGCTGAACTCTGCCGAGCCAAGGCCGTAGCGTCCGCCGACGATGATCGGCATGAACATGGCCGGGTTGGCCTCAGCTGCCTCACTAACTGCGGCGCGGACATCGAGATACAGCGGCTCTCCCGGTGCGCCTGGCTCTTTGCAGCGGTCAAGCACGGTGATGCGCTCAACAGTGGGCGGCAGGGCATTGACCATTGCCTTGACATCAAAGGGCCGGAACAGACGGACAACAACCATACCCACCTTTCTGCCCTCAGCCACGAGATGATCAATGGTGGCAGCCACGGTTTCTGCGCCGGAACCCATGATCACGATCACATCAGTTGCATCCGGTGCGCCGTAGTAATCAAAGAGGCGGTACTTGCGGCCAGTCATGGCGGCGAATTTGTTCATCGTCTCCTGAACAATGCCCGGCACCGCGTTGTAATACTTGTTGACCGTCTCGCGGCCCGTGAAATAGACATCCGGGTTCTGCGCTGTGCCGGACATGGAAGGCCGGTCAGGGGTCAGGGCACGCATTCTGTGGGCGGTGATCAGCTTCTCGTCAATCATCGCCAGCATGTCGTCATTGGTGAGCTGCTCGACCTTCTGAATTTCGTGCGAGGTGCGGAAGCCGTCAAAGAAGTGCATGAAGGGAATGCGCGAAGCCAGCGTGGCCTGCGTGGAGATCAGGGCCAAGTCTTGGGCCTCCTGCACGTTCTGGGAACAGATCATGGCCCAGCCGGTTTGCCGTGCGCTCATCACGTCGCCGTGATCGCCAAAGATCGAAAGACCTTGGCAGGCCAAGGAACGGGCGGTGATGTGAAAGACGGTCGGGGTCAGCTCGCCTGCCAGTTTGTACATGTTCGGCAGCATCAGCAGCAGGCCCTGCGAAGCGGTGAAGGTGGTGCAGAGCGCGCCGGTGGCCAAGGAGCCGTGCAGCGAGCCAGCCACGCCGCCTTCAGACTGCATCTGGGAAATGGCCGGAACAGAACCCCAGATGTTCTTCTGGACTGCGGTAGCTTTAGCATCAGCCTCCGCAGCCATCGGCGAAGAGGGAGTGATGGGGTAGATGGTGATGACTTCACTGGTGGCATAGGCGACGTGCGTGCAGGCCTGGTTGCCGTCAATGGTGACCATTTTTCGCGACATGAAAATCTCCCTTAATCCTGAAGTTGACGTTCCGGCAGGGTGCCGTAAAATATACAAATTAGACGCAAGGCTGCTGCGGCTCTGCAATTTGCAGCTTGCGGTGATTGCGTTTTGATGCTACAGAGAAAGACTGTGTTCCGGCGCAGCGGGCCGGACAGGCTGAAAAGAGCAGAATTTTATCATTATAGAGCATAATCGCCGTTTGCGCAAGAGAAAGAAGGCGCGGCGGACAGGCTTCCAGCGAGGTGGCGAAATGAAACGGATGATTTTAGTTTGTTGCCTGTGTCTTACGGCAACGCCTGTGTATACAGAAAGTGGCTATGTTGCTGACAAGAAGACTGGTTGCAATGTATGGAATCCTGAACCCAAACCAAATAACGCTGCAACTTGGTCAGGAAAATGCAAAAATGGCAAAGCAGATGGAAATGGCGAGCTGAAATGGTATGATAGCCAAAAATTAGCATTCACGTTTAATGGAGCCATGAAAGATGGTAAATTTCATGGAGAAGGAATTATCTTGCATAATAATGGCTATAAATATTCTGGGCAATGGGAAGACGGAAAAAAGAGCGGGAAAGGTGAATGGATAACAGACGCAATAACATATCATGGAGAATGGAAAAATAATGTCCCTCATGGTAATGGCACAATGACTTATCCTGATGGTGATAAATATTCAGGTGGCTGGTCAGATGGAGAGCGTCATGGAAAAGGAACATACCTCTTTAAAGACGGTTCTTCATATCAAGGGTTATGGCAGCACGGCGAGAGGATAAAAATATTCTGAGGTGAGATGATGCGTAAATTGTTTCTGATTTCTATTTTATTCCTTTCTTCAACGTCCGCCCATGCTGAGGAAAACAAGGGCGACTGGATTACCGATGCGAAAACCGGCTGCAAGGTCTGGAATCCTGTTCCTGCCTCGGATGAATCCATCACATGGTCAGGCACATGCAAGGACGGCAAGGCAGACGGCAAAGGCTCCTTGGATTGGTATAAAAACAGCGAGCTACAAAGCACCATCACCGGCGTACTGCAAGATGGCCGCTGTGTTCAGGACTGCTCCGTCACAACGAAGGGAGGAGACAGCTATGTCGGCGAGATGAAGGATAACCTGCCGCACGGCAAAGGAAAAATAACCCGTGCTGACGGCGGAAAATATGAGGGAGAAATAAAAGATGGCGAGCGGCATGGTCAAGGAACCTTGCAATTCGCCAGTGGAGAAGTTTATTCCGGTGAATGGAAAAACGGCAGAATGGACGGCAAAGGTGAACTTGTCTCCGCTGACGGCAAGCAGAAATACACCGGAGAATTTAAAGATGATCTGCCGCACGGTCAAGGCAGTATGATGCATGAGGATGGCAGTAAATACGAAGGCGTATGGTCAGAAGGAAGAAAGCACGGCAAAGGCAAATACACGGCCAAAGACGGCTCTGCGCAAGAAGAGACATGGGAGAACGGACAAAAAAAATGAAAGGGAAAATATTTATCTGCTGCTTGCTCTGCTGCCGCACATTTTCTGTTCAAGCAGCGGAGCCTTGGATTGCCGATCAGAGAACCGGCTGTCAGATTAGAAATCCAATGCCGATTCCTGACGAAGCGGTGTCATGGTCCGGCGGATGCAAAGACGGCAAGGCCAGCGGGCCGGGACAGCTAATTTGGCTTGCCAAGGGCAAGGTTTTTCTAACGTTAGACGGCGTTATGGAGGAAGGGCAGTGCCGCCGCAATTGTACTGTGATCACCAAGACAGGCAACAAATATCTTGGCGAGATGCTGGATAACAGGCCGGACGGCAGCGGTGTCATGACCTACGCTGACGGCACAACATATTCCGGCGGCTGGGCAGGCGGCAAGAAGCATGGCAAAGGCATGTTCACAGCCAAAGACGGCTCGTCCCAAGAAGAGACATGGGAGCACGGCAAGCAAATTCCTGACGCGCCGCATTGAAGCCCTTCAGCGATGCCGACATTCTTCGCCTCACGTCTTGGCTGACCAAGCAGAATGATTTTGTTTTTCTGGAAAGCTCCAGAGTGACGGCTGAGAACTGCCGCTCTTTCCTCTTTCTCAATCCAATCAGTCATCTGATCTGCGGTTCCGGCGATGACGCATCGGCGTTTCTCAAGCAAGCTGACCAATTCCGGCAGCAAGGTTTTTATCTGGCCGGCTGGCTGGATTACGAATTCGGCTATTTGCTGGAGCCGCGCCTGCGCCGCTTCCTCAGCGATGCCAGCAGCAGGCCGCTGGCCGTGCTCGGCGTGTACCAAGAAGAACCGCTGATTTTTGACCATCAAACCGGCCTCTGGAGCGGCGCAGCACCGGGCGCGGCGGATGCCGCTGAAGACTTTTTCTCCTGCTCTGATCTGCAAACGAGCATCTGCCGGGAAGAATACCTGCTGGCGGTTGAAAAAATTAAGGACTGCATCAGTGCTGGAGACACGTATCAGGTCAATTTCACGCTTCATTTCGATTTTGCCTTTCATGGTTCAACTGCCGCTTTCTACCGCAGCCTGCGCCGCAATCAGTCGGTCTGCTACAGCGCGTGGATCCGGCATAAAGGGCAGGACATCCTCAGCTTTTCGCCAGAGCTGTTCTTCCGCGCCGATACGGAAAAAGTGCGGGTGCGGCCCATGAAAGGCACTCTACGTCGTGGCCGAACCAATGCCGAGGATGAGGAGCGGCGGCGGCGGTTGCAATCCGATCCGAAAAATCGGAGCGAAAACGTGATGATCGTTGATTTGCTCCGCAACGACTTGGGCCGCCTGCTGCATGAATCCGGCGGTGGCAAAGTCGCGCCTCGCACCCTTTTTGAGGCGGAAACGTATGAATCCCTGCTGCAAATGACCTCCACCATTGACGGCATTCCAGCAGGTGCCGCGCCCTCCTTCCGGCAGATGATTGAAGCCCTGTTCCCCTGCGGCTCTGTCACCGGCGCACCGAAAATCAGGACGATGGAGATCATCAACGAGCTGGAGCGGCAGCGGCGCGGTGTCTATTGCGGTGCTGTTGGCTTCACCAACCAACAAGAAAGCTGCTTCAACGTGCCCATCCGCACCGTCGAGCTGGCGCAGGGCCGAGGCAGAATGGGCATCGGCTCCGGGATTGTTGCCGATTCCAAGCCGGAAGAGGAGTGGGCGGAATGTCTGCTCAAAGGCAATTTCCTGACCAAAAACGAGCCGGATTTTCAGCTCATTGAAACGCTGCTCTGGCAGCCGGGAAGCGGCTTTTTTCTTCTTGAGTATCATTTGGAGCGGCTGGCCGACTCAGCCCGCTATTTTCATTTTTTTTGCGATATTGAAGATGTGCGGAACCAGCTGACTGCGGCAGTTCAGCAGCGGCATGAGCGGCTGCGGGTGCGGCTGCTGCTTTGCCGGGACGGCAGGCTTGAGCTGACCGCCGCCGTCCTCCTGCCGGACGAGCTTCCGTCAGCGGAACTGCCGAAGGTGATTTTTTCGCAGGAACGGGTTGATTCAGCTGATCCGCACCGCTTTCATAAAACCACCCGGCGGGAGCTGTACGACCGGGAGCGCGGCAGAGCCGTCGCGCAGGGCTTTTATGAAGTGCTTTTTGTCAACACCGCCGGGCAGGTGACGGAAGGGAGCATCAGCAATCTTTTTGTCCGGCTGGAGAAAGACGGTCCGCTGTTCACCCCGCCGGTCAGCTGCGGATTGCTGGCCGGAACGTTTCGGCGGATGCTGCTGGAGCGGGGGCAGACTGTTGAGCGAATATTGACGAGAGATGATGTTCTCGCAGCGGAAGAGCTGCATGTGGCGAATTCGGTGCGGGGACTTGTGCGGGTTCAGGTTTAGAGAAGCAATGATGCCCTTTGCGCAGAGATATAACGAAAACTCTCCCCTCTTTTTTTTGGATAGCCCTAAAACTGTGCAATTTTTTTGACAAGATTCCTTGACAAGCTGCTTTGATCGGGAGTATAAATAAATAAAGGAGTCAGCTTGGTACGATGCACGGCTCATGCATGAACAGCATGAAAAGAAACGCCTGAAAACAGCAGGATGCCTGACATCGGCGGGGCGGAAGAATTCAAATTTTTGGAGGATAGCGAGATGAAAACGAAAAGCAAACTTTTGACAGGGGCCGTCGCCGGGCTGTCTTTCTTGGCCTTGGCCGCAACAGGGGCGTTCGCTTCCGTTGCAAACACAGGTGACGCATATTGCGCAAAGGGCAAGGTTGTTGCAGTGGGTTCTGGATACACATATCCTGCTTTTAGCAGTACTATTCCTGCACTTACAGTCTCGACATACCGTACAGTTACCCTTCAGTGCGATGTAGCACCAACTAAGGACGCTCCCAACGCTTTGTTAGGTACCCCTGCAATGGGAATAGATCCAAGGACATTTTTGATTCCAGTTACACCAGATAAAGATGGAATCTATGCGGCGGCCCTTACTGCGCTTGCTGATGACAAGCCTGTGGAATTTGTGCTTTATTCAACGCCTGGATATGCCACAACTCCGGCAACGACTGTCAGCGGAAGGCACACAGCATCTTATTATCACAGAGGTTTCATTAAGCTGCTGAATGTGTTGGAAGGACCGTGATATTCATCCGTTTCAATAGATTGCGAAAAGAACACCTGTTCATCTTTTTACTGCTGACGAACAGGTGTTCTTTTTTATATTCAATGCTTGAACGCCCGGCAGCCGGTGAACATCATCGCCGCCTGCGGGCGGGCTTCGTTGCAGGCTTCAATGGAGGCGTAATCCCGCATAGAGCCGCCTGCCTGCAAAATGGCGGTGATTCCCTCGCGGATGCCGACATCCGCCGCATCGCGGAAGGGGAAAAAGGCATCTGAGATCATCACGGAACCGGGCAGCCCTGCCCGGTCCGCCTTCACCTTCGCGTCAATCTCCGCTTTCTCCGCCGCATTCCGCTTGCCCTGCTCGACTTCAAGAACCAAATCCGCGTAGGGAATGCCGAATTTGTCAAAGCAGCAGATGTCTGCATATTTGATATAGGCTTTTTGGACAGCAATTTCCGCCACGCCGACCCGATCCTGCTCGCCAGTGCCGATGCCCACAGTGCAGCCGTCCTTGACGTAAATCACTGAATTGGATGTGACCCCGTGCTCCACGGCCCAGCCGAAAATCATGTCGTCGATTTCACGCTGATCCGGCTGCCGCTCGCAGCGATACTCTTTGCCCTTCCACGTCGCCACTGCCGGTTTCAAATCAGCGGCAGAACGGATAGCATTCACCGCCGACTGCTGGACGATAATGCCGCCGTCAATCAGCGACTTGAAGTCAACAAAGCGATACTTTTCAAATTCCGCTAACCGCTTGATGCCATCAATGCGGATGATGCGCAGATTCTTGGCCTTGGCTAAGATGCCCAGCGTGCCTTCTTCAAAGTCCGGGGCGCAGACCACTTCCAGATAATTCTGGCTCATCAGCTCGGCAGTTTCTTTGTCAATCGCCCGGCTTGTGACCACTGCTCCGCCAAAGGCGGCGATGCGGTCAGCCCGATTGGCGCGGTTGTAGGCATCGGCCAAGGTCACGCCAATAGCCGCGCCGCAGGGGTTATTGTGCTTGAGGATCGCCGCCGCAGGCTTGTCCATCAGATATTTGATGATGTTCAGGCCGTTGTCCACATCGGTCAGGTTGATTTTCCCAGGATGCTTGCCCACTTGCAGCATGTCCTCCACCCGAATTCCGCTGACCAGCCCCTTGCCCGGCTCGATGTACGTGCAGTTGCCGAGCACAAGGTTGCCGTTGACCAATTCATACAAGGCCGCCTCCTGATCCGGGTTCTCGCCGTAGCGCAGGCCGCGCTCGTCCACCGTGCCGTCCTCCTGCGGAATGGCCCACGTCCGCTTGCGGTAGACCAAGGTCTGCCCGCCAAAGGAAATGGTCATCTCCATAGGGAAGGAGTCGCCGAGGATGGTGGTGTACATTTTTTTCAGGTCGCTCATGGGAATGCTCCACGTGTCAAATTCTGAATAGGAAAAGCGGCGCAGGCCGCTGCGAATGCTGAAGTATGCCGCTCACAGCCGGAGCTGCGTGCTGTGGGCCATGCCGAAAAAGCCGCGCGGGCGGAAGGTCAGGATCACCAAAATGATCGAATAGGCGATCAGGTCGCGGAACGAGGACGGAAAGACCATCGCCGTAAAAATTTCTATCGCGCCGAGCAGATATCCAGCCAAGGCTGCGCCCATGATTGAGCCGCGTCCGCCGAGTATGGCAGCGACAAAGGCTTTCCAGCCAAGCAGCACGCCCATGTGCGGATCAAGCACCGGATAGGCTTGGCCATAGAGGATGCCCGCCACCGAAGCCAGCCCCGCGCCGATAGCGAAGGTCAGCGGGGCCAGCATATTGACCGAAATGCCCATCAGCGGCACCGCGTGAAATTCATAGGACATGGCCCGCATCGCCATGCCCCATTTGCTCTTGTGGATGAAGGTGTGCAGACTGAGCATCAAAATCAGAGACACTGCGATGATCAGCACCTTGACGTTGGTGAAATGAACTCCGCCGAGCTGCCAAGTCTGCTGCTCAATCAGGGTTGGAAAACTCAGACGCTTGGTGCCGAGCAGGATCAGGTTGCCGGTCTCCAAAATGATGCCGATCATCAGGCCGGTGATGGCGGCGGAGGCTCGCGGCGCGTGGCGCAGAGGCCGGTAGCCGACCACCTCTACCAGCACTCCCAGCCATGCGGCGAGAAACATGGTGATCGCCACCGTAAGCAGGAACACCGCCCAGCCCGGCAGAAACGGCCCAAGCAGTGCCAGCAGCAGCGCGGCCACGCCGCAGCCGATGTAGGTGCCGGTCATGAAGATGTCGCCGTGCGCGAAGTTGAAGAGCATCAGCACACCATAGACCATCGAGTAACCAATGGATATTACGGCATAAAAGCTGCCCCACTGAAGGGCATTGATCAGGTTCTGAAAATACTCCACAGCTGCGCTCCTGCGTCACTGTCGGTTGCGGCGGAATCCGCTCGTCTTTTGCCGAGCGGCATAATGATGCAGATTATATGCTGATCTGGCCGCAGGGTCAATTTGAAACAGTCCCGCGTCCGTCCTTCCCTGTAGACTTTTCCTGCGGATTGCGCTTAAATACCGCCATTCTTCTCCGCACATCAACCTTCATCCGCAAGGCATTGCCATGAATCACGATATTTATCAAGAACCTCTGGTCAGCCGCTACACCAGCCGGGAAATGCAGGAGCTTTTTTCTGAACGCTTCAAGTTCACCACTTGGCGCAAATGTTGGGTGGCCTTGGCCGAGGCGCAGCACGAGCTGGGCTTGGAGTTGGTCAGCCAAGAAATGGTGGATGAGCTGAAAAGCCATGTCGAAGACGTTGATTTCGCGGCAGCGGCAAAAAAAGAAAAGGAGATCCGCCACGATGTCATGGCGCATGTTCATGTCTACGGCCAGCAGTGCCCGAAAGCCGAGGCCATCATTCATCTCGGCGCGACCTCGCAGTTTGTTGTCTGCAACACCGATCTGATCATCCAGAAAAAAGCCTTGCGGCTGATCAAGAAGGCTTTGGTCAACGTCATCGCCAATCTGGCCGATTTCTGCCGCAGCTACAAGGACATGGCCACGCTGGGCTTCACCCATTACCAGCCCGCCCAGCCAACCACGGTCGGTAAACGCAACACGCTGTATATCCAAGATTTGCTCATGGACTTGGAATACATTGAGGCTCTGGAGCGGCAGCTCAAGGCGCGGGGCGCAAAAGGCACGGTCGGCACGCAAGCCACCTTCATCGAGCTGTTCCACGGCGACCACGCCAAGGTGCGCGAACTCGACCGGCTTGTGGCGGAAAAGCTCGGCTTTGATCAGATTTTCCCGGTCACTGGTCAGACCTATCCGCGCAAGCTGGACATGAAGACCGCCGAAACGCTGTCCGGCATCGGCGCGTCCGCGCACAAATTTGCGGTTGATCTGCGCCTGCTCTCCAACCTGAAAGTGCAGGAGGAGCCGTTTGAGCAGAAGCAGGTCGGCAGCTCGGCAATGGCCTACAAGCGCAATCCGATGCGTTCCGAGCGCATGACCGGTTTGGCCCGCAAGCTGATGGGCCTGCCTGCGGATTTCGCCGCCACCGCCGCGAATCAGTGGTTTGAGCGGACGCTGGACGATTCAGCCATCCGCCGCATGGACATGGCCCAAGCATTCCTGCTCACCGACGCAATCCTGCGGCTTTACGTCAATATCACTAATGGCATGGTGGTCTATCCTAAGCAGATTGAAAAGCATCTGCGGGCCGAGCTGCCTTTCATGGCTACTGAGAAGATCCTCATGGCCTGCGTCGAACGGGGACAAAGCCGTCAGGAGATGCACGAAGTCATCCGCGAGCATTCTGTCGCCGCCGGGCTGGCAGTGAAGGAGGAAGGTTTGGACAACGACCTGTTGGTGCGTTTGTCAGAGGATGAGCGCGTTCCCTTCTCGTTGAGCGAGCTGGAAAAGCTGATCGGCAATTATCAGGAATTCACTGGCCGAGCCGCGCAGCAGACTGAGGAATTTCTGGCTGAAGTGGTCGAGCCGGTGCTGGCGCGGCATCAGGATTTGCTCGGCGGAATTGATGCCTCGCTGAAGGTCTGATCCGTTCTGGTTCCTGCGCCGGAGGAGACGTGCGCCGCCAGCCCTCTTCCGGTCTCAATTTTTTTGACATTCCAATCATGCACACCTTTTTCCTCCGCATCAGAACCGACCGCATCAGCCTGTTCCGCTTCCTGCTTGAAGGCTACGACGGCCTTGCCGTGCTCTCCACTGTGAATGGCCAGCAGGGGCTTGTCCGGCTCATTGTGCCAAAAGGCAGACACGCCGAGTTGTGGCGGCTGCTGGCGGCGATTTGCGGGGAGCTGGCTCCGGTCAGCACGGCGAAGAGGCGGAATATCCTGTCAAATTGACCGCATGAGCGCATCAGCACTTCGAGAATGCGGCGGTGCGCAAAAATTTGATCAGCCGCCTGCTTCCTGCTGCTGCCGTCGGTACTGCACCGCTTCGGCGAGATGGGCGGGGCTGATCTGCTCGGATTCGGCCAGATCAGCGATGGTGCGGGCGATTTTGATGATGCGGTGGTAGGCGCGGGCGGAGAGGCCGAGGCGGTCAATCGCGCTGCCGAGGAGCTTGCGGCCCGCTTCGTCCAGCGGGCAGAGGCTCTCGATCTGGCGGGGCGACATGCGGGCGTTGCAGGTCACGCCGCTGGTCTTGGCGAAGCGGGCCTGCTGGAGCCGCCGTGCCCGGTTGACCCGCTCGCGGATGCTCTGCGACGATTCGCCTGCCGAACGCGAGCTGATCTCGCGCACCGGCACCGGCGGCACCTCGATGTGCATGTCGATCCGGTCGAGCAGCGGGCCGGAGAGCTGGCTGCGGTAGCGCTGCACCTGAATCGGGGCGCAGCGGCACGGCTTCACCTTGTCGCCGAGAAAGCCGCACGGGCAGGGGTTCATCGCCGCCACCAGCATGAAGTCCGCCGGAAAGCGGAGGCTGGCTGCGGCGCGGGCAATCGTCACAACCCCGTCCTCTAACGGCTGGCGCATGACTTCCAAGACGTGCTTGCGGAACTCCGGCAGCTCGTCGAGAAAAAGCACGCCGTTGTGGGCCAGCGAGACCTCGCCGGGCCGAGGAATCTGACCGCCGCCAATCAGCCCAGCGTCCGAGATGGTGTGATGCGGCGAGCGGAAAGGCCGCGTGACCATCAGCGGCTGGGCCTCGGAAAGCAGGCCGCTGGTCGAGTAAATCTTGGTTGTTTCCAGTGCCTCGCTCAGACAGAGGTCAGGCAGGATGGTCGGCAGCCGTCGGGCCATCATGGTCTTGCCCGTGCCCGGCACCCCGCAGAGCAGGAGGTTGTGGCCGCCTGCCGCCGCCACCTCGAAGGCCCGCTTGACGTGCTCTTGGCCGCGCACTTCGGCGAAATCGAGCGGATACTCGCTGCGGCGGCTGAACAGGGCCTCAATGTCGGTGAAGGAAGGGCGGATGTCCAGCTCGTTGAGCAAATACTGCGCCGCCTGCCGCAGGCTTTCCACGGCAATGATCTCGATGCCCTGCACCACCGCCGCTTCCTGCGCATTCTCTGCTGGCACGAGAAAGCGGCGGATGCCGTTCGCTTTCGCCTCCAGCACCATCGGCAAAACGCCGCGCACCGGGCGCACTCCGCCGTCCAAGGACAGCTCGCCGACTATCGCGGTTTCAGCCAAATCCGGGCAGGGCAGCGCGCCAGAGGCCGCAAGGATGCCGAGGGCGATGGGCAGATCGTAGCCGGAGCCTTCCTTTTTCACCGCCGCCGGGGCGAGGTTGACCGTGATCCGGCGAGGCGGGAACTCGTAGCCGCTGTTCTTGACCGCCGCCCGCACCCGGTCTTTGGCCTCGCGCACCGCGCCTTCTGCCAGCCCGACTGTGGAGAAGAGCGGCAGGCCAAGGGCCAAGTCCACCTCAACGCGGACAAGCAGGCCGTCCACGCCCATGACCGCGCCGCTCAGGGTTGTGGCAAGCATTTACTGAAGTCCTTCGTCTAAGACACGAAGAAACAGGCGGGCGGTTTCGTTTGGGAAAATCATTCCAAAAAGCCCCAGTCCTGTGTTTATATCTCCTAATCCAGCGGATAAAAAATTTACTGTAGTCGCTTCTACATCAGAATTACGGCGAATTTTTTCATTTATAAATTTTTCCGGTGTCACTGCGCAAAAAGAACGAAACTCTTCAGCATCACACAACATGAATCGATCAATTGCATAATTAATTCGCTGCAACTGCAAGAAATCAATTTCCTCCCGCGCATACAACTTGAGGGCAGTTGCTACTAAAACTGCTTTCCTCTCACTGTCTATCCGGGAAAGCAGCTCTATGATTTGCTCACCAGCATATTTACTGAATTTTTCGTCTGCATCAAGCAGATGAATGAGCTTTTGTCGCTCTTTTTCGGAAAGAGAAGAGATGCTTCGCAAAAACGCAATCATCTTTTTGGCAAAGAAATAATCTCTGACGTTGCCGAATGTTTTGCCGACGGCAAGCATTGTGCTTAAAATTGGGACATCTTTCAGCACACCATTATCGAGAAGAGAGTCAAAACCTATTTCTCCAGCATTTTGGATCACAGAGGGAAGGTCTGATTTCAGAACAGTTTCACGGAATGAAATATCAATTTTCGACATAATCTACGGAAGGAGAGACTGCGAATGCAGGGGGCTGTGTCGGCCAGCCGTTTGCCGCCAAAGAATTTACTTCGTCAACCCAAGTTGTGACCTGTAACAAATTGGGTTGTCACTACGTTTTGAGGACTGCTCTGTTTTGAACTCTTGCAGGAATTGCAGCCAAGCGGAACGCTGCGTCATGCGCTGCGGAACCGCTTTGTTCCGGCTGAAAACCCGCCGCAGCCGCCGGAAAACGCGTTTGCATCGCCCCGATTCAAATTGGAACCGGGGCGTTTTCGATTGGAACCGGGCCAAAGTCAATTGGAATCGCCCTGATTCCAGTTGGAATTGACACGATTTCTGTTGGAATCAGCCCGGTTCCAATTGAAATTACCCTGATTCCGATTGGAATTGCCCCGGTTCCAATCGGAATCGCTCCAATTCCAATTGACTTTGCCCTGATTCCAATCGACATTGACACGATTCCAATTGGAATCAGGGCAAAACAAGCGTGCTCCGCCGCAATTGAAACGAGCATCCTTCCGGCGCAGGCGGCGGAAAAACAGAATAATTCAGCAGAGCTGCTGTGAACGCGCAGAGACAGCCTTGCCTGCGGGAAAAGCGGATGCTTCAGGCTGGGCTGAGCAAAAAAACTTCTGCATAAGGTTTATGCTCCTCCTTCCGCCCGGCATACGCAAGAAACTTTTCCCTGAACAGCAGAGGTCACAACTTGGGTTGCTTCGTCAGCATTCTGCTGATGTCCTTGGCTTTGTCGATCTTATCCTGCACAGCGGAAATCTCGCGCGCCACAGGCAGCCGTTTGGCGATGCCTTCCATGCCGGTCGCCTCCTCCACCTCGTTCAGGCCGTTTTTGAACGAGCGGATCGCCTTGCCCAAGCCTGCGCCGATTTCCGGCAGTTTCTTGCCGCCGAAGAGCAGGAAGGCGATGCCGAGAATGACGACCAATTCAGGGGTTCCGAGTCCAAACATGATTGCGCTCCTGCGGGAAGGTTGTTGCGTTGTTGCGCTGCCTCAGCTTTCTTTGCCGCTGTCCTTGTCTTTGTCTGCAATCACCTTGGAATCGCCGTCTGGACTCTTGACGCTGTCTTTGAAATTCCTGATTCCTTTGCCGATGCCGGATCCGATCTCCGGCAGTTTGCCTGCGCCGAAAATGATCACGATGATAACCAGAATGATGATCAGCTCAGGCATTCCCAATCCGAACATAAACCGCACCTCAGGTTGAAATTCTTATGAAAAAAGAGCGCGAACAGGGCCGCGCATCCTTCAATGTAGCATTCAGCGCTGTCTGCTGTCAACAGGCAATCAACGCGCGGCGACCGTGCGTTCCGGGTGCGCTTCAGGCCGAGCCGCAGGCATTGGTGCTGCTGTTTTGCTGGTCTGCCGCAGCGTGGTCATGGCTGTGGCGACCATGCCTGCCACGTCAGTGAGATTGCCGGGCACGATCATGGTGTTGTTCGCTTTGGCCAGCTTGCCGAATTCATCCAGATATTTCTTGGCCACCTCAAGATTGGCCGCCTCCCTCCCGCCCGTGGAAGCCAGTGCTTCGCCGACCTTGCGGATGCCTTCGGCAGTCGCTTCGGCGACCTTGAGGATTTCCTGCGCCCGGCCCTCGGCCTCGTTGATCCGCTTCATCTTTTCGCCTTCAGAACGGGCAATGGCCTCGGAACGTTCACCCTCAGCCCGGTTGATCATCGACTGCCGATCACCTTCAGAACGGGCGATTTCAGCCCGCTTCTCGCGCTCGGCCTGCATCTGCTTTTCCATCGCCTCCAGCACTGAGCGCGGCGGCTTGATATCTTTGATCTCATAGCGCAGCACCTTGATGCCCCAGTTCTGGGCCGCATCGTCAATCGCCTTAACCACATGCTGATTCAAGGTTTCGCGAGCTTCAAAGGTGCTGTCCAAGGTAATTTTGCCAATGGCGGAACGAAGCGAGGTCTGCGCGAGCTGGGAGGCAGCGAAATGATAATCGGCGATGCCGTAGGCTGACTGCGCCGAATCAATGACTTGCAAATACATGATGCCGTCTACTTCCAAGGTAACGTTATCGGCGGTGATGCAAGTCTGACTGCCGATGTCCAAAGGTTCCTCCTTTAAACTTCTTTTATAGGCGACGTAATCAATGATCGGAATGAGAAAATGCGGCCCTGCACTTAAAGTTTTTACATACTTACCGAGTCTCTCTATGACATACTCATGCTTGTTTGGTACAAGCTTGATAGAAAATGGCGCGAGAATCAAAACAAAAACAACCAAAATTATCGCTATAGCTACTCCGATTCCCATTTTGTTTCCTCCTTGTCTTTTTTGATGGCCCGAACCTTGATCACAAGGTTCTTATCTTCAACAATCCGTACTGTCTCGCCTACTTCGACATGCTCATCGGCAACGGCGCGCCAAAATGAACCTTTGTACTGAATTCTGCCTTCTGAGGGTGGTGTAATCGCTTCAGTCACAATCCCAGTGGCCGATATCAATCGGTCAGCAGCCTCTTTCTCTTTCGCCTCGCCGACAAAAACAGAGCGAAATTTTGCCCTGAGCAAAATCAGACTACAAATAGAACAGACAAGGAAGACTGCGATCTGGACGGTCAGCGGCAGATTTAGAGCCGCTGCCGCCGCTGACGCGCACCATGCCCCGATACCGAAAAAGAAGAGAAAAAAACTGGGTAAAGCCAGCTCAGTGACAAAGCAGGCAGTGCCAATGAGGAACCAGATCAGCACGGGAGAAACGTCCATCATTTCCGCTCCTTGAAGAAGTTAACCGGAACAGCGCGGCAGATTGACTCTGGGCATTATACCGCATTCCGGCCCGCAGCAGAAGCGGAATCAGGCGAAAATCACCTTGCAGAAACGCCGCTTGCCCACTTTCAGCAGCACTTCGCCGCTGGCGAGAAGCTGAAGATTGACATCCGCCGCCTTTTCGCCGTTCACTGTCACCGCGTTCTGCTGAATCATCCGGCGGCCATCCGAGGTGGAATCCACCAGCCCTGCCTCTTTCAGCAGCCACGGCAGCGCGACCGCATCTGCCTGCGCCGGGAGGATTTTCTCCGGGATTTCATCCGGCAGCTCACGCTGTTTGAAGACCTGCTCGAAATGCTTTTCCGCTGCGTCCGCCGCCTCTTGATCGTGGAAGCGGGCCACCAGCTCTTTCGCCAGCCGCACTTTGACCGCCTTGGGATGCAGCCAGCCTTCAGCCATGCCCTTTCTCAACGTGGCGATTTCCTCTATGGGCAGGTCACTGAGTAGCTCGTACCAGCGGAACATCAGCTCGTCGCTGATGGAGAGCGTCTTGCCGAAAATTTGCTCCGGCGGCTCGGTGATGCCGATGTAGTTGCCGAGCGATTTGCTCATCTTGTTCACGCCGTCCAAACCCTCAAGCAGCGGCGTGGTCAGGACGACCTGCGGCTCCAAACCTCTGGAGCGTTGCAGCTCGCGGCCCATGAGCAGATTAAACAGCTGGTCGGTGCCGCCGATTTCCACGTCCGCCTGCATGGCCACTGAATCGTAGCCCTGAAAGAGGGGATAAAAGAATTCGTGAATGGAAATAGGCTTGTTGCCGTGGAAACGCTTTTTGAAGTCGTCGCGCTCCAGCATCCGGGCCACAGTCAGCTCGGAGGCGAGGCGGATCATGTCGTAGGAGGAAAGCTGCCCCAGCCAAGCCGAGTTGAAGACCACCTTGGTCTTGGCCGGATCGAGCATTTTGAAAACCTGCGCCTTGTAGGTCTCGGCGTTGCGGACAACATCGTCACGGGTCAGCGGCGGGCGGGTGTCTGATTTGCCAGTCGGATCGCCGATCATGGCCGTGAAATCGCCGATCAGGAAATGCACCTCATGACCAAGCTGCTGGAACTGGCGCAGCTTCTGGAGCAGCACGGTGTGGCCGAGGTGCAGATCCGGCGCGGTCGGGTCAAAACCGGCCTTGATCTTCAGCAGCCTGCCGCCCGCCAGCTTCTTTTCCAGTTCCTCCTGGGACACCACTCCCTCGCAGCCGCGCATGATCAGGGCGAGCTGCTCCGCCAGTGATTTATTGCCGTTATTTCGCATATTCCACCGCCCTTGTCTCGCGGATCACCGTGACCCGGATCTGGCCAGGATAGGTCAGCTGCTCCTCAATCGCCTTGGCAATGTCGCGGCTCATCAGCGTGGCCGCGTCATCGCCCACCTGCTGGCTGTTGACGACAATCCGCAGATCGCGGCCCGCCTGCACCGCGTAGGATTTCTCCACGCCGGGGAAGGCGTTGGCGATTTTCTCCAAGTCCTCCAGCCGCTTGACGTAGCTCTGGAGCATTTCCTTGCGCGCTCCGGGGCGTGCGCCGGAGAGCGCGTCCGCCGCCTGCACGAGGATGTCCAGCACAGTCTGCGGCGGCACTTCCTCATGGTGGGCGGAGATGGCGTAAACGATGTCCTCGCGCTCGCTGTATTTTTTGGCCAAATCGCGGCCAATCATAGCGTGCGAGCCTTCCACCTCGTGATCCACCGCCTTGCCGATGTCATGCAACAGCCCAGCCCGCTTGGCTTTCTTCACATCCAGTCCCAACTCGGCGGCCATGATGCCGCAGAGGAAGGCCACCTCCAGCGAATGCTGCAAAATATTCTGGCCGTAGCTGGAGCGGTATTTCAGCCGCCCGACTAGGTTGATCAGCTCCACGTGCATTCCGTGTACGCCAAGGTCAAAGGCGGCCTTCTCGCCCGCCTCCTTGATCTCCACGTCGAGATCGTGGGTGACTTTGGCCACCACCTCCTCAATCCGGGCCGGATGAATCCTGCCGTCGGAAATGAGCTGGAGCAACGACTGCCGGGCAATTTCGCGCCGGATGGGATTGTAGCCGGAAAGTATCACCGCCTCCGGGGTGTCGTCAATGATGATATCAATGCCGGTCGCGGCCTCAATGGCCCGGATGTTGCGTCCTTCTCTGCCGATAATCCGGCCTTTCATCTCGTCGTTGGGCAGCGGCACGGTGGAGACGGTTTTGTCCGCCACGTACTCGCCGGCATAGCGGGCGATGGCCAGCGCGAGGATGTTCTTGCCCTTGCGGTCGGCCTCCAGCTTCAGCTCGTTCTCGATTCTGGTCAGCCGCTTGGCGGCATCCATGCGGGCTTCGCTCTCCATCGATTCGACCAGCAGCTTTTTCGCCTCCTTCGCGCTAAGTCCAGCCAGCTGCTCCAGCTGCCGCCGCTGCTCGGCGATTAGCGTTTCCGCCTCGTCCTCACGCGCCGCCACGCTCTGCTCTTTGGCGGCCAGCCGTTTCTCACGGGCGGTCAGATCGGCCTCTTTGTTTTTGAGGTCGTTCAGCTCCTCATGCACCTTGTCGAGCTTCCGCTCCAGCCGCCGCTGCTCGTTTTCGATCTCCTTCCGGGAGCTTTTTATCTCCTGCTCGGCCTCCTGCTTGGCCTGATAAATCTCTTCCTTCACCTGAAGGAGCTTCTCTTTGCGGAGCTGCTCGGCCTCGTGAATGGCGTTCTCAACAATCAGCCGCCGCTGATTTTCTATATCCGCCTGATTGCCCTCAATCAGTTTTTTACGGAGAAAAAAGCCTGCGGCCGCGCCTGCGGACAGGGCAATTGCAAGCAAAATCAATGTGATGCCGCTCATGACATGAATAACCTAGTTTATAGATGCATGCAGCAGTTTCGTGCTGCGAAATGTGAGATAAAACAGCTAACTGCGGCGGAGAAAACTGCGGGGGGAGATCAGTGAGGCAGGAATGCGGACGGCGCGGCAGCCATGATCAGGCTGCAAAAAACCCCGCACTGCCGTGTCAACAGAATAATTAAACCTATCGAAATAGGTGGGCGCGCCATGCGGTCGTCTGGAAATCAGTAAAGTTTTCCATAATCCGGCAGAAAAGGAGCAGCCCTTTTAAAGAGAGTTGGCTCAATACTCTGTTGATCACAAACAGCGCAGGGAAACTTGTGTGCCGCTGTCCCCTGTCTATAAAATAAAAAACCGGAAAAAGCAAAACCTATTTTTTCCGCTCACCCCGTTAACGCGGCGGCAACCTTGTCAGTCCGTCCTGAAATCAAGCGGTTCCGCTTCGCGTCTATTTTTTGGCTTGATATCTGCCGCACACGTTTTTTGTCTGGCGCAGCGGGCATGTCCTACCCGACGAAAAAGGCGGCGCACCTCACTTGCCTTTTTTGTCCGTCAGCTCCGCCTCCCAGCCCTCGATCCGTTCCAGCAGCCCGGCCACACGGGAGCCAATTTCCATCCGCTGCTTCTGCAGCTCGGCACTTTCCAGCTTGACCAGCTCACACTCCTCGTCGCGGTCGCGGAGCTTTTTCTCCAAGGCCAGAATTTTTTCCTTCTGCTCCTTGCAGCGGCTGACCAACATTTCGACCAGCTGCTCCAGCCGGACGAGTTCGTCGTTATTCTTCATATTGAATGCGCTCCTCCCGCGCGTTCTGGCGTTCTCGACAGATTGCATCGCAAATCAAGCTGTACATACCAGTTTTGCCGCTCCGGGGCAATT
Organism: Desulfobulbaceae bacterium; assembly: GCA_011391865.1. GTDB lineage: Bacteria > Desulfobacterota > Desulfobulbia > Desulfobulbales > Desulfobulbaceae > Electronema. Next base: position 42,667 of record JAABPV010000022.1, on the reverse strand, counting down.
GAAAAATTTCAGCGGCTATCGAAAATGCCGCCAGCTCACCGGCCTGCCCTGGCTGTAGGGCATGACTCCGTGGAAGGGGCGCGGGTCGCCGTCAAAGACCAAGGGCAGGAAGAAGCGGTCACCCTCCCACATCGGCAGGCGGCTGATGTCTTCCAGCTGATGCCAGGCCAGCGCGCCTTCCGGGCAGCCTGTCTGGGGAATGCCGTCAAAGGCGGTGATCAGAAAAATGAAGCCGAGCCAGTTTTCGCCGCCGGGACCGAAGCCGGGCCAGCTCACTGTGCCGCGCAGGCTCATCTCCCGACAGACGATGCCCGCTTCCTCCTCAATTTCCCGCGTCATACAGCTGCGCACGTCCTCGTCAGGCCGCATTTTTCCGCCCAACCCATTGTATTTGCCGAGATGCTGATCGTCCGGGCGGGCGTTGCGGTGCAGCAGCAGCACCTGCTGGGCATCCGGGGAAAGAACATAGCCAAGGGTGCCGATGATCGGAGTGTACATGCTGATTTTTTTAATTTTTTCCGAAAAGAGAGCAGCGGTTTCTCCCTTTTTGCCGCTTTTTTAAAAAAGTGTGCTACAATCTGATTCTGTTCAGGACACGGCTTTCCCGTCTGCGGTCGCCGGAGCAGGAAGGCTTCTCACTTAAACGCACGATGCTCATGCCGTCAGCTGTCAGATTTTTTTTTCTCGCCTGCCTTTTTCTCGCCGCCGCGCCAGCCGCCGCTGAATTTCAGCTGCCGCAGAACATCACCCGACTGCCCGCCCCGCAGCTCTCCGCCTCTGAGTCCCTGCATTTTCCAGTCTATCCGCTCATCCTTCCCAATGTCGAATTTTGGGAAAAAATCTATGGCGTTTACAGCGAAAACCAAGGCGTGCTGCACGACCGGCGCGACCTCCGTCTGATCTACGGCGTGATCCGCCTTATGCCGAAAGATACCTTCGGCGCGGGCAAAATCAACGAAAAATTGACTGAAGTGGCGCGGCTGCATGTCAAGGCCATGCTGAACAAATTTGCTGAAGGCGGCAGACCGCAGACCGCTGAGGAGCTGCGGATTCACAGCCTGTTTCAGCAGAAAAGCCCCGCCGCCTTCTTAGCGGCGGCGGAGAACATGCGGGTGCAGACCGGCTTGAAAAATCGCTTCCGCGACGGCGTGATCCGTTCCGGGGCCTACATGCCGACGATCAAACGTATCCTGCGGACGCTGGATTTGCCTTTGGAGCTGGCTTACCTGCCCCACGTCGAATCCTCGTTCAATCCTAAGGCGCATTCCAAAGCCGGAGCGGTGGGCCTCTGGCAGTTCACCCGCTACACCGGCAAGGAGTTCATGATCGTCAACGAGCTGGTGGACGAGCGCTATGACCTTTACGTCGCCAGCGAGGCCGCCGCCCGTTTCCTGAAGGAGAACCACCGTCAGCTGGGGGCTTGGCCGCTGGCACTCACTGCCTACAACCACGGGCGCGGCGGGATGCTGCGGGCCAAGGCGCAGTGGGGCAGCTATCCGGTTATTTTCGCCAATCATTCCAGTCAGACCTTCGGCTTCGCCTCGCGCAATTTCTACCCGGAATTCATCGCCGCTTTACGGGTCGCCCGCAAGCTGGAGGCTGATCCTGCTCTGATCAAAGAGAGGCCTCTGATCAGCGCCTCCCTGCGGCTGAAAGGCTACGCCGCCGCCGCCGAGCTGCGCCAGTATTTCGGCGTTTCTGAAGAGGAATTCCGCCGCCTCAACCCCGCCTTGATGAAGCCGGTGCTGGAGGGCAAAAAACACATCCCGATTGAGACAGTCATCCACCTGCCCGCGACCCATTTTGTCCGCGAGCGCATCCGCTCCATGCCGCAGAGCCTGCTCCGCGCCAGCCAGATTGCTGATTATGTCCCGCCGTCGCCCAGGCCAAAACCGCCGCCGACAAAAAAAGCCACTGCCGACAGCGCAAAGCCTCAGGTCTATGTGGTGCGCAAGGGTGATTCAGCCCTGTCCGTGGCTCGCAAATTCGGGCTGACGCTGGACGAGCTGCGGCGGGCCAACCAGATGGACAGAAAAGCCGAGATGCGGATCGGCCAGAAACTGATCATTCCTCCTGCTAAGGGCGGCGCGGCCAGCCGTCCGGCAAAACGCAAGCCTTGAACATGGACATCTCAAAAACGATCGCGGAGCTGAAAAAACGGCCTGACTTCAACGAGAAAGTCGGCATGGTGCTGATCCACAACGGCGTGGTGCGGAGCTGGTCGCGTAAGGACGGCGCAGCAGTCAGCCAGCTGGAAACCGCAGTCGATCAGGAGCAGATCGAGCGGCTGCGGCAGGAATATCTTTCTTGGCCCGGCATTTACGAGATCATCATTGAAGCCGCTTCCGGCAGCTTCCAGCCCGGCGACGACCTGCTCTTTATTATCGTCGTAGGCGATCTGCGCGAGCATGTCAAGCCGGTTTTGTCTGAGCTGCTCGACCGGATCAAGGCTGAAGCGGTGCGCAAGCAGGAGCTACCCGCCTGAGTTTAGCCATGCCCGCCGCCCCTCCCTGCCGCCTGACCCGCTGGGCCTTCGCCTACAGACCGGATGAAGGACAGACCGCCGCCGTCCTGCGCAGCCTGCTCCGCATTCTGCTGATCATGGGCCATGAGTTCAGCGGCAGCAATATCTCCCTGCGGGCCTCGGCACTGACTTTCTCCGTGGTGCTTTCGATGGTGCCGCTCTTGGCGATGAGCACCGCCATCCTCAAAGGCTTGGGCAACGGCAATCAGATGCGCATCGCTGCGCACCGCTTGATCAACCAGCTCGACCCGGACGCGGCGGCCAAAGAAGACCAGCTGCAAGAGGAGGCCGAGCAGCCTGATGCCGCAGCGGAAGCGAAGGATGCTACGCCGCCCAGCCTCAACCGCCATCTGCGCAACGCGGTGGACTCCATCTTTGATTATGTGGAGAACACCAACTTCGCGGCTCTCGGCGCCTTCGGCATCGTCGGCCTGCTAGTCGTGGTGATCACCGTGCTCAATGCGGTCGAGGACGCGATGAACGCCATCTGGCACACCCGCCGGGGCCGCTCGGCCTTCCGCAAGCTGATGGACTACCTCGCCCTGCTTGTGCTGCTGCCGATCTCAGTCAACATCGCCTTGGCTGCCGAGGCAGTGCTGAAATCGCAGAAGATCATGAATTACATTGAGACAGCTCTGCCTTCTTCATGGCTGCTGCTCAAGCTGCTGCCCTTCCTTTTCATCACGCTCTCGCTGATGATGATGTACCTTTTCTTCCCCAGCGTGAAGGTGCGCACCGGCGCGGCCCTCTGCGGTGCGCTCTTTGGGGCGGTGTTCTGGTTCATTGTCCAGCGACTCTACGTAATGCTGCAAATGGGTGTAGCGAATTACAACGCCATTTACGGCTCTTTCGCCACGGTTCCGCTCTTCTTAGTTTGGATGCAGCTTGGCTGGATGTTCATCCTGCTCGGCGCGGTCTTGGCCTATGCCATTCAGAACCGCAACCATTACCGCCTGCCTGGCGCGGAAAGCACAGCCCGGCAGCGTCTTCAGCAGGCGTTTGACGTGCTGCTCACTGTCTACAGCAACTTCTCCCGCGCCGAGGCCACCGGCGAAGAAGAGCTGGCCGCAGTCTGCGCGGTCCGCAACGAGGCTGACCTGAGTCAGACGGTTGATCTGCTGATCAGCGGCGGCCTGCTTCATGAAACCGAGCAGAACGGCGCAGCGGCCTACATTCCATCCCGGCCTGCCGATCAGCTCAACGCGGCGCAGGTCGTGCGCTTAGTCTTCGGGCGAGGCTCGGAGAAGGAGTCGGAAGGCGGCAGGCTGGCCGCGCAGGTGGTGCAGGCGGCAGAGGAGGCCGTGCCGCCGGAGGCGTTCCCGGCGGCGGCGCGGAAAGAACCATTCAATCCACGGTGACATCATGCAGAACTTCATCTTCCACAATCCGACCAAGATCATCTTCGGACGCGGCACTGTGCCGCAGATCGGCCCGGAAACCGCCGCCCTTGGCTGCCGCCGCGCCCTGCTCATTTATGGCCGCGAGAGCATTAAAAAGAGCGGCCTGCACGGGCAGGTCACAGCCGCGCTGGCTCAGGCGGGCGTGACCGTGATTGAGCACGGCGGAGTCAGCTCAAACCCGCTGCTCTCGCATGTGCGGGAAGGCATCGCCAAGGCGCGGGCGCAGCAGGCGGACGTGATCGTCGCGGTGGGCGGCGGCTCGGTCATCGACACAGCCAAGGCTGTGGCCGCAGGCGTTCCTGCGGACGGCGATGTCTGGGACTTCTTCACCTATAAACAGGAGGTGCAAGCCGCGCTGCCCATCACTGCGGTGCTGACGCTGGCCGCCACGGGTTCGGAGATGAACGCGGGCACGGTGATCACCAATGAGGCGACGCAGGAGAAGTTCGCCTGCACGCACCGCCTGCTCTATCCCAAGACTTCCATCCTCGACCCGGAGCTGACCTTCACTGTGCCGCCGGACTACACCGCCTACGGCGCTGCGGACGCGATAGCCCATGTGCTGGAATTCTACATGACCACCACGGACGAGGACGCGCCGGTGCAGATGGACTTCATGGAGGGCCTGATCCGCAATGCCATGCGCTCCTGCGAACGCTGCTTGGCGGATCCGCGCGATTACGGCGGCCGCGCCGCCCTGATGTGGACAGCCACCCTGGCCCTCAACGGCCTGACCGGAGCCGGGCTGGGCCGCACCGCCTTTCCCATGCACATGATTGAGCATTCCTTGAGCGCATTGTACAATGTGCCGCACGGGGCAGGATTGGCTGTGGTTGTGCCTGCTTGGCTGCGCTGGCGGCTGCCGCAGTCCGAAGCCCGTATCGCCCGTCTTGGCCAAGAGGTCTTCGGCCTTGCAGCGGATGCGGAGCAGACCGTGCTGCGCCTGCGCGGCTGGCTCGGCAGCGTCGGCTGCCCGGTCACGCTGGCCGAGCTGAAGATCCCGGAGGCGGACATTCCCCGCATCGCTGCCAACGCCCATGCCTTGGCCCGCATCTGGCGGTTAGACAACTATTCGCAGGCGGACATCGAGGCCGTGCTGCGCCTGTGCCGGTGAGCGGGCGGCGGCCCTGCGTGACGCGGCGGCCCGGCAAAATCTCGAACCATGCATCGAGAAAATCTCGAAGCATGGTTCGGGCCAGGCTCGAAGCATAATTCGGATGAGGCCCGAAGCATGGTTCGGACGAGGCTCGAACCATGCATCGGGGCAATCTCGAACCATGCATCGAGATTGCCCTGATGCCTGCTTCCAGACAGGCGGCCCGCCGCGTTGCAGGGCAGCGGCGGCCTAAGCGCAGAAAAAGGTTTGAAAAGCGTTGCAAAGCAGCTATACTGTGTCTGCTTTTTGTTTTCTGCGCCGCTGCGGCAGCTTGTTTCAACCCCCAAGGGTTTTCCTCCGATGACTTCTATTTCTTTTCTAGGCCAGCCCGTTCCAGTTAGCTGGCTCGGTGACGTTGACAAATATCTGATCGCTGAAGGCACGCATGAGCGGTCCTACGAGAAATTAGGCGCGCACCTTGTCACCTTTGACGGCCAAGCAGGCATAGCCTTTGCTGTCTGGGCACCCAACGCCCGCGCTGTCAGCCTGATTGGCGAGTTCAACGGCTGGGACGGTCAGCAGCATCCAATGCATTCGAGCGACTCCGGCATCTGGAGCCTTTTCGTTCCAGGACTGAAGGAGCACACGGTCTATAAATACCGCATCACCACGCAGCGGGACGAGCAGTTTGACAAGTCCGACCCCTACGGCTTCGCGATGGAGCTGCGGCCTGCCACCGGCTCGGTGGCTGTGCAGCTTGACAGCTACCAGTGGCAAGATGCCGACTGGATCACCAGCCGGGCGCAGCGGCAGTCGCTCAACAGCCCGATTTCCATTTACGAGGCGCATCTCGGCTCATGGCGGCGCAAGCCTGACGAGAAATACGGCAGCCGCTGGCTGACCTACCGCGAGCTGGCCGACGAGCTGATTCCTTATGTCAAGGAGCTGGGCTTCACGCATATTGAGCTGCTGCCCATTGCCGAGTATCCGTATGACGGCTCGTGGGGCTATCAGGTGCTGGGCTTCTTCGCCCCGACCAGCCGATTCGGCACGCCGCAGGACTTCATGTATTTCGTTGACCAGTGCCATCAGAACGGCATCGGCGTGATCCTTGATTGGGTGCCTGCGCATTTCCCCAAGGACGGCGCGGGCCTCAACTACTTCGATGGCACGCATCTCTACGCCCACGCCGATCCGCGCCAAGGCGAGCATCAGGACTGGGGCACGATGATCTTCAATTACGGGCGGAACGAAGTGCGTTCTTTCCTCATCTCCAACGCCCTGTTCTGGATTGACAAGTACCATATTGACGGCCTGCGCGTAGACGCGGTGGCCTCCATGCTCTACCTTGATTACTCGCGCAAAGAAGGCGAGTGGCTGCCCAACGAGTACGGCGGGCGGGAGAATCTGGCCGCGATCAGCTTCCTCCGCAAGGCCAACGAGGTGCTGCATGGTCTCTTCCCCGGCGTGCTGACCATTGCCGAGGAATCCACCTCGTGGCCCATGGTCTCGCGGCCGACATGGCTGGGCGGGCTTGGCTTCAGCCTCAAATGGAACATGGGCTGGATGCACGACACGCTCTCCTACATGAGCCACGAACCGATTCATCGCAAGTTCCATCACCACGAGATGACCTTCGGGATGCTCTACGCCTTCCAAGAGAACTTCATCCTGCCGATCTCGCACGATGAGGTGGTGCATGGTAAGTCCGCGCTGGTCAGCAAAATGCCCGGCGACGACTGGCAGAAGTTCGCCAATCTCCGCGCCTATCTTGGTTTCATGTGGACATACTCCGGCAAGAAGCTGCTGTTTATGGGCTGCGAGTTTGGCCAGTGGCACGAGTGGAACCACGACGCAGGCTTGGAATGGTGCGCCTTGGAGGCGGCAAATCATCAGGGTATGCAGCGTTTTGTCCGCGACCTGAACAGGATATACAAAGAAGAGCGCGCCCTGCATGAGAACGACTACGACTGGCAAGGTTTCTCGTGGATCAACGCCAACGACTTGGACAACTCGGTCTTCTCCTTCATCCGGCGGGCCAAGGACAGCGGCGACGCGCTGCTGGCGGTCTGCAACTTCACCCCGGTGGCGCGGGAAAACTACCGCATCGGCGCGCCCAAAGGCGGCCAGTGGCGCGAGCTGCTCAACAGCGACCTTGAATGCTACTGGGGCAGCGGCATCAGCAACGGCACGATCAGCACGTTGCCGGAACCGGCCTTCGGCTTCGAGCACAGCTTGGAGCTGACCCTGCCGCCGCTCTCTGTCCTGATCCTGAAGCCCGCCTGAGGGCGTTTCCGGCTCTCCGCCGCCTGACCTGACCTGCTCACACAATAAACGCAACTGAGGGATTCTGATATGAAATCAAAAGGCACCGCTCTTCTCATTGCCGCCGGCATTCTGGCCTATATTTCCTTGGCAAGCTATCACAGCTATCTCAAGAACAAAAACGCCGACGCGGCTGATCATGGGACGCAGCAGATTGTAGCGCACGAACAGTCTGTTGAAGTGAAAAAAGCTGCCCCTGCGGCGGACAGTCTGGCAGAGGAAACGCGGCGGCTGCGCAAGGAGCTGGAGTCGTCGCGGGTGCTGCTGCAAAAGGAGCTGGCGCAGCAGCGTCAACTCAAAGGCGAGCTGGCGCAGCAGGCAAAACGTGCCCAAGCTGCCGCTGCCCAGCATGAGGCGCAGGTTGAGGCTCTCGGCGCGCGGCTGGACCGGACTGCCGCCGCTTTGGAACGGGAGCAGGCTGCGGTGGAGGCGCTCACGCAGGATGAGAATTCTGCCAGCAGCCAGCTGCTGGAAAAGCTGAAGCAGAACGAGGACAAGCTCGATTTTGCGCAGGCTTCCATCACCGATCTGGAGCAGGAGAGGCAGAAGCTGACGGAAGAGCTGGAGCAGGCCAAGCAGGAGCTGGCTTCTTTGCAGGACAGCGCGGCGGAGCAGGAGCAGGCCAAGGCTGATTTGAACGCCGAGCTGGAAAACATGCAGGCGCAATCCGAGCAGGCCCTTGCGGCTTCTGAGGAGCAGGCTGGCAAAGTTGCGGCACTTCAGGCGGAGCTGGAGCAGCAGAAGGCGGAGGCCGCCGAGCTGGCGAAACAGGTCAGGCAGGCTGAGGCCGAATTGGCTGCGGCGCAGGAGCAGACTGCCGAGCTGGAGGAGGCCCAGCGCAAAGCGGAGCTGAAAGCGGAGGCTCTGCTGCATTACGGCAAGGAGCAGGAGGAGAAACTCTTCCCGGCGGTTGAGCAGCTGGCCGAGCTGGAGAGCCAGACCGCTCTTCAGCAGGAGCAGCTGGCTGCGGCGCAGAAGCAGGTCGAGCAGCAGCAGGCTCTGGCTGCCGCCGCGAAGCAGGAGCTGGAGCAGACCGCTGCCGAGCGCGCCAAACTGGCAGATGAGGCGAAGAAGTTGACTGCCCAGCTGGCCGCCAAAGAGGCGGAGCTGGCCCAAGTGAACGGCAAAGCGCAGGCCGCTCAGGCCAGAGTCATGGAGTTACAGACCGCCTTGCAGAAGAGCGAGGTGGCCAAAGCGGCGGCTGAAAAGAGCGCGGCCACAGTCAATCAGGAATACGGCGGCAAGCAGGCTTTGATGGACGAGCAGCAGGGCAAGCTCGACAACCAGCAGGCCATGCTGGTGGAAAGCGCCGCCCGGATTGCCGCACTGGAGCAGGAGCTGAAGGCCGCGCAGCTCAAGGCTGAGGCCATGCAGCAATATGGCAGGCAGATGGAGCAGCAGTATGCGCCTTCAGAGCAGCAGATCGCCGCGCTGCAAAGCCAGCTTGATGAGAAGCAGGCGCAGCTTGAGGCGGCGCAGAAGCAGCTTGCCGAGAATGAGGCCAATGGCAAAGAGCTGGTCACGCAGCTCGCCGGGCTGACCGAGGCGAAAACTGTGCAGGAGCAGGAGGCGCAGCAGTTCGCCAAGCAGCTGGAGGAAAAGACTGCCGCTGCCGCCGGACTGGAGCAGCAGCTTGCTGAGACCAAGGCCGCGCTGGTTAAGGCGGAGGAGTCGCTGGCAGCGTCTTCCGCCAAGGAAAAAGAGCTGGAGCAGGGTCTGAGCGGTAAGGGCGAGGAGCTGACGGTGCTTCAGGCCGAAAATCAGAAGCTGCAAGCCGAAGTCGCTGAAAAGAGCAAGCAGGCGGAGGAGCTGAACAGCCAGCTGGCCGCGCTCGCTGCGGAGAAGGAGAAAGCGGCGGGTGATCTGGCGGCGGCGCAGGAGCAGCAGGCGGCAACAGCCAAGGAGCTGGAGGAAAAGACCGCCGCCTTGGCTGAAACCGCCAAAGCCGCTGAAGAGGCGGGCGGCAAGCTCGCCGAGCTGGAGGCCAAGGCCGCTGCAGCGGAGCAGGAGCTGACGGAGCTGAAGGCCAAGGCTGCTGAACAGGAGATCAAGCTCGCCGAGCTGCAATTGGTGCAGCAGAAAGTGCAGTCTGCTGAGGAGCAGGTGCTCACGCTGGAAGCGGAGCTGGCCAATGTTGAATCGCTCAAGACGCAGCTGGCCGAGGAAAAGACCAAGGCTTCCGGGCTGGAGACGAAGCTGGCTGAGATGCAAGCTGGTGCCGAACAGCTAAAAACCACGCAGGACAAGGCCGCCGTTTTGGAGGCTGAACTTGCGGCAGCGCAGGCAAAGCTCGCTGAGGTGACTGGAAATGCCCAGCAACAGCAGCATGCGCAGGCTGAGGCCGCGAACAAGACAGCGATCTTGGAGGAGGAGGTCGCTGTGCTGAAAAAGAGCTTGGAGGAGAAGGAGGCCGCGTTGGCTCAGGCTCAGGCTCAGGCGGCGGAGCTGGCCGCGCTCAAGGAGAAGTCCGCTGGATTGGAGGCGCAGCTGGCTGATTTGAAAGCCGGTGCCGAGCAGCTCAAGGCAGCGCAGGACAAAACTGCGGCCTTGGAGGGCGAACTGAAGGCGGCGCAGGATAAACTGACTGAAGCGCAAAACGCTCAACAGCAGATGCAGGAGGGAGCCGCAAAACTTCCCGCGTTGGAATCAGAAGTTGCCGGACTGAAGAAGAGTTTGGAGGAGAAAGAGGCCGCGCTGGCCCAGGCTCAAGCACAGGCGGCAGAGTTGGCCCAACTCAAAGAGAAATCATCAGGATTGGAGACGCAGCTGGCCGAGCTGAAAGCCGGAGCCGAGCAGCTCAAGGCCACGCAAGACAAAACTGCTGCTTTGGAGGCTGAACTGAAGGCGGCACAGGATAAATTGACCGAAGCGCAAAACGCTCAACAGAATCAGCAGGGGCAAGCTCAGGCTGCCGCGCTGGAGGCGCAGTTAGCTGAACTGAAAGCCGGAGCGGAGCAGCTGAAAGCTGCGCAAGACAAAGCCGCTGCTTTGGAGACTGAACTGAAGGCGGCGCAGGATAAATTGACCGAGACAGCGCAGAACGCCCAGCAGAATCAGCAGACGCAGGAGCAGACGGCCCAACTGACGGCGGAGCTGGAAGCGGGCAAGGCCAAAACCACTGAGCTGGAGCAGAAATTAGCCGCCTTGCAGAATGAGCTGGCTGCGCTCCGCAGTCAGGCGGAGCAAAATCCTGTTCAGCAGGCCCCGGCGGGAAATCCGCAGGAACAAAATCCCGCCCAGCAGGCACCGGTGCAGCAGACGGCGGACAGCGACGGCGACGGTATTGCCGACGCGGACGACCTCTGCCCCGACACTCCGGCTGGCACGGCGGTCAACAAAATGGGCTGCCCGGAGACGAGCAAATCCATCGTTCTGTCCGGCGTGACCTTCGCTCTTGGCACGGCGAATCTGACCGAAGAGGCGCAGAAAAGCCTGACCGCCACCGCCGCGCTGCTCAAGGAGGCGGTGCCGAACAAGAAATTCGAGATCGCCGGCTACACGGACAACTCCGGCAACCCGGAACGGAATCAAATTGTTTCCGGGCGGCGGGCAGAGGCGGTGCGCAATTTTCTCATCAGCCAAGGCATCAAGAAAGAGCTGATGGTCAGCAAAGGCTACGGCTCCGCCAATCCGGTGGCTGACAACGGCACCGAAGAAGGCCGGGCGAAAAATCGGCGGGTCGAGCTGCATCTGCTCGATTGAACAGCGTAATGCAGCCTGAGACGCACTGCGTCCGCATCGAAAAAATCATCGCGGGCGGCAGCGGCTTGGCCCGCACAGCAGCCGGACAGGTGATCCTGTCCGGCTTCACGCTGCCCGGCGAGTTGACCGAGCTGCGCGAAGTCAGGCGGAAGTCCGGCCACATTGAGGCGGAGCTGGCGCAGGTGCTGGAGCCGTCGGCGGAGCGGGTGCCGCCGCGCTGCCCGCTGTACGGCGACTGCGGCGGCTGCGATTTGCAGCACGGCAGCTATGCCGAGCAGCTGCGGATCAAACAGGCCATTGTCACCGAAACGATGCAGCGGGCGCATGTGCCCCTGCCTGCGGGTGGCGTGGAAGAGGTGCTGCCTTCGCCGCAGCAGTGGGGATACCGCCACCGCTTGCGGCTGAAGATCAGCCCGGACGGCCAGCTCGGCTTTTTCAGGAAACGAAGCAACGAGTTTGTCGCGGTCAACTGCTGCCTGACAGCAGCGGCGGGTATCAATGTCGCCGTGGCCGAGCTGGCGGCCAGCCGCTGCCTGCGCGGGCTGACTGATGAGGCGGAGCTGCTGCAATCGCCTGCGGACGGGCAGATCACGCTGGTGCTGTCGCTCCGGGAGAAGCAGCAGATTGCTGTGGAAACGATTCAGCAAATCGCCGTCTGCGCCAACATCGCCCATATCGGTAGCAATGCTGGCAAAGCGTTTCAGCCGCTCTATTCTCGCGACAAAGCCGCGCCGCTGGCGCAGGAAATCGTCCTGCCCAAGCTGGGAAAAAGCTGCGTCCTCTCGTGGTCGGGCGGTTGCTTCTCGCAGGTTAATCCGGGGCAAAATTTGCAGCTGATCGCACTAGCCTTGGAGTTTGCTGGGGATGTGCGCGGTAAAAGTGTGCTGGATTTGTACTGCGGCATGGGCAATTTCTCTGTGCCCTTGGCCTTGGCGGACGCGGCTGTGACGGGCATTGAAAGCAGCCCGGAGAGCGTCGGCTGGGCGCGGCGCAATGCAGAAACCGCCGGAGCTGCGGCCCGCTTCTCTGCCGCCGATGTGTCTGACAGCCTGCGGCGGCTGGTCAAGAAACAGCAGCAGGCGGACATCATCCTGCTTGATCCGCCGCGCGCCGGAATCGGCCCGGCAGCCGCGCTGCTGCCAGAGCTGCACGCCGAGCGCATTGTCTACATCTCCTGCGATCCGGCCACGCTGGCCCGCGATCTCCGCAGCCTCTGCGGCAGCGGCTATGCGCTGCGCCGCCTGATTCCTGTGGACATGTTTCCGCAGACCCATCATATCGAGACGGTTGCGTTGCTGGAAAGGAGTTGAGAAATCATGCCGATAGTTTTTGAGAAAGATGGCTACAAGTTTTTCTTTTACAGCAACGAGCATCTTCCCGTTCATGTGCATGTCCGGCATGGAGACGGAGAGGCGGTTTTTGATCTTGAGAATGATGTGAAATTGCGCGAATCGCAAAGGATGAAGCTCAATGAGCTGTCGCGGGCCCAGCGGCTTGCTGAAGAATATCAAGCGTTGATTGTGGAGAAATGGCATGAGCATCTTGGCTGATTCAGTTGCCTCGACCATCTTCAAAGATGGATTTATTATTGTGACTATGCAAAGCGGCCTTGAAGTGCGCTTTCCGATTGCAGGCAATCCGCGTTTGTTTTGCGGTACTGCGGCGCAGCTCAACAACATCGAGGTTTCGCCCTTTGGCCTGCATTGGCCTGAGCTGGATGAAGATTTGTCGTTCAGAGGTCTGCTTGCTGGGGATTATGGACAGAAGAAAGGCTGTTGTCCGGTGCATCGCTTTGAATATCAGGAGAATACTACAATAGGGACTGCTCGATAAGTCTCGACAATAATCTATTTATTATTTAATTTTACAGTAAATATTATGTCTATCCATGATGCTTTTATATCATATGCTGTTGAAGATAATGATTTTGCAGCAAAAATTGCACATACTTTACAAGCAAATGGCTTGTCAGTATGGTTTGCGCCGTTAAACTTGACTGTTGGTGATAAACTTTTAGATTCGATTGAAAAAGGGTTGAAAAATTCTCGTAGCGGCATATTAGTTTTAACAAAACAATATCTTAATAAGAAATGGACATCTCACGAAATGGATATTTTAATTCGACAGCATGTAGAGTCAGGCAAGCTGATACTGCCAATATGGTTAGGGGTAGATAAAAAACAAATCGAAGAGCGTCATATAACTCTAAGCGGAATAATCGGTATCAGTGAGACTAAAGATTTTTCTTTCGTAGTATCAAAATTAGTTAAAGCATTATCTAACGGAGCTGCAAATAGAGGCGTAATTCCAAGTTGGGAAAAACCTGAATATAGATTCCTTCAAGGGCTTGGTGAGATACGTCTTCAATCATCTGATGGCCCAGTTACTACTATTTATGAGCATCTTCTTTATGGAAAACCATCTGATTTTCCTTTATGGTTAGCAGGAGAATTATATTCTATAAAAGATTTGCTATGTTATGTAGTGGAAATAATTGGTACTGATCCAGAACGTGTTAAACAGAAAGTTGGCGAGGATGGTTTTGAAAAACTCTGGAATATGTGTGTAGCGTCAAAACTTAATCCAAATGATTTTTACTAAATTAATAAACTAAATTTTATTTAAAAAATAATTTTTCATCAAAACTGGTAACCAATATGTGGTTTATAAAAAGATTCTTACACAAGAAAAATGATGTTGAGGTAAAAGACGAATCAATCGAGGATTCAGTTGTATTTGTATTGGAATTTCTTGATAATTATATGGTTGATTTTGTTCAAAGTCAAATTGAAGAAAATAATAAAGAATCTAATAATATAAAAATACACACAACGATAAGTGCTTTATTTTCGTCATGGTATTTTACAAAAAATGTTAATAAAGCTACAAGAAAAGGAAATGTTATAAAGTTACCAGATAAGGTCAAGAACACTATTGATCAAGTTTTTGCGGCAAAATCTTCTTTTCTTTTAGATCATTATTGCGAAAAAGAACCATGCCTATTAGATAAAAATGAAAGGCAATCATTTCTTGAGCAAACATATGATATACAAAGAGATAAATTAATTAAATATCAAGAAATTATATACTCTGTGACGGAAACCGAAGACAGGTTGACATATGGAGACAATTTAACAAAAGCCGTTGCATTTGATTTGTTTGGCGAAAGATTTATCGATCCATTGCTAAAGATGATAATTATTACAGTGTTGAATACTCATAGGACTTACGCAGTTGAAATAAGAATTTTAACTATTACAGTCAGTTGTCTTTTTGCCGCTTAAGTCGTCAGTTGAATAAAATCAACGGGTTGGCAATCGAACTGCGTAACTCCTAACTCAATATCCTTAATTTATCAAGAAGCAATAACAATATAATGATTACCTCAACAACATTCACCCCCTCCGGCCTGCCCGTCCTCATCGGCTCTCTGCCCCTGAGCAGCCACCGCGAGGCTCTGGAGCTGATCTTCACCGCCACGCCGGAAATCCCCCTCTGGCCGCAGCTGCCCGGCAATCCCCTGGAGCAGATGATGCCGCAGTTCGCCGAGGGCATCCCCTGCATCCGCGAGGAGCACCTGACCTCGCCGGAAGGCCGCATCCTCTTCGACACCAGCGGCCCGGACTTCGAGGCGCAGCAGTTAGCATTTTACGAGGATTACATGGCCGTGCAGGAGCAGCCGGACACGCTGGCCGCCTCGCGCTTCCGGGTCAGCCGCGAGCGGGCCGAGGGCCTGTATCAGTTTGTCGAGCACCTACAAGCGGGCCGGGCTGCGAGCCGACCTGCCGCCGTGAAAGGCCAAGTGACCGGCCCTTTCACCATGCTCACCGGCATCAAGGACAGGCTGGGTCGGGCGGGTTATTACGACGAGACAGTCCGGGAAATGGTGGTCAAGGGCATCGCCATGAAAGCGGCGTGGCAGGCGCGTTTCCTGTCTGCCAGCGGGCTGCCGGTGATTGTCTTCATTGACGAGCCTGCGCTGGCCGGGCTGGGTTCATCAGCCTTCATCTCGGTGGACAACGCGGCGGTGCAGGAGATGCTCAACGAGGTCGCCGAGGCCATCCACGCGGCTGGCGCGCTGGCCGGGCTGCACGTCTGCGCCAACACCGAGTGGGAGCTGCTGCTCACGTCAAAAATCGACATCCTCAGCTTTGATGCCTACAGCTTCTTCGATAAGCTCGCAGCCTTGGGCGCGGAGCTGCACCGCTATCTCGACCGGGGCGGCATCCTTGCTTGGGGCGGCATCCCGACTGGCAATGCGGCGGATATTGACAAGGAGAGCGCAGACTCGCTCGTCCGGCTCTGGGAAGCGCAGGCGGCGCAGTTAGTCCGACCGGGCCGCGACCTGCCTGCGCTGCTGCGGCAGATGCTGATCACGCCGAGCTGTGGCACCGGCTCACTCAGCCGCGCCCGCGCCGAGAAGGTGCTGGAGCTGACCAAGGCAGTGTCGGCGCAGCTGCGGGCGAAGCATTTGTAAACTCTGCGTTAAACAGGTCTCAGCGCATCGCCGCTGCAAGATATTCCCGGTTCATTTTGGCGATATTGCGGATGGAAATCCCTTTCGGGCAAACTCGCTCGCATTCGCGGTGATTGCCGCAGCCGCCAAAACCTTCCTTGTCCATCGCCGCGATCATTGTTGCAGCGCGGCGTTTGCGCTCCGCTTGGCCTTGCGGCAGCAGGGCCAGCTGGGAAATCTTCGCTGCAACAAAGAGCATGGCCGCCGCGTTCGGGCAGGCCGCGACGCAGGCTCCGCAGCCAATGCACGCTGCTGCATCCATCGCCTGTTCAGCAATATTCTGCGGCACTGGCAGCGTGTTGGCTTCCGGCGCAGAGCCGGTGTTGACTGAGACAAAGCCGCCTGCTTGGATGATCCGGTCAAAGGCGGCGCGGTCAACGACCAAATCTTTGACGACCGGGAAAGCGCTTGCCCGCAGCGGCTCAAGTGTGATGGTCTGGCCGTCCTTGAAGTGGCGCAAATGCAGCTGGCAGAGTGTGCCGCCGCGTTCAGGCCCGTGCGGCAGGCCGTCAACCACGGCCCCGCACATGCCGCAAATGCCTTCGCGGCAGTCGCTGTCAAAGGCCACCGGCTCGCGGCCTTCCTGCGTCAGCTGCGCGTTGAGGACATCGAGCATTTCCGGGAAGGACATGTCCGAACTGAGATTGCTGAGACGGTGTGTCTCGAAACGGCCCGGCGTGTCCGGCCCGGCCTGCCGCCAAACTTTGATGACGAGGGAGAGAGTTCTTTCTGTCACAGGACTTACGCAAAATTGATGGGTTCAAATTGATCGCTTGCAGATCACCATTGCCCGCAGACCTCATCCTTGGTGGAACGGAGGAGGCGGATGACCCGTCAGCACTTCCTTCTGCCGCTCACACCGCCATGCATCCTTCTCCACATGGCACGTCTCACCGGTGAAGGGGTTCCTGCCTGTCCACCACATCACCGTTGACCAAGTCGAGGGCGTGGGCGTGAAGATCTGCACCTGCTTGGGCAAGACTTTCAGCTCCTTGCGGGCGAAATCTTTCAGAGCGAGCATGTCCGCCTGCGTGCAGCCGGGGTGCGCGGCTATAATATAATAGGTGAGGAACTGCGGCAGACCTTCCTCCTTGGTCAGGCGGGTGAACAGCTCGCGGAAGCGGAGCAGGCTCTCCACGCCCGGCTTGCCCATGCAGGCGAGCACCTGCGGCTGGCAGTGCTCCGGGGCTACCTTCATCTGGCCAGAGACATGATGCCGCACAACCTGGCGCAGATAGCTCAGGCCGTGCTTGCGGTCAGCGAGAATCAGGTCATAGCGAATACCCGACGAGACCACGGCCTGCTTCACGCCCGGCAGCGAGCGTAGCTCCTCCAGCAGCTTGAGCTGCTCGCTGTGATCTATCACCATGTTCTTGCAGATCTCAGGGAAGAGACAGCGGCGGTCTTGGCAGCAGCCCTTGGTCAGCTTCTTGCGGCACTCAATGCCGTACATGTTGGCGGTTGGGCCGCCGACATCGTGGATGCGCCCCTTGAACGCCGGGTGCTTGGTCAGCCGCCGCGCTTCAGCAACAATGGACTGGCGGCTTCTGCACGTGACCGTGCGGCCCTGATGCACGGCTATGGCGCAGAAGTTGCACTCACCGTAGCAGCCCCGGTGCGTGGTGAGGGCAAAGCGGATCGTCTCCAAGGCCTTCACCTGCCCGCGCTGGCGGTCGTAAGGATGCAGGTCAAGCTGGTAGTCGAGGCTGTGGACGTGATCCAGCTCCTCCTGCGTCAGCGGCGGCTGCGGCGGATTCTGGATCAGCCAGCGGTCGTTGTGCAGCTGGGCTAGTCCCTGCGCCGTGAGCGCGTCGTTGTTCTCATAAAAGAGGCGAAACATCTGCGTGAAAGACTGCTTCCTCGCCCGCTCCGCGCCTGCAACCTCGCTGTACGCGGGCAGCTCTACATAGTCCGCAGGCCGCTCTTTGCTGATATAACACAAGCCCCGAATGCAGTGGGGATCGCGCCCGTCACGTAGGCAGCTGGCCAGCTCAACCACACTGCGCTCGGCCATGCCATAGAGCAGATAATCCGCCTTGGCATCAAAGAGGATGGAGCGGCGCACCGTGTTGCTCCAGCAGTCATAGTGGGCGATGCGGCGCAGGCTGGCCTCAATGCCGCCGAGCACCAGCGGGCAGGTCTTTTTGAAATGGGCGCGGATGAGGTTGGCGTAGGCGAGCACAGCGCGGTCAGGCCGCTTGGTGTTTAGGCCGCCGGGCGTGTAGTCGTCCTGCTTGCGCCTCTTGCCGGAGGCGGTGTGGTTGGCGACCATTGAATCCACGCAGCCGCCGCTGATGCCCCAGAAGAGGCGCGGTTCGCCAAGACGGCGGATGTCATCGCCGCTTTGCAGCTCAGGCTGGGCGATGATGCCGACCCGAAAGCCTGCATCCGCCAGCACCCGGCCAATCACGGCAATGCCAACAAAGGGAGAGTCGATGTAGGCATCGCCGCTGACAAGGATGACATCAAGGCGATCCCAGCCAAGCTGCTGGAGTTCTTGCGGGGTGCTGGGGAGGAAAGGTTTCATCGTGCTCTGTCAGCGCAGCTCCGGCAGCCAGTCTGGTGAAAGGACATCCTCAAGCTGCCAAGGGCAGTGCTCCGGGAACTTCTCATAGGCGATACCGCTTTCCTTGGCCGCCGCATCGCGGGCATCATCCCAAGCATCGGCCAGCCAGTCCGCATCATGCAGGCATTGCGCTAAACTGGGAGTCTGCCGCAGGCGGCGCTGGACGCGCTCGCGCTGGGTCTTAATCGTTGCCAGCCAGCTTGCGCCCTGCCGTGCGGGCTGATAGCACCATTTGATCAGATGACAGAGCAGCACTGCCATGCGGCTCGCCAGCTCCCGCTGCTCGCTCTTGCCCACGTCCTCTATTTCCTCAGCAATATGTTCTGTGTCCAGCAGATCAAATCTGCCGCTGCGAATCAGCTGCGCCTGCTCGCTGGCCCATGCAACTACGTCTGCCTCATACCGCGCTGTCATCTCTGCTCACCATGAGTAGTATGGCTATTTCTGCCGCAGCCCCTGTCATTGATTACTCACGATTTGCCCTTCTCGCAAGTGAAAACAGCGATTCTGCTCTTTCCTGAGACTGCAAAGCAGGGTACAATTGCGCTCCGCTGTCTATCCCTTTCTTTTCACAAAAAATGAGCCGTTTCATGCGCAAAAGCACGTTCACCCTGCACTGGCAGGAGCTGCTGTGAGCCGCCGTATTATTGTTGTCGGTGGCGGAGCTGCGGGGCTGATGGCCGCAGGCCAAGCAGCATCGCGCGGGGCCGAGGTCGTGCTTCTGGAGAAGATGGCGCAACCAGGCCGCAAGATCAACATCTCCGGCAAGGGCCGCTGCAACATCACCAACACTGCCGAGCTACCTGATTTCCTTGCCCGCTTCGGCAGAAACGGCAAGTTCCTCCGCCAGTGCTTCCAGCAGTTCTTCAGTCAGGAGCTAATCCGCTTCTTTGAGGAACGCGGTTTGGAGACCGTGACCGAGCGGGGCGGTAGGGTCTTTCCTGCGCAGGGAAGGGCCGGGGATGTGGTGGCTTTATTCCGCGACTGGCTGGCAGCTCTGCCGGTCTCGCTGCGGCCTGATTCGCGGGTGGACGATCTGCTTATAGAAAGCGGCCAGCTGCGCGGTGTGCTCTGCAACGGCCAAGAGGTGCTTGGCGGCGCAGTGATTCTCGCGGCAGGCGGTTCGTCGTATCCAGCCACAGGCTCAAGTGGCGACGGTTGCCGTCTGGCGGCATTAGCTGGCCACAGCATTGTCCCGCTCCGCCCTTCCCTTGTGCCAGTAGAGACTGGCGGTATAGCGGCAAAGCTGGCTGGACTACATTTGCGCAATGTTGGTGTGCGACTACTGATCAACGGCAAGAAGCGCGCTGATGCCTTCGGTGAACTGCTCTTTATGAAGTATGGCCTCTCCGGCCCGGTCATTCTTACCTTGAGCAGTCAGATGGTGGATGCGCTGCGGGAGGGGAATACAGTCGGGGTGGTGATTGACCTGAAACCGGCCTTGGATGAGCCAAAGCTGGATGCCCGCCTGCTGCGCGACTTCACGGAGCGGCGCAAGGAGCCAATGGCCGTTGTGCTGCGCGGTTTACTGCCAGAGCAGATGGTGCCAGTCTGCTGCGCGGAAACCAGCTTGCCGCCGGAGCGTCTGGCCGGTGAGGTCACAGCAGCGGAACGGAAACGGCTGCGCGGTTGGCTGAAGGCCGTTGCCCTGCCGGTGACAGGTTATCGCGGCTTCAAGGAGGCGATTGTCACCGCAGGAGGAGTGGAGCTGGCGGAAGTGGACTCACGCACCATGCAGTCTAAGCTCTGCAAGGGACTCTATCTGGCAGGAGAACTGCTGGACGTGCAGGCCGACACCGGCGGCTACAACCTTCAGGCGGCGTTTTCCACCGGCTGGCTGGCTGGAAGAAGCGCGGCGGAGCAGTCATTAGCCTGTCCTGCCTTACCTGTATGAAGCGCAGCAGGCGATGACGACGACGAACGAGGCGCGACGGCACAGCCTCGAGCGGAGCCGGAAAACAAACACGTAGGCATTCAACACATAAATGCCTACGTGTTTATGTCTTAAATGCCTACGTGTTTATGTCTTGAATGCCTACGTGTTTGCGCTCCACAAAAATCTGATCATAATGTACAATAAATGCAGGAGCAGCATGAACACCAAATTCACCTGAGGAGCAACACCATGCCCATAGGCTACTACGTGACAGAAAACAAGCTGACTTCACCCGTATCATACTTCTGCCGGACGCAGGCCAGCGAGATTCTGGATTTTGAGGACGTGGCTGCGCTGATCAACGCGAAAGACCCAGTGGTTTCCGAGGCTGTGGCGCTCATAGTCCTGAATGATCTTCGGGCGGTCGTGAAAGAGCAGCTGCTGGCAGGCAAGACTATCAAGCTGAAAAACTTCTGCTCGTTCGTGACAGGCTTGCCAGCAGTGCTCGCAAGCCCAACTGATCCCTTACCGCCCAACGCTCTGATTGTGAACGGCAAAGTATCTTTCACGTTCCGTGATGAGCTTAGGGTTGAAGCAGAGTTTGTAAGGGAAGGCTACACATCCAAAGAACCGTCGATAATTCAGGTTATAGATGTACAGCGGAACGTGGCCAACACGATGGAAGAGCAGTTCCCAACTGAAATCTACGGCGACAATCTGAAGTTTTCTTTGACAGACGAACAGCAAGGCATTTTCACCGATAATGGAGTTGATGGAGAAGAACGAGTTTTCATCTATCCGAGCATCGGAAAAAAGACAGTTTCTTTCATCAACAATGTTGTAAACGAAGTACAAGGCACAGGATACCGCAATGAGTACACATTAACGGCAAAGACAAAGTACACTGAAAGCGGAAGTCTGCGCATTACAGCATACAGCAAACCGATTCGTCAAAGAATCCTTACTGACACAACAATACGCAAGCAGCTGTATTCAAGGCTCGATGATACAGATGTGTGGTTCGGAACACTGAATTCATGCACCGTATCCAGTTCAGACCCTGCATACGGAAATCTTGTCGTGCGGCGTGATACGAAAGGAGTAATCACAGCTCGGATGCAGAATTATCCGAAGTACGGCGGAACAATCCTGACAGGGGATCCAATTACCATTTCAGGCAACGGCCTTGTGAGTATTCCTGCTGTTGGTGAAATCGTTGCCTATGCAATCACTATTGCAAACTTCGACCAGATCGAAGCATTGATGAATAAATATTCAGGCGAACTCGTCGAACCGCTGACGATTGAGGACATTGCTGCGCCGTGACAGCAGCGGCAGGAAAACGGAGCGCAGGTTAGCTCAAGCCTGCGCTTTACTTTTAAGGCTGCCGTGAACAGGGCAGGACGATTATCTCCGCTGCATCGTCCTGCATCCTGATCATGATTCGGCGTATGGAAAGAAGTGAGGTTTTCGGATTTGATCAGAGATTTTTTCTGATCAAATCTATTCAGCCGTTTGCTCTATTACGAGAGGTTGGGTTTCGAGAGGTAAACAGGCTGTTTCAGCAGTTTCTTCAGACAGCTCAGATTCAACAGGAATTGGTTCAGGAGTTAATCCATCTTTATAGCAAAATGCTTCGGAACCTCCAATACCTTTTATAGCAAAACTTTGATCTGATAATTTAAAATCGTAATATTCTATTTTTATATA
Organism: Desulfobulbaceae bacterium; assembly: GCA_011391865.1. Classification (GTDB taxonomy): domain Bacteria; phylum Desulfobacterota; class Desulfobulbia; order Desulfobulbales; family Desulfobulbaceae; genus Electronema. The sequence continues at coordinate 20,952 of JAABPV010000022.1, read as the reverse complement.
GAAATAAGTTTTTCTACCGCGCCGATCAGTACAAATAATTCTTTTCCAAACTGTGTTATTGAGACGTACTGTTTCAGTGCTTGTTTTACCACCTTTAATCCAGCATTGAAGCAAAAATTTGGCTATATCACCAGACATGGCTGATGTTGCTTCATTTCTAGTTCTTCTAACATAATCCCTATAGTTAGGAATGGCGATAGCTGATAAAATTCCTATTATAGTAACTACTATCATCATTTCTAACAGCGTAAATCCACTTTCTGAATGCTTTTTCATTTTTTCCACCTTTTTTGAATTGAGCTGTTGGCCACTATAGCCGTGTATGAGTTAGCTACATGCAAGTTGTATGCCATTTTTTTAACAAACGCTAAAATAAATTTAAATCAATTAAAACGTTTCTGTTCATTCCTTTTGATAATTATTTTCAATACAATTCTTGTCAGTTGGTGACAATTTTTGTCAGTTGGTGACAAAAATTGTCACTAAGAATATTCTCAGCAGCTCAAACTCGAAGCTGTTGCAGCATTCACTGAAACAGGGTTTAAAAAGGCTGTCAGGTGATCTAAACACCTTAACAGCCTGTAACTAAGGCTGATGAGCGGCGAAGTGCTCGTTGCCTGACCTTGCAGACCTCTTTCTTCTGCCGCTTGCCCATCCAGCAGTTCAAGGCTTCCTTGAACCTATCCCACTACCACTAATACATAAAACATGGTAAACTGCTCTCCATCAAGGATGGGCTATGATATGGCAGGATTTCGATAATCCTCATGATTTCATGACATTACAGATAAGGAATTGGGTGTAGCTATGACAAAAATATTGCTGCTTATGCTGCTGGTCATCTTGCCTGCGGCTCCGCTGCGGGCGGCGGATTTCCTTCTTTTTTACAGCAACGACCTGCACGGCGAAACTGAACCCTGCGGTTGCCGCTCGCGCCAACTGGGCGGTTTGGCCAGACAGGCTCTGCAAATCAGCACATTGGCCGAGCAGGAGCGGCTTCCATTTCTTTTTCTGAACAGCGGCGGCCTGCTCTTCAAGCGGGAGGCGATTCCGGCAGGACAGGAGGGGCAGGAAAAAATCAGAGCAGAAGGCATCGCCGAAGCCATGCGGGTGATGGGCTGCCGGGCTTCGGGCATTGGGGCGCATGATTTGGCGGGCGGCGTGGAGCTGCTGAGACGGTTTCAGGCTGAAGAACGGCTGACATGGCTTTCGATGAATCTGACCGACGCGGAAAGCGGTAGCTTGGTTTTCGCGCCGTCTCTGCTGACTGAGATCGCTGGGCTGCGGACTGCGGTGCTCGGCCTCACTGGCAGCATCGAGAACGCGCCGGACAAGGAAAAGCATGTCCTCTTGCCGTGGACGGAAACGCTGCCCAAAGAGCTGGCACGGCTCAAGGGGAAGGCGGACATGATCATTCTGCTGTCCAGCCTGCCTGCGAGAGTCAACAAGGAAATTGCGGCGGCTCACCCTGAGATCCATTTGATTCTGGCTGCCGGGGCAGGGGAGCTGACTGATCCTTTTGTAGAGCGTGAAACCCTGTTTGCTCAGACCGGAGCACGAGGGAAAACTCTTGGCATGATGCGGATCAGCTGGACAGCAGCCGGAAAATGGGCGCAGGACGGCTTCCGCGAGATTGGCCAAAGCCAGCGGCAGCTTGATTACGTCAACTTACTGCTGGAGCGTCTGGAGCGGCAGAGCGGCAAAAAAGAAGAGCAGGCTGACGAGAAAAATCGTCTACTGGCGGAAAAACAGCAGCTTGAGGAGCAGATCAAACTGCTGCGGGAGACAAGAAAAACGGTTAATGAGAACAGCTGCCGTTTCAGCAATCAGTTTGTCGCGCTGGACTCCTCGCTGCCCGAAGACCCGAAGGTGCAGACGATCATGCTTGAGATGACGCGGAACATCAACGCATTGAATCAAGAGCGGCAGGATGGGACGGGCCGCGCCTCAAGTCTCAGCACCTTGTCCGGCTGGCAGGGCTGCGTCAAATGTCATCCGGCTCAAGCCGCTTTCTGGGAGCAGACTGCTCATGCCCGGAGCGTGCAGACGCTGAAGAAAAAAGAGCAGCAGTTCAACGAGGACTGTCTGGTCTGCCATGTCACTCTGCCGCATTACGATCTTGCCAAAATCAAAGCGGAGCGGCTGCCACAATTGCCGGAACGGCTGAGGAACGTGGGCTGCGAGGTCTGTCACGGCCCGTCAGCGGCCCACGCCGCCAATCCGGCAAAAGCCCGGACACCAAGACCGAAGCCGGACAAGCAGGTCTGCCTCGGCTGCCACACGCCGGAGCATGACGGCAATTTCATCTTTGCTGAAAAAGCGGCCCGGGTGCGCTGCCCGCAGCCCTGACTTTCCATATGAAGGAGGACTTAACCATTGAACTGGGCGCGGAAAACGGATAGACTTTGAAGGGAGTCGCAGCTGGCAGGCGGCTTGAAGACAACACTGGAACACAAGGGGCCATGTACCATCATTTTTCATCCATGCTGGCCGTGCTGCTGGTCGTCATCGCCGGAGTTACAGTGCTGATCATGCTGGAGATGAACAGCAAGGCGGATGAGGACAAGGACGGAAAAAGCGGCTGGTTCGCCGTGCACCGCTTTCTTGGCTATCTTTTTCTGGTGCTTTTCGCCGGCGTGTTGGCCTACATGGTTTTCAGCGCCGGCGGCCTTCAGACCGACATGTCGCTCGCCGGGCCATCTATGCCCGCCATCGTTGTCGCGCTGCTGCTGATTCCGTTGATCATGATCAAGGTGGCCATCGCCCGGCGCAGGTCACAGATCAGCACCAGGCTGATCCTGTTGGGAACGGCGATTTTCGGCCTATCTTTCGGCCTGACAGCGATCACGGCCAAATATTACGCCAGTGCCGTCGACTCCCAATACCTTATTCCCTACAGCGGGGAAAACGAGAAGGTCATCGTCGAGCCGGGCCAGAATGTCATGGCGAGAAAATGCAGTAAATGTCATAGCTTGGAGAGGATATACACCAGCACGGTCTCCGACTGGCTGCCCACTGTCCGCAAGATGGCGGAGCGGGATTATCCAAACATCACCAATGCGGATGTCAAGCAGATTGTTGAATATCTTAATCAGCAGAAGGAACGGTCGGGGAGCGACAAAGCGGCGCGGGCGCGGCAGCTGATCTCCAGCAAATGCGGCATCTGCCACAGCTTGGATAAAGTCTACGGGCCTGACTTGAACGAGCGGCGCTGGAGCGAGATTGTCGATGACATGATACGAATTGTTGGCGATCCTGACTATCTGTCCGAGCAGGAAAAACAGGATATCGTCAGTTTTCTCAGTAGCCGTCCGCCGAGACCTGTTGATACGCCGACAATACCGCCGGCGGTTGAACCTCTGGCCGCCAAAAAATGCGGCTCCAGCGCAGGCTGTCATGCTTTTGAACGTGTGCTGCGCGTACAACAAAAAACAGAGGAAGAATGGACGGAGACGGTCAGCAGCATGATTGAGATCACCGGTGATCCTAACTATCTGACCAATGAGGAAAAACAGGAGATCATCAAATTTCTCAGCCGACCGCAGCAAGAAAAGCCGATTAAAGGCGAGGATTCCGCCCGGCCCAAGTCATCGAGTGTCGATCATCCGCTCGTTTCCCGCAAATGCGGGCACTGCCATGACTTGGAGCGGGTGCATCAGGCCGACAAAACGAAAGAGGAATGGGCGGACACTGTCAGCAGCATGGCTGAAAACAGCGGCGACCCAAACTATCTCAGCGAGCAGGAGAAGCAGGACATCATCACCATCATCAGCAGTTGGGAAGTGATGAAATAACCGCGCCGCCCGCCGTTTGTTCCGCAGCAATCAGAAACAATTCATTCACCCCTTCATGCTTGCTTATCCTGACATTGATCCTGTAATATTTGCCGTTGGCCCCTTTGCGGTGCGCTGGTACGGGCTGATGTATGTTCTCGGCTTCGCCGCCTCATATTTTTTAGTCAGACAGCAGGCCCGGCAGTTCGGTTGGCAGCGAATGCTGGACCAGATAGACAACCTCAATCTGGCTTTGATCGCCGGAGTGATCCTCGGCGGGCGCGGCGGCTACGTGCTCTTCTACAACTTGTCCTATTACCTTGAACATCCAGCGGAAATCCTCGCCACGTGGCAGGGCGGCATGGCCTTTCACGGCGGGGTGATCGGGGTGCTGCTGGCAGGGCTGCTCTTCTGCCGCCGCGCCGGGCTGAATTTCTGGCAGGCGGCGGACTTGTATGTGGTCACGGCCCCTGTCGGCATAGGTCTGGGCCGAATCGGCAACTTCATGAACGGCGAGCTGTACGGCCGCGTCACCGACGCGCCGTGGGGCATGATTTTCCCCAGCGGCGGCGAGCTGCCCCGGCATCCTTCCCAGCTCTACGAGGCTCTGCTGGAAGGACTGGTTCTCTTCTGCATCCTCTGGCCGCTGCGAGCCAGGCCGTGGCGGAATCAGCCCGGCGGACTGTGGCCGCACGGTTCCTTGCTGGCCTTGTTTCTTATTTTGTACGGAACCTTCCGTTGGCTGATCGAATTCTTCCGCGAGCCGGATCCACAGCTCGGCCTGCTGCTCTTCGGCATGAGCATGGGCCAGTTGCTCTGCGCCGCGATGATCGCCGCAGGACTGATCCTGCACACTGCGCTGCGGAAACGGCAGCAGCAATCTCTTGCCCACTAAGTACGCATCATGCCCAAAAACATCCCGCTCAACGAGCGGATCATCTTCGCTCTTGACGTGCCCACCCATGAGGAGGCCATGCGCCTGATCGAGCGACTGGACGGTGAAATCCGCTTTTTCAAGGTCGGCCTTCAGCTCTTCATGGCAGGCTGGTTCAAGACCATCGACGCGCTGGTCGAGCGCGGCTGCAAGGTGATGGTTGACCTGAAATTCTTCGACATCCCAGAGACAGTGAAGCTGGCGGTCGGCCAGCTCTGCGGTCGGGGCGTGACCTTCGCCACCGTGCATGGCAACGACCCGATTCTGCGGGCGGCGGCGGCAGCCAAGGGCGACCTCAAAATCCTCGCAGTCACGGTGCTGACCAGCTTCGGCGAGGAGGACATGCGGGCGATGGGCATGAGCGGCAGCATCGCCGATCTGGTGCTGCTGCGCTCGCGCCGGGCGATGAAGCTGGGCTGCGACGGCGTGGTGGCCTCCGCGCTGGAGGCCGGGCCGCTGCGAGGCGAGCTGGATGAGAATTTCCTCATTGTCACGCCGGGCATCCGGCCCGGAGCGAACATAGACGACGGCAGCGACGATCAGAAGCGCATCGCCACCGCCAAAAACGCCATCCTCAGCGGCGCGGATTACGTGGTCATCGGCAGGCCGATCCGCGACAGCAAAGACCCCGTCGCCCTGATCCGCAGCTTGCAGCAGGAGATCGCCGCAGGGCTGGCAGGGCGACAAAGCGCCTGCTGCCGCTGACTCAAACTACCCCGTTTCGTTGTTTCAATGTGCTGCTCAGAGCCGCCTCTTTCTTTAACGACTGAAGACACGGCTCTGAACAGTCATCCTTAGTGGTTCAGCAGCAGCTGATAGACCGCCTGAAGTGAAGCCCCTGCGGCGGCGGAATTTTTCCATCCCGTGCCGTTGGGAGCATTCTTTTCGTTTGGATCATAGGCAGTCCCGTCCGGGTCAATCTCTCCGGCCAGCTCGTTTAGATATTCCTGCTTGTCGCTGTAGCCGTCCTTGTCATAGTCAGTTCCTGCGCCCGCTGCTGTCAAGCTGCCGAAGTGATGCAGCTCCCAAGCATCGTCCATGCCATCTTGGTCGCTGTCATTCTCGGCAAGGAAGATAACCTGCACAGGAACCATGCTGTCCGTCGTTGTGCCGTCGCCAAGCATTCCGGCAAAGTTGTATATCCCCACGCCCAGATCGTGCCGTCGTTTTTCAGCGCGACAGTGTGCGCCCAGCCGATAGCGACTGCCTGCCAGCTGCTTTCCGAGCCGACCTGAACAGGGCTGTTCCTGTCAGTCTGCGTGCCGTCGCCAAGCTGGCCGTATGTGTTTGTGCCCCAGGTCCACAGGGTGCCGTCATTCCTGACAGCTGCGGAATGCTCATTGCCTGCCGCCGCCGTTTTCCAGCCAGAGCCGCTGATCTGAACCGGAGCGTGGCGTTCAGTATTGCTGCCGTCGCCGAGCTGGCCTTCGTAGTTTCTGCCCCAAGCCCATAGGCTGCCGTCTGTTTTGATGCCCAGGCTGTGCGTGCCGCCCGCGCTGACGAATTTCCAGCTGTTCTCGTCGCCGATCCGCACCGGATCAGGCCGATGTTCTGTTGTGCCGTCGCCGAGCCGACCCCAGCCGTTCGATCCCCAGCCCCATAAGGAGCCGTCGCTTTTGACCGCCAAGGTGTGGCCGCCGCCAGCGCTGACAAACTGCCATGTGTTCTCCGCGCCGATGCGCAGCGGTGCCGCACTGCCAATGCCGTATTGACCGGTGAAATATCCCCACGCCCACAAGCTGCCGTCATTCTTTATGGCTGCGCTGAGTATTCCGCCAGCTGCCGCCATCTTCCAGTCTGCCGCGCTGCCGATCCGCACAGGCGCGCTGCGGGAAAGCTGCGTGCCGTCGCCGAGCTGACCGTCGCTGTTGTCGCCCCAGGCCCAGAGCGTGCCGTCTTGTTTGACCGCCACGCTGTGGATGGATGTGCTGCTCAACGACTGCCAGTTGTTGTCTGTTCCGATCCGCACCGGGCTGACTCTGTCATCTGTCGTGCCATCGCCAAGCTGGGTGTACATATTCGAACCCCAGGCCCAGAGGCTGCCGTCTGACAGCAGGGCTGCTGTGTGTGTGCTGCCAGCTGTGATAACTGCTGCTGTCGGTGTCGGCGGCGTGACGCTGGTGTCGAAGGCTGCTGTCACGCTCAAGTCTTCAGTCATGGAGACAACGCATTCGCTCGCCGCGCCGGAACAGGCCCCGCCCCAGCCGGTGAATGCCGAGCCTGCCGCCGGGCTGGCTGTCAGGGTTACGCTCTGGCCGGAACTGTAGGACTCGCTGCAATCGCTCCCGCAGCTGATTCCCGCCGGGCTGCTCGTCACTGTTCCGCTGCCGGTCACGCTTGCGGAAAGCGTGTGCGAAGGCACTGTCTCTGTTGTGAATTCAAATGCGCCGACATCTAATTGGCCGTCAGAGGGCCGTGCCGCTGTTTGCAGATGGTGGATGTATTCTTGTGTTGGCGCAAGACTGAATCCGTCGCCGACTCCAGCATTGATACCTGTGTTGATGCCGCTGGAGCCGCTCTGCAAGCGGTAGTTCATGCTGTCTCGGTCAACAAATGTGGCGTTGTCTATATTGTTGGTATACTCTCCGGTGAATGTCCCTGCAACCTTGACCTTGAAGCTGTCGAAGATATTGTTGACGATCTTTCCGCTTGTGCTCGCGCCAAGATCCAAGGCGGTAGAGTCACCTATGAGTTTGTCATTAACAACGGTGTTGTTTATGAAATACAGAACCTGCTGAGGATGCTTGTTGCCCTCCTTTGAATACCCTATCGCCGAAGGGTTTTCAGTCTTCTGCAATTGACGGAACTCATTGCCTATCATGTACGTGAGTCCGCCTTGAGATATGTCAACAAGATAGCTTGATCCTTTGTCCTCAAGATTATCGCTGTCAGCTATCCTGTTGTACAGGATATAGTTTTCCCTCGCTCTTGTTTTCACGTTATGGCCTCGATGTGCGCCATGCGAGTGGCTGCCGATCATTGTGAACTTGGCTCCGCTCCCTATGTAAATATTATGCCCTAAAAGAGTTGGTGTCTTGTGGTCACGGAATTCACAGTATTCAAGCGTGATCTCTTCGGTTCCGTTGTTGCCTGTCAGGATGGCGTTTTCATTGTTATGAAAATAGCAGTTTCTTACCAAAAGGCTGCCTGTTCCCTCGTATCTGATTCCAGCTCCATTGTCGCTTGGAACCTCAGCATTGGAGAACTCAATGTTCTCCACAAGCACATTGCTGCCGCCAATCACCCAGATGCCTTTTCCGTTTGAAATCGTCACTCCTGCGGCGTTCATGTGCGGCCTGCCGTTGATGCCGCGTATTGTCAGATTGCTCTGGCTCCATGTGGCGACAATGCCGGTGCCTGTGTAGTCCCCTGCTTCAATCAGAACAGTGTCGCCGTCTTTCGCCGCTGCTGCTGCCGCGTTGGGCGTGGCGTATTGCGAGGGAACAAGCAGCGTTGCCGCCTCAGCGGCGTGCTCCATGCAGAAGAAAGCGAAGGCGGCCAGAAGGGCGCGCAAGCATATATTCTTCATATTTGAATCTCCGTGAATGCATATTCAAATCATGGCTGTAACTCCTGTTTATAGTAATTATTATCGATAAGAATATACACTTTTGTCAAGTGCAAAGTTTCTCAGAAGGCTGGCAGTGCTGATGCGCCCTGCCCATTGGGAGGAAGAAAGCGGAAGGGGAGAAGAAGTCGGCAGGCGGAGATGCTGCGGTGCGGCGTTCATGCGCCGAGAAAGGGAAGGGCACGCCATAGCGTGCCCCTGCTGCTACGCGGCCTTGCAGAAGTCCGCAAACGCCTCCAACTTCTGCAACGCCGCGCCGCTGGCGATGACTTTTCGCGCCAGATCAACGCCGCCGCGCAGGTCATCGGCCTTGCCTGCCGCCATCAGGGCTGCGCCTGCGTTGAGCAGCACCATGTCTAACTTCGCGCCAGGTGTGCCATGCAGCACGGCCCGCACCTGCTCCGCCGACTCCTCCGCTGTTTTCCCGCCTTTGATATCAGCGGAATCCGCCCGCTTCAGGCCGACTTCCTCTGGCGTGACCATGTAGCTTTCCACCTTGCCGTCGTGCGCGTCAGCGACATATGACGTGCCAGTCACGGTCAGCTCGTCCATGCCACCTTCGCCCCAGACCACCAGAGCGCGTTTCATGCCCAGACGGGCCAGCACGTGGGCGATGGGCGCGGTCAGCTCCTTGGCGAACACGCCGGTGAGCTGGACATTGGTGCGGGATGGATTGGTCAGCGGGCCGAGGATGTTGAAGATGGTGCGGATGCCCAGCTCGCGGCGCGGGCCGATGGCGTGCTTCATGGCGCCGTGCAGCAGGGGCGCGAAGAGGAAGCCGATGCCGACCGTGCGCACGCACTCGGCCACGCGCTCCGGCGGCATGTTCAAGTCTGCGCCCAAGGCTTCCAGCACATCTGCGCTGCCGCAGTGCGAGGACACGGCCCGGTTGCCGTGCTTGGCAACGAACACGCCCGCTCCGGCGATGACAAAGGCCGAGGTCGTAGAGACATTGAAGGTGCCGGAGCCGTCGCCGCCCGTGCCGACGATGTCGAAGAGCACATCCTTAGCCGTGTCGATGCCGGTGTCGACAAAGGTGGCTTTCTCGCGCATCACCCGCACCGCGCCGGTGATTTCATCAATGGTTTCGCCCTTCATGCGCAAGGCCGTGATGAAGGAGCCGATCTGCGCGTCCGTGGCCTGGCCGCTCATGATTTCCTGCATAACGGCGGTCATCTGCGCTTCTTCCAGATGCTGGCCGTTGACAATTTGGGCAATGGCTACTCTGATCATGACAAGCAGGCTCCTTGTTTATGCGCTGAAGGGCGAAAGATTGCAGACTTCCAGCATATATCGTCCATAGGACAGCAGGCTGGCGACAAAGAGATCGTATGAGTCGCTGTTGATCCAACTCACTGTCACCGGCGCAGCTAATCCGGCCAGCGTTATGGCCGCTCCGTCAGGCGGCAGAATTAGTGCTTGGCCGAGAGTTCCTGCCAGCGGGCCGACAGCAAGGGAAATCTTGCCGTCCGTGCGGTAGACCGCCTCAAACCGGCACAGGATCTGCTCGCCGGCATAGCCGGTCACGACCAGTGGGCCGTCTGCATCGTTGCCGACCACAAAGAGCTTGGGCTGCGCCTGCGTGACTGTGTTAGTTGAGCGCAGACGCTTGGAATACTCGCCCGTGCGCAGCTGGCCATTCTCCGTATAGCGCGACCGCACGGCAATGGTCTTCTCGACGTTCGGCGGCGCAGAATGCTTCTTGCCGAAATCAGGCGTGATAATGATTTTCGAGGGATTGTTGAGACTGATTTTGGTCTGCTGCATGATGCGTCCGTCCGCATCGGTCAGGAACACGCCTTGAGCCGGATCTGCCGCGTCAAAGCCGATGTTCGCGCCGTCTAAACGGAAGCCGTTATCCTCGCGGATCCAGTTGGCAATATTCGTGTTTGTATCATAGGTTGCGCTGATATCCGGCGACTTCTCCGCATACGGCAGGCGCAGATACGTCGCCTGCTGCGCGACTTTCTGCTTCAGCACCACAGAAGGCTTGGCCTTCACGTCAACAGGATTAGTCGGCAGACTGTCAGAAGGCTGCGCCAGCCGGACAGGCATTGAGGCAACAAATGCGACAAAACCGTACAAATTGATGGTGTTGCCGTTGGCAAGCTGGCGGATCACCTCCTCGCGGAAGGCCTCCAAAACAGCCTTGGCTGTGTCCGCCGGAATGGTCGGGTTGTGCAGGCTGATCTGCGCGGCCAGCGTGTCGTAATCGAGCGTGTTCTGGGCTATCGGCCTTGCCACGTATGAAGGCGGATTGGTCAGCAAGTTCGGAAGCACCTTGTATTGAATCGGCATGATCTACTCCTTACGTTGAATGATCAGCTGCATGACGGATTGCCAGCAGCGCATGTTTGCAGAGTAAACCTTCCTGATAGATGCCGCAAGAGGCAAATTGGAAACACGCGAGCATGGTCAGGGGACAACCCTGACCATGCTCAGCGTCCGACCCTGACCATGCTCAGGGGACAACCGCGAGCATGGTCAGCGTTGTGTCGTGGGTGTGGTCGCGTGCGTATGGAAATAGTAGGGGCGAAAATATAGAAGCAGTAGGGGCGAAAGATTTTTCGCCCCTACTTAAGGCGCGGCGGGCGTAGGGGGTTTAATATGCTGAGACAGAGAGGGAGGGGCGGCTGCCGCAGCCACAGAGGCTTGGTCAGCCTTGGCGGCGATGCTTCAATCGTGCAGATGCTTTTGAATGAGCGCGGCCAGCGAGGGGTCGGCATGGCCGCAGCTTGTCAGCATCTTGCGAATCCTTCTCGTGAACATCCACTTCTTGAGCAGATTTTTCGGACGCATTGCTCGGATCAAATGCAGCTTGTTGGCAACTTTAAACAGTGTTTTCTGGCTGCATCCGTCTTCCTTTAAATAAGAAGCGGCTAAAGCACTATGCAGCTCTCTTGGGTGCGCGGATTGGTATTTCCTGCCAAACTTCTGCTCCAATATCTTCTTGTTTCTTTTCAGCAGATTTTTTACATGGCACGGCACCTTGTCAAACGAGGCGCTACCGCGATGATACACAAACGCATCCTCGCAGCACGACAGACTATACCCTGCTTTTCTGACACGGATGCAATAGTCATCATCCTCAAAGAAACCAAGCCCGTACCGTTCATCCAGCGGGCCTGTGGCGTTGAAGACATCTCGACGCATGGCAACGCAGAAAAAACTGAGCCGCGCGGTTTCAAAACGGTCTCCCGCACTGGCCTCTGTCCACATTCGCCCTTCCGCCAAAATCTCCTCTGGCGTTGCGCCGACGGTGAATATTTTTTGTTCATTTCCCGCCGCGTTGGTGACTGGACCAAGCAGGCCAATTGAATGATCTGACAGGAGTGCAGAACGCATGACTGTCAGCCAGCTTTCTGAAACCTGCGTGTCGCTATTCAGGAGCACGATGATGTCGCCTGCCGCTGCGTTCAAACCATCATTGTTGCCGCCAGCAAATCCTCGGTTCGTTGCGTTTAGAATATATTTCAAACGCGGCTCATCGGCAGACAATGCTCTGAGGTAATCCTGCGTTCCATCATTGGAATTGTTATCAATCACGATGATTTCAAAATCTTCGTCGGTCTTATCCAGCACGCTGCGCAAACAAGGGATGGTGAACGTGTGCAGACCGTTAAAGGTCACAATGATAATGCTGCATTCAGTCATAGAATGGTGCCTTTGATCCTGCTTGGTCAACAACTATCGCAGCAGGTGCGGAGGGGAGGGACTGCCGCAGTCGCAGCTGGCCCAGTTGAGCTTGCTGCGGAGGATGGCGAAATAGCCTTTGTGCGGCGAGCTGATCAGGCGCAGGGGCTTGGCCGCTGCCTCCGCCGTGAGGAACTGCCCGTCCTGCAAGACGGCTGTCAGCACGCCGTCCACCATCACCTTGACCCGCTCCGCAGGCTTGGCCAGCTTGGCCGTGACTTTGGCTTGCGGCGGCAGCAGCACAGGTCGCGATTCGAGCATGAAGGGACAGATTGGCGTGAGCAGGATGGCGTGCAGGCCAGAGTGGGCAATTGGGCCGCCTGCGGAGAGGTTGTAGGCGGTGGAGCCAGTAGGGGTGGAGATGATCAGACCGTCTGCTTTGTAGGTGGCGACGTAGTCTTCATCGGCCCAGCAGCAAAGGCGCAGCAGCGGCTCCGTGCTGCCCTTGAGAATCACCGCCTCGTTGAGGGCGAAACGGGGCCGGTCAAGCGGGGTGCCGCAGCTGTCCACGAGCTGTGTCCGCAGCATCATCCGCTCTTCAATCTGCACCCGCCCGGCCAGCACTTCCTCCAAGGCCGGGTGCATTTCTTCAGCCGCCACCTCGGTGAGAAAGCCGAGATGGCCCAGATTGATGCCGATGACCGGAATCTCCAGCCGGGCCGCCTGATCCGCCACGTGCAGCAGGGTGCCGTCGCCACCGAGGATGGTCAGCATATCCATGCCCGGCTCGATCCGGTCCAGCTCGGCCTGCACGCCGCGTAGGCCGAACCATTCCGCCAGCTTCAGCCCGACCTGCCGCACCGCCGGAGAATCCTTGCGGATGATGATGCCGACGCGGCGAATGTTCATGCCCTGCTTTACTTGCCCAGCTCTTTCGAGCGGTCTGTCGCCGCCTTGACTGCGGCCATAACGGTGCCGCGCAGGCCGTCGCGCTCCATGACCTGAAGGCCCGCGATGGTGGTGCCGCCCGGCGAGGTGACGCGGCCTTTCAGCACCGCTGCTGGCTCGCCCGTTTCCAAGGCCAATTTGGCTGAACCATAGAGGGTTTGCAGGGCAAGCTGCTCGGCCAAAGGCCGGGGAATGCCCGCCAGCACCCCGCCGTCGATCAGCGCCTCCAAGAAGGTGAAGACGTAGCCCGGCCCGGAGCCGCTCAGGCCGGTGACGGCATCCAGCAGGTTCTCCGCGACCTCCACGCAAGTGCCGACTGCCGAGAAGATCTGGCCGCAGAGGGCCATGTCCTCGCGGCTGGCGTTTTTGTTGCCGCTCATCGCCGATGCTCCGGCCAGCACCAGCGCGGGCGTGTTGGGCATAACCCGGATGATGCGCATCGTGCTGCTGCCAAGGCCGCGTTCCATCTGGCTGATGGTCACGCCCGCAGCGATGGAGATGAGGAGATGCCCCGGCCCAAGGTGCTCGCGGTAGAGGTTCAGCACCGGCTCCATGATCTGCGGCTTGACCGCGAGAATGATGATTTGAGCTGCTTTGGTCAGCACGGCGGCGGAGTCCGTGGTTCTGACCTGATAGGTCTTTTCCAGATATTCGCGGCGCGGCGCGGACGGCTCGGCCACGATGATGTTGGCCGCCTCAGATAAGCCGGATGCGGTCAGCCCTTTGATCAGGGCTTCGCCCATCTGGCCGCCGCCGATCATGCCGACAGATTGCAGTGCTGTCATTGTTTCTCCTTAGAATGATGTAATATGCTCGAAAGTTCCTTCGTCAGCTCGCGCAGGCTGCCGCGATAGAGCCAGATGCCGCCGCAGATGCCGTAGAGCGGGAGCGATGCGGCGAAGTTCGCCGCCCGCATCTGCTCCAGCACAAAAGGATTCTTGAAATGCCAGTAGAGCCAATAGCAGCCGTCCACGGAAAACCACGTGACGAGCAGCATTGCGGGCCAAAGTTTCCAGCGTTGTTCCAGCACAACGCGCAGACTCCACGGCGCGGCAAGGTACGTCAGAATGGCCATGATGAAGCTGATCGGAATGTCCCAGTCAGGCGCGGGGAGATAGAAAGAGCCGAGAACCAGCAGAGCAATCCCGACAGCCAGCGTGGCGAGCTTCCACGGGCGGATATATTCGTTGAGCAGCGCAGCCATTGAATATCTTTCCTGAAGTCATGCCAGCCGCGCATGAACGCGCTTCCGGCTGCGCGTATCATACCAGCCCGGACGAAAAAAGCATCCCTGATTTTCGCTGCCTGCGGAAAGGACAAAAAGAAGCCCGCTGGCTGCGGAAGGCCAGCGGGCAAGGAGAGAAGAAACAAACAGCGGTGCAGCAACAACCAGAACAGGTGCCGCTTCAGGCCGGACAGGGCGCAGGAGCGGCGGCGGGGAACAGCAAGCCCGGAAGGGAGACAGGCAGTCTCTTCCGCCGGGGTTTTGCCGGGGGGGTGATTGCATGGGGCTGACCCGGCTTGCGGAACTCGACGTGCTCCCAGCAGTCAGGGGAGTCGGCAATGGCTTGCATCAGACTGTGGTGCAGGGCGTGGCCGGAGCGGCTGGCGATGACATGGCCAAGCACCGGGCTGCCGAGCAAAGCTAAATCGCCGATCAAATCTAGAACCTTGTGACGGACAAACTCGTCCTCGAAGCGCAGGCCGTCCTCGTTGAGGACGCGGCGGCGGTTCCAGTGGATGGCGATGACATTTTCAAGGGTGCAGCCAAGGGCGAGGCCGTTGCGCCACAGCTCCTCGACCTGCTCGACAAAGCCGAAGGTGCGGGCATCAGCGATTTCTTGGGCGAAGCGTTCAGCGGTCAGCTCAATGGAGCAGCTCTGCTCGCTGATCAGCTCGGTGCCGAAGCTGATGCTGCCGGTGATCTTGAAGCCGTCGTATGGCTCGATGCGGATGAACTTGTCGCCGGAAACGCAGGAGACCGGCTTGGTGATGCGCAGCACTTTGCGCAGGGCGCGCTGACGTTTCAGGCCGACGCTTTGCAGGAGGCGGACAAAGGGGCCTGCGCTGCCGTCCATGATCGGCACTTCGCCGCCGTCCAGCTCGATTTCAGCGTTGTCCACGCCTGCGCTGCGCAGGGCGGCCAGCAGATGCTCGGTGGTCGAGACGCGCTCGCCGCCGTTGCCGATGGTGGTGGCCAAGGTGGTGTCAACAATCTGCTCCATGCGGGCCGGAACCGGGTTTTTCCTGCCCAAGTCGGTGCGGCGGAAGGTGATGCCGCTGTGCTCCGCCGCCGGTTTGAGCGTCAGATTCACGGTCTTGCCGGAGTGCAGACCGATGCCGCAGCAGCTCACAGCGCGTTCTAATGTGTGCTGATGCGGGTCGAGGTTGAATGCCATGTTCTCACCTTGTGCCGGGCTGCCGCCCTGTTGTTTTTGTCTCGCTCTTTCTTTTGTATCACTTTCTCATGCAAAAATCCGGCCAAAAATTTGTTTTTCTGCATTTGGCGGCAAAGGAGAACAATTCTCAAAAAGATTCAGCCGGATAAAAAAAGAGGCCGAAACGGCGGCGTGGCAAGGCGACTGTGGCAAATAGCACACAGTAAAAAAATACCCCGGTAGCTGTGTGCTTTCTGCCACACTACGCCGGAGCAGGCAACCGCTGGCTGGCGCAGTCCAGAGCTAATTTGTCCAAACCGGATTCCGGCGCGGCCTGCATGATCACGCCATAGAGCGGCAGTGCAAGCGCGAAGCCGCGCAGTTTCACCAAATCCTTTTCCGTGCAGAGCAGGCAGTCGGCCCCGGCCTTTTCCGCCGCATGAATGAGCTGCTGCACGGCCTGCTCTTTATAGGCGTGATGATCGGGCAGAGCTTTGAAGGCCGCAGGCTCGATGGCCAGCTGCTGCAAAGTTTTCTGGAAGCTCTCCGGTCGAGCGATGCCGCAGAAAGCGAAGCAGCGGCGGCCTGCCAGATCATCTGCCTGCGCTGGCAGCCTCCGGCCATCCTTTATCTGCCGGACAAAGCCGACCGGGCGGCTGCCGCTGAAAAAGACCGGCCTGTTTGGGAATTTCTCATGCAGCAGATTGCGGAAGCTGACCGCCCGCGCAATGTTGCTTTCATCCGCGCCGGTGAGAACGAAAGCGTTGGCGCGGTAGAGCGCACGCACTGGCTCGCGCAGGTCGCCGCCGGGAAAGACCCGCGAATTGCCCGCCAATCTGTCGGCGCTGAAGAGCACCAAATCCAAATCGCGGCGGACAGCAAGATGCTGAAAGCCGTCATCCAGCAGCAGCACATCCGCGCCCATCTCCACGGCCTTGGCCGCAGGCAGCTTGCGGACAATCCCAGTCAGAACCGGCACGCCGGGCAGCGTTTCCGCCAGCATTCGCGGCTCATCGCCGACAAAGGCCGCATCCAAAAGCGGTCTGCCGCCGTCGGAAACAATGTTGATCCGCTCCTTGGTCGCGCCGCCGTAGCCCCGACTGATGATTGCAGGATGAAAGCCGCTGCGTTGCAGCAGACGGGCGAGATGCTGCACTAACGGAGTTTTGCCGGTGCCGCCCAGCGTCAGATTGCCGATGCTGATCACCGGCACGTCAAGCGCGGTTGAGGCCAGCACGCCGTTGACATAAAACTGCTCGCGCAGGCGCATGGCAAAGCTGTAGAGCGGCGAGAGCGGTCTGCCGAGATTCTGATAAAAATTTTGGTTCATGAGTTCACGTGTCTTTGCAATTTTATGGTGCATTTTTTCCGGCGGTGTGAAAAGATAGCAGATTGCCGCCCGCTTTGCAACGCGGGCGGCGCAAGACCGTCAGAAACCGTCATTTTATTCTTTCAACAAGGAGGGACACCGTGCATTTTTCCAAAACAACTTTGCTGCTTTGCATCGCCGCCGCGCTGGCGGGCAACGCTTTCGCCGCTGATCCGGTGATAAAAATCGGCGTGGCCGGAGCGCACAGCGGCGATCTGGCCTCTTACGGCCTGCCGACAGCGCGGGCCGCGCAGCTTGTGGCCGATGCTGTCAACGCCAAGGGCGGCATCAACGGCGCCAAGGTCGAGCTGCTGATTGAGGACGACACTTGCAAGCCAGAAGTGGCGGCAAACACCGCTGCCAAATTAGTTTCCGCCGGAGCGAAGATGGTCATCGGCCACATCTGCTCCGGCGCGACCAAAGCGGCGTTGCCCATTTACACCGAGGCGGACGTGATCGTCATGTCGCCTTCGGCCACAGACAGCGACCTGACTTTGAGCGGCAAATACCCGACTTTCTTCCGCACCATTGCTCCCAACAACGCCCAAGCCGCCGCAATTGTCGAATTCACGGCGGACACGCTGAAGGCGCGGAAAATCGCCATTATTCATGACAAAGGCGATTACGGCAAAGGGCTGGCGGAAGACGCGCAGGAGGCAATCCGCAAAGGCGCGCTGGCAGAAGTGGTGCTCTTCGAGGGCATCACGCCGGGCGCGGTGGATTATTCGGCCATTGTTCAGAAAATCAAAATGGCCCGCGCCGATGCGGTGGTTTACGGCGGCTATCACCCGGAAGCCTCGAAAGTTGTCACCCAGATGCGCAAGAAGCAGATGAAAACCCTGTTCATTTCCGACGACGGGGTGAAGGACGAGACCTTCCTCAAGGTGGCGGGCAAATACGCTGAGGGCGTGTACGCCACCGGCCCGGCGGATGTTTCTGAAAATCCGGTGACAAAGCAGTACCGCAAGGCGTATAAGGACAAGTACGGCGAGGAGCCGGGCGCGTTTTTCGACAACGCGGTGGCGGCGGCCATCGCCCTGACCAATGCGGCGGAAAAGGCGGAAAAGTTCGATGTCAAGGGGCTGAAAGAGGCCCTGCGCACGAAGATCGCGGTCACGCCCTTTGGCGAGATCATGTTTGACGAGCGGGGCGATGCCACCGGCGTGGGCTATACGATGTACACGGTCAAGGAAGGCAAGTTTGAACAGGTGAAGTAGGGGGTTTACGGTAAGGGCGGTTCGCGAACCGCCCTTACAAGGCCGGACGCGGCAAGAATCTGAATTTTTACGGTTTTATCTGTTGTGTTGTTCGTTTAAATCGGGCCGTTTTACACTTAAAACGCTCCGATTTCAATTGAAATCAGGGCGATTCACACTGGAATCAAGCCGATTTACGTTTAAATCGTCCCGATTTAAGTGTGAATCGGGGCAATTTCAATTGAAATTGGGGCAATTCAAGTGTAAATCAGAGCGATTTCAATTTGAATCAGGCTGATTCCGGTCGAAAACGGGACGATTTCAGTGTGAATCAGGGCAAATTCAATTGGAATCGCCTTGATTCCAATTGAATTTGGGGCGATGGAAACGGGGAACGGGGCGGCGCAGGCGTGAACCGAGGCGGGTGAACTTTCCTACAGGGTGTGCGAAATGGCAAACAAAGAACAGTTGGCGATACTGGAGCAAGGTGTGGCGGCGTGGAACAAATGGCGCGAGGAGAACCCTGATACGAAGATTGATTTGAGCGGGGCAAGGCTGAACGGGCTGGACTTTCGCAGGGCAAATTTTCGCGGCACTGATTTTACTGGAGCCAAGTTTGTTGGATATTGCAATTTTGTTGATTCTGACCTTACTGGTTCAACCTTTAAAGGTGTATTTATTGATGAATCGATAAGATTTCATCAAGCAAATCTATCTTATACATCATGGAGAAACATCTCTATTAACGTAGAGAGTATACATAAAAAATATTCTCATAATACAGAAAATTTTTATGAGATGGGTTTATGTGGTGAAAATGAATTAAAGATATTTAAATGGGTTAAAGAAACATTTAAAGAAACTCTGCTTTCTGACTATGACGTTTTTATGCTGCTGGTCCACGGCGGATGCTGCAACAAAATCCTTTCCTTGAAAGGCAAAAATTTAAAAGCTACACGTCTTGTTAATTTTGATCTGCGCGGCGTAGATTTACGAGAAACCAATCTATTGCAAGCCGATTTGCGAAGCGCAGATATAACCGGTGCAAAACTCTACGGCAGCGCACGGGAAAACTGGATTATTGATGGCATTCGCTGCGATTACGTTTATTGGGACGAGGCCGGAGAGCAGCGCACCCCGCCCGACCGCGATTTCCGCCCCGGAGAATTTGAGGAATTATACAAGCAGCTTCCAACCTTCGAGTATATCTTCGAGCAGGGCTTCACGCCGCTTGACCCGCTGATCATGGACCGGGTGGTGCAGGCTGTCAACGAGCGGCACAAAGAGTTTTCGTTGGAGCTGGTCAATTTCGATAAACGCGGCGAACCGCACGCCACGTTCACGGTTTGCCGCTTGGATTATGTGGATGCGGCAAGGAAAAGTGTCACGGAAATTTATGAAAAGACGATTGAGTATTTAATGCAGGAAAATGAAGAGAAAAACCGATTAATAGAACGGCAAAATAATTTTATCGATCAGCTCATCAAAAAAACTCCATCAATAGAGGATTTGAAGAAAATGGGAGACACGTACAATAATTACGGACAAACTGGCGCGATGGGAAAAAACGCTTCCGCTTCCGGCAACACCTTTCAGCAAATCACCGCAGACCTTTCCCGCCTGCACGAGGAAATGCAGCGCAGCGCGAAAACCCCGGAACAACGCGCCGCCGCCGAGGACGTTGCCAAAGCCGCGCAGGCCGCCCAGCAGCAGAATGAACCGGCTGTGCGCCAGCATCTGAAGAACGTCGGAAAATTTACTTTGGATTGCGCAAAGACTGTCGTCACGGATGTGACGGCGGAGTATTTGAAGAAGGTGACGCTGGGGATGTGAAGGAGTAAATCACCATTACCAAAAATAAGTAACCGTTACTCGTTCCCGCGCTCCGGCGCAGGAACGATTGCTCTTTTCACCCCGCATACACCTCATCCAACACCGCCTTTCCGCCGGCGGCCAGCAACTTCTCAGCCAAAGTTTTTCCGATCTTTGCAGCCTCTGCAACCGGCCCGGCAAGCTGCTCTTTAAAAACCTTCTCGCCATCTAAGGATGCAATAAGTCCGGTCAATTGCACCGTGCCGCCTGCAACAGTCGCAAAGCCGCCAATCGGCACTTGGCAGCCGCCTTCCAGACGAAGAAGGAAAGCCCGTTCCGCCGTCACAGCCGCCGCCGTGTCCGCATGATGAAGAAACTGAAGTCCGGCCAGCAAATCGTTGTCCGCCTCGCGCAGCTCAATGCCCAACGCGCCTTGGCCGATAGCCGGAAGCATCTGCTCCGGCGAAAACAGCGCGGTGATTCTATTTTGCATTCCCAAACGGTTCAATCCCGCGCCCGCAAGAATGATCGCGTCATACACGCCCTCATCCAGCTTTTTCAGCCGGGTGTCGAGATTGCCGCGCAGGTCTTTGATCTCCAAATCAGGCCGCAGCGCAGCAAGCTGCGATTTGCGCCGCAGGCTGGACGTGCCGATCACCGCGCCCTGCGGCAGTTCGGCCAAGGACTTGCATTTCACCGAGATGAAGGCATCAAAAGGAATCTCGCGCTCCGGCACAATGGCGACATGCAGGCCCGCAGGCAGCTCGGCAGGCACATCCTTCATCGAATGCACGGCCAGATCAACCCGCCCGTCCAGCAGCGCGTCTTCAATTTCTTTGACAAACAGCCCCTTGCCACCCACTTTCGCCAGCGGCACATCAAGAATCTTGTCGCCTTTGGTGATGATCTTGACTAACTCCACCGTGGTGCCGGGATGCTGCCGTTCAATCTGATTCTTAACCCAAGTGGACTGCGTGACGGCCAGCAGGCTGGCGCGGGTGCCGATGCGGATGAGTTGTTTCATTGCCGAATAGTGTATTTGAAAGGATTATCCTGAAAATATGCTTCAGTTCAGCCACGAGATGAAATCTTCTGCTGTTCGTTCTTCCCGCGCTGTCGGAATCTGTTTTGGAATGCCGACAGCGCAGCCGGATAAAGCCCATTCTTTGGCGGGCAGGCCGAGCAGCTGCATGAAGCGTTGATTCTTGGCGTGGATTCAAGTTGTAAGTGCAACTTTTGCTGAGTTGAGAAAAGAGTGAGTTATGGTAACATGATGGCTCAATTCTCACCGCCAAGCAAGAGGAGCGCACATGAAGCATTACACACAACTCACCGAACCAG